>JBMFHK010000089.1:0-10164 GCA_049976865.1 Solirubrobacteraceae bacterium | reverse complement strand
GCCGCTCCCGTTATGACTCCTCCAAACCCTCACAGGATTTACGGCGGGGACCACTAAGTGTGTTTGGTGGGTGGTGAAAACCAGGACGGCTGTTGCCCGGCCGTCTGAGACGCGAAGCCTTGAAGGGGCGAGCGGCTCTGACGGCCGGGGCGCGGCTTTCAGATAGGGAGCACCATGAGCACGACGATGACCAAGAACGACTCCGAGCAGCCCGCCCAGCCAACAAACGACGCGAACAGTGACTAGGCTCAAGAGTAATGGCTGACGTTCAACCACTGCGAGCGTTGCACTACGCCACCGAGTTGACAGGCGGACTCCAGGATGTGGTCGCGCCACCTTATGACGTGATTGACGATGCCATGCGATCCGCACTTGGCGCGCGCTCGCCGCACAACGTCGTGGAGATTGATCTGCCGGTCGTCGCCGACGGCGGCGACCCTTATGAACACGCCGCTTTCACGCTCGCCAGCTGGCGCAAGCTGGGCGTCGTCGTTCAGGACCAGACGCCCGCGATCTGGCCGCTTGAGCAGGATTACATCGGCCCTGACGGCAGGTCACGCACGCGGCGCGGTTTTTTTGCCCGCGTGCGCGTTGAGGACTACGGGCCGGGCCGCATCCGAGCGCACGAGCGCACGCACCCGGGACCGAAGGAAGACAGGCTGCGGCTGACGCGCGCCACCCAAGCGAACCTCTCCCCCATCTTTGCGCTGTACTCTGACCCGGCCCAGGAAGCCTGGGCCGCGCTCTCAGCCAATACTGGAGGCTCAGAACCGTGGGCGCAGACCACCGACACTGACGGTACGATCAACCGCCTCTGGCGAGTGGAGAATCCGGATGCCATCGCGGCTGTCCAGCGCGTCACAGCCAACGCCGAGCTGCTGATCGCAGACGGACACCATCGTTACGAGACAGCCCGCGTCTACGCTGAGGAGATTGGCGGCGAGGGCGCCCACCGTTACGTGCTGATGTGCCTGGTTGCGTTGGAGGATCCGGGACTGACGGTCTTCCCCACCCACCGGCTGATCAGCAATCTCGATGCGGCCCGCTGGCGCACGCTTGACCAAGCCTTGCACGCCCACTTCGACATCACTGAGCTGCGCAACAACGCCGAGCTTGCGCCAGCGGCAGGCAGCGCTGTTGAGCTCGGTTACATCGACGTGCGCAGCAAGCGGCCGCTACGACTCAGACTCACCGACTCGGCCGCGGTTGACGCTGCACTTCCGGGGTGCTCGGCGGCCTACCGGCAGCTCGACACAGCGGTCACCGAAGCGTTGCTGCTCAAGGGCGCGCTGGCAATGACTGACAGCCAGATAGACCACCTCGACGGACTGGGCTACGCCCGCGACGACGGTCAGGCGCTTGAGCAAGTGCTCAACGGCAACCGTGACGCAGCACTGTTGATGGCACCAACCCCTGTCAGCCGGATCCGCGACATTGCTGCAAGCGGTGAGATCATGCCTCCGAAATCCACGTTCTTCTACCCGAAAATCCCGACCGGGCTGCTGTTCAACCCACTGGTCTGAGCATGACGCAGGCCGGTTTGGATACCCTTGCCACGGTCCTTCTGGAACCAGACGCCGCCGCCAAGATCGAGTTGCGCAGCGCCGTGCGGGCCGCGGTTCTGGTGGCGCTGTTCATGGACCACGGTGTGGCGCAGGCGGTGTTCACACAGCGACGCCACGATCTGGCCCGTCACGCTGGCGAGATCTCGTTTCCCGGTGGCCGTTGGGAGCCGTCTGACAACGATCTCACCGCCACCGCACTGCGGGAAACGCATGAGGAGATTGGGCTGCCAGTGGCCACCGCCCGGATCATTGGGGCACTGGAACCCATGCCACTGCCAGCCACCGGATACGGGATCTACCCGTTTGTGGCGATCATCCCGAGCGGGCTGCACTGGATCCCCAGCGTGCAAGAGGTGCAGGCCGTATTTGAACTCGCGATGCCGGACATCGTGGCAGGGTACGCAAGACGGCGCGTGCAGCGCCGTGGATCGACCGTCAGGACCGACACGTATGTAGTCGGGACCCACACAATCTGGGGAGCCACCGCGCGGATGGTCACAGACCTTTTGCGTCGCATGACAGCAAGCGAACTGATGGTGACCGCATGACAAACAACGCACGAATGGAGGTCAGATGAGAGCCGCGCTGTTGACTGGCCAGGGCCAGCCTATGGAGGTGCGTCAAATCCCCGAGCCGCAACCACAGGCAGGCCAGCTGCGCCTGCGTGTCAGCGCCTGCGGGGTGTGCCGCACAGATCTGCATCTTCGCGACAACGAGATTGCCGCAACCCGGCTTCCCGTGGTGCTCGGGCACCAGATCGTCGGGACCACTGATGACGGCCGCCGGCTCGGGGTACCGTGGCTCGGCTGGACGTGTGGAGAGTGCGACTTCTGCCGCTCAGGCCGTGAGAACCTATGCCGCCAAGCCCGATTCACTGGGCGTGACATCGATGGCGGCTTTGCCGAGTGGACCGTGGCCGACGAGCGCTACTGTTTCGAGCTCCCTGAGCGCCTCAGCGATGAGCAGGCGGCACCGCTGTTGTGCGGCGGCCTGATCGGCTACCGAGCGCTGTCCATGACCGGTGACGCCAGACGGATCGGCCTGTACGGCTTTGGTTCGGCCGCTCACATCATCTGTCAGGTGTGCGTGCACCAAGGTCGCAGCGTCTTTGCGTTCACCAGGGACGGCGACGTCCGGGCGCAGGCGTTTGCGCGGTCGCTCGGGGCCGAGTGGGCAGGGTCAAGCACGCAGATGCCCCCCGAGCCGCTGGACGCCGCGATCATTTTCGCGGCCGATGGGACGCTCATTCCGCTCGCGTTACGGGCGCTTGACCGCGGCGGAACGGTGGTCTGTGCCGGCATCCATATGAGTGAAATACCGCCGTTCTCCTATGACGACATGTGGCAGGAACGGAGCATCCGCTCGGTTGCGAACCTGACGCGCCGCGACGGAGAAGAGATGCTCGCGCTGGCCGCCGCGGCCCAGGTGCACACCAACGTGACAACGTACCCTCTAGAACAAACGGAGCAGGCGCTTGCCGACCTGCGCGCCGGACGCTTTGACGGATCCGCCGTCATCATGCCCTGACCCCCAAGCTATCCATCTCAGTGACGCGCACCGAGCGCTCACCCCGACCTGGAACCGCTGTGCGGAGAAACTCAGAGCCCTGCCGCGCCGCCGCCGGCCGAGACCGTAGAGGTCGTGGCGGTGCTGGCAGCAGGCGTGGTGGAAGACGTCGTTTTAGCGCCAAGACCCGCGGAGCCACCCCCACCTGTTGTCGGCGTGGTGGTGACTGCCGGACTGGCCTGAGTGCCAGTTGAGGTTGCGCTGCCCGACCCGGTGTTGCCGCCCACGGTTGACGACGCGCTTACGGTCGACGAGCTGTGTCTGACACGGGAAGACGACCTGTGGCTGCTACTCGCCGGTGAGGTGGGGATACTCAGCGTCGCGGTTCCGGTGGTGGGCACCGTGAGCACCGGCGCCCCAGCGGAGCTGTGACTGACAGGTCCGGCCGAGCCGCATCCGGCAAGCAGTCCCGCCACAGCCGCCGCCGCGAGAGCAGCCCCTACGCGAGCGGAACCTTTGCGGTGGATCTTTGTGTTCAACAGACCGCACCCTACCAGGATCGCCGGACTAAATGGTGACCGGCGGCATTGCCGCGCCGTATCGCCGTATTAAGGGCACGTGTTCCTGATCTCGCTGTGCCGACCGGTCAGGGCTTGGACAGAAGCGCACGCTCTCCAAATCCCATGGTGGCTCGGAGACGGTCAGCGCCGGCGAACAGACCAGCGCGGATATTCGTGCTGGCAATTCACGTCGACGACCATCGCGCCGCACAGCAAAGCAAGGTACAGAGCGCCCAGAAATGCGCCGGCATCCGGTAGAACACAATCGCAAACAGATCAGCCTGGAAACCAACTACAAGCGGACCACACACACCCTAAAACTGAATCACAAGCCGCACCAGGTTCCGAGCCTGGCCGGTTGACGATGCCGAGGAGCTTGGTGATGTCCACAACGGCCATCACCACGACGGTCAGGGCCGAGCCCGCGGCGATCCTGACCTCCAACCGTGTGTTGCCGCAGACCTGCCGCGCAACCGGGTTCCTGTGCTCGGGGAAAGCCAGTACCGGGATGAACGGCTGCCAAACGCGCCGGGAGCGGGTCGTTCCTATAATTTCGGAGCTTGCGACGCTCTAGGGCAATCCAACTTCCAGCGTGGGCGCTCGTAACCGCGGGCGCCGCCGCTCCGCTACTCAGGCGCAGGCTCAAGCTCCCGAAAATACCTGTGCTCATGGCTGCCGCGACGGCCCCAACCGCCCTGTACATAGCCGCCGAGCGCAGCCGCCTGCGCGACATCGCCGTTTGCGGCCTACAGATGTGGGCGTACATGACCGCCTACGAAATGCCCAATGACGACCCGCAGGCGTTACGCCGACGCGCGCATGTTGATTACCCGGTGAAAATCGACCGCGTGCTGGGGCTTGGCAAGATCCCTTCACAGCGTCTGCAGGCGGCTTTCACGCATGATCACCGCATCAGCAAGTTCGAGCGACTCCTAGTGTGGAGCCACTGGGTATGGTTTGCCGTGCCCCACCTGTCGGTCGCGTACACGCTGGCGCGGCGACCCAAGAAGTTCCCGTCCGCCGCGGCGCGCATGTACGCCGTATTTGACACCGGAGCGGTGATCTACTGGCTGGCGCCAACCGCACCGCCTTGGTGGGCCGCAGCCAGCGGGCACGTTGAACGGCTTCCGCACGGCGTCGAGGTCGACGAGGCCGGCCATCGCTCTGATCACTCGATGGCGCACCTGCCCGTGAGACGCATGATGCTTGAGTACGGCGAGACGTTTTGGGGCAGCCGCTGGAACGCTCTTTACGACACGCTGGGCGGCAATCCGCTCGCCGCCATGCCCTCCTTGCACTTTGCAACCTCGGTGATGGCGGCACGGTTGCTCAGCGAGGTTGACCCGGTGGCCGGCACGGTTGGCTGGTTGTACGCCGGGACGCTCGGGCTGGCGCTGGTCTATCTCGGTGAGCATTACGCGATCGACCTCATTGGAGGGGCCGCCCTGGCCGAGGCCGTTCATTTCAGCTCCAAACCGGTGACCCCGGCCGCTCGGAACCTTAAGCGAGCGCTGGACTCGCTGCACAAGCTGGGCGAAGCGGACTGACCAGTTCCGTGTCCGGAGAGCTTCCGCCTCAGCAATCCGGGAGTGACCAGATGCCGCGCGTCCTGGTCACACGCGGGCGCGTGGCTGCCTCGCTGGTCTTTGTGGTGGCCGTGGTCGGGTTTCTGTACTTCGGTCTGCCAAAACTGGTGGGGTTTGGCGCCAGCTTCAAGCGCCTGGGGCATGGCGACGCTCGTTGGCTGGCCGCAGCCGCAGTGCTTGAGTTTCTGTCCTACGCAAGTTACGTGGCGCTTTTCCGCGTGGTGTTTGTCCATGACAGCGCCCGCATCAGTTGGAAGGTCAGCTACCAGATCACGATGGCAAGCGTCGCGGCAACACGTTTCTTCGCTGCCGCCGGCGCAGGTGGAATCGCTCTGACCGCCTGGGCGTTGCGCCGCGCCGGAATGGAGCCGCGCCTAGTGGCATACCGGCTGATCGCCTTCCTCACTCTGCTCTACGGCGTCTACATGGGAGCGCTGACGCTCGACGGGATCGGCCTCTACACCCACATCCTACCCGGCAAGGCGCCGTTTGCAATCACCATCATTCCGACCATCTTCGCGCTCGTGGTGATCCTGGCGTTTCTCTCCACGGCACTGCTCCCAGAGGACTTGGAGCGCCTGGCCGCCTCCCGCGCCAAGAAGCGAGGCGTGATCGGAGCGGCAGCGCGACGGCTGATGGCGGCTCCGCAAGCCACAGCGGTCGGCGTACGCACCGCCATCAGTCTGGTCCGCACCGGTGACCCGCGTGTGCTGGGAGCCATCGGCAACTGGGCCTTTGACATCGCCACCCTGTGGGCGTGTTTTCACGCGTTTGGCTACTCCCCCGATGCAAGCGTCGTGGTAATGGCCTACTTTGTTGGCTGGTTCGGGAACGCGCTGCCGTTACCCGGCGGGGTTGGAGGCGTGGAAGGAGGAATGATCGGCGCGTTCAGCGTATTCGGCGTCAGCGTCCAAGGCGCCGTTGTGGCGGTGCTCGCCTACCGGGCCTTCTCGTTCTGGCTGCCGACCCTGCCGGGTGGCGTGGCCTATTTTCAGCTTCGCCGCACCGTGCGCCGCTGGGAAGCCGACAACGCCAGCACCCCTGCTTCATCCACACAGTCGGCTGGTGAAGCTGTCTGAACGGATTTCCCGCCGATGTGCGCCACGCCGAAGCCGCGCGACCACATCAGGCTGCCCCCGCACATGCTCCGCAGCCCCACAGCGAGGTCTCCCTGACCCAGAAGGACGGCTCATATACTCGGGGCATGAGTGAAGAACAAGACACTGGGACACGGGCAGTCGAGGACGTTGTGATCGTCGGCAGCGGCCCAGCCGGTTACACGGCGGCGCTGTACACCGCGCGAGCCAATCTAAAACCATTGGTCGTGGAAGGCTTCGCCTGGGGCGGCCTGCTGCAAGAGACAACCGACGTGGAGAACTTTCCAGGGTTCCCGCAGGGGATCATGGGGCCAGACCTCATGGCCCACATGCGTGAGCAGGCGGAGCGCTTTGGAGCGCGTCTTCAGACCGACGAGGCAACCGCACTTGAGTTGTCATCAAGCGGCGGCCTGCACAAGGTGTTCGTAGGAGACGAGGTTCATCTGACCCGTGCCGTTATCCTTGCCATGGGTGCGCAACACCGTAAGCTCGGTGTGCCTGGCGAGGAGCTGCTCACCGGCCGTGGCGTCAGTTACTGCGCGACCTGCGATGCAGCATTTTTCAGGGATGTTCCGACCGTGGTGGTCGGCGGCGGCGACTCTGCGATGGAGGAGGCGATCTTCCTGGCCAAGTTTGCTTCGAAGGTGACGGTCATCCACCGTCGCGACGCCTTCAGAGCCTCACCCATCATGGTCGATCGTGCCCGCTCAGTCGCCAACCTGGAGCTGCTCACACCCTACTCAGTGGCTGAGTTTGTCGGCGGTGATAACGGCTCGCTGGCCGCCGCTCGCCTGCTCAACACCAGTGATGGCTCCACGCGTGAGATCGAGCTTGACGGCGCGTTTATCGCGGTTGGCCACGAGCCACAGTCACAGATCACCGCCGGTCAGGTGGAGCTAGACGCCAACGGGTACGTGAAGACCGAGGGCCGTTCAACTCGCACCAACCTTGCAGGTGTCTTCGCCGCCGGCGACCTGGTTGACCACACATACCGCCAGGCCATCACCGCCGCTGGCTCAGGCTGTCAGGCGGCGTTGGACGCGGAGTGGTATCTGCGTGACACGCCAGTCCCGTCGACGGCAGCGGCAAGCTGAGCGGGGCGACCAGCGCTGAGCAAGGCTGGCAGCGCTGAGCGTGGCCGCCCCGCACTAGCGGCGGCGACGCCGCTCAGCGCTGCTCAAACCCACCGGCGTGGCGATCTCCAGCGCCGAGTACTCCACTCTGGTGCCGGCGTAGACACACGTGTAGTAGGAGAGCTCGCCGAGCATTTCCTGAGCCAGGTTCGCGCCCGCCGAGGTGTTGCAGCTGGAACCGCTGCTGACCCTGGTGTGCTTGCGGCTCTGACTGTAGGAGAACTGCGTGGTTGACAGATCAAAGGACAGCACGGGCGCCCAGGTCGGCACCGTCAACGCCAGGATCTCACCGCGCACCACCGGCAGCGGTGTTGTCAGCGGGATCTCCGCAACGTTGCCAAGCTGTGAACGCACACGGTAGACAGGGGTCTGCGCAGCAACACGGTAGCTCGGCAGACCAGGCGTTCCCACCGAGGCAAGTGCGGTCAGTTGCACCTCAGGTGGGCCGCCGTAGGTCTTGTCCAGATAGGAGATGTCTGAACCGGTGATCGTCTTGGTGCCTGCCAGACCAACAGAGAACGAGGAGATCACACCCGACTGTTTGATCGTCGTCGGATCCTTCACGCCGTCGCGCCGCGTCTCAAACGCGGTCACCTGGGTGAGCACGATTGTGCAGTTGCTCGCCGACACCCCGACAGGGCAGACCGGCGAAACCAGCGGACTCTTGGTGACCCCAACCTGAACCTGAGTCGCAGGCGCAAAGGCTGGGACCGCCAGGACAGCAAAAACCGTGGACAGCAGGACGATCGTGACGCGTTTCATATACCCATTGAACACGACCCCACGAGCGCGGTTGCGCGAAATGTTGCAGCCGCCGTTCAGATCTTGGTGACGTTTACGGCCTTGGGGCCCTTGGAGCCTGCCTCCTCCTCATACGAAACCTTCGAGCCTTCAGGCAGCGACTTATACCCGTCGCCGTTGATACCGGTGTAATGAACGAACAGATCGCGGCCACCGTCATCGGGCGTGATGAACCCGAAGCCCTTGTCGTCACTGAACCATTTCACGGTTCCAGTTGCCATGTGATGAATCCCCTTCGACGTCAGCAATGAAATCGGCCACCGCGCCGGAGCGCGCCCACCGACTGATTAAACCCTATACAGCCGCGGCTCAACTGTCCAGCACTTCAAAATCCGGCCGCCGTCAGCGCAGCCGCTGTGCAACCTCCTGAATCTCCTGGAGGTCCACCGGCTGCGGATGCCACGGCATGCGCAGTGGATCTCCCGAATACCTTGGAATGACGTGGATGTGAAAGTGAAACACCGTCTGCCACGCCTGTGCTCGACAGGAGTTGATCAGGTTCACGCCGTCAGCACCGAGCCGGTCTCGCATCCGCAGCGCGACCCGCTGTGCGGCCGCCGTCACCGCCGCAAGCTCAGCAGGCTCAATCTCCCAGAGATCGCTTGCGTGGTGCTTGGGGATGACCAGCGAGTGCCCGGACGTTGCCGGGGCGATGTCCATGAAAGCCAGGGTGCGCTCATCCTCATCGATGATCACTGCCGGTACCTGACCGGCGACGATCATGCAGAAGATGCAGTCTTCGCTGCTCATGACCGCAGGCTATCGCTCCTCGCCATCCCGCAAAAGGAAGCGACGCGCATGAGCAAGCAGCTCTTCCCGATCCTCGAACTCATGGGCATAGGAGGCGGCAGCCAGCTCTGCAAGCAGTGCGCCCAGGCGTGGCCCGGGCCGTATCTGCAGAGCCCTCGCCAACTCGTCGCCCGCAATCGGTGGCCGAGGACGGTCCGCCTGCCAGGCCAGCGCATCAGGCATGACTTCCTGCGCCAGCTGCAGATGCGCGCTGATCGCACGCTCATGGTTGCGCCCTCTGGTCGCAAGCCGGTCAGCGACGCTGAGCACGCTCACATCGACGCCGACGGGTTCACAGGCCGCCAGATAGTCGTAGAGCGCCCGGCGGGAGAGCGGCCGCTCATGCACCAGGAAGCCGAGCCTGAGATGGTGGCGTGTGAGCGCCGAGACATAGCTGACCAGGCGCTCACTGGCCCGTAACCCTGTAAGGATCGCGGTCGCCATGGTCACACCCACGCGGTGATGGTCAAAGAATGTGATCCGCCCGTCAGCGGTCACATCCCGCGTGGACGGCTTGGCGATGTCATGCATGAGAGCACCAAAACGAAGCGCCTGGCCACGGGTCAGCCCGTTTGCCAGCGGCTGGGCGAGCACGCCCAGAAGCTCGCCTGCGACTCCGGGGAAGAACGCCTCCGGGTCGCGTTCGATGGCGACCAGCTCTGAGAGCACCGCGAGCGTGTGGTCGTAGACGTCAAGGTGGTGGTATGGGCTCTGCTGCACCCCGCGCAGCGCCTCCAGCTCCGGCAGAACCGCGCCTGTTGCGCCGATCTCACCGGCCAGCTGGATACCCTCAACGACGCGGTCGCTAGCAACCAGCAGACACAGCTCAGCAAACACCCGCTCAGCCGCCACGCCAGTCAGACGCGGCGCGGCAGCCAGGGCAAGCTCCCTGGTCTGAAGCTCGGGCTGAAAGCCGAGTTGAGCGGCGATCCGGGCGAGGCGCAGCACACGCAGCGGATCCGCGTCAAACGACTCACGTCCGGCCGCGCGCAGCACCCCCGCGTTGAGATCCGCCACGCCACCACACGGGTCAACCAGCTTGGCGCCGGCCACGGATCCGTCCAGCTCTTGCGCGATCGCGTTGATCGTCAGGTCGCGGCGCCGCAGATCCTGCTCGAGCGTGTCCC
>JBMFHK010000088.1:6201-10489 GCA_049976865.1 Solirubrobacteraceae bacterium | reverse complement strand
CCCCGCATCAGGCTGAACCACTCCAGCCAGGCCACCGACCACCTGAATAGTTACGTCTTGAGGTTGTGTTCGGCGAGTTGGCGTCTGACTTCGGCTTCGAAGGTTGCGTACTCGACGGGTGCGCCAAGGTCCGCTCCGACCATGACGACTGTCGCACGTTGGGCGCCGGTTGCGTGGACCGTGTCGACCGCTTCGCGGCCTAGCTGGTGAGGATCATGCTGCTTGTAGAGAGGCTTGGCCTCCACAATGACCCACGAGCCGCTGGCATCTAGCTGAAACGCCAAGTCGGGCTCGGTCGACTGGTGTCCACCGACTAGCGACTCGTAGCGGGGCCAAAAGTCACATGACGTCAGCGGACCGGTTGCGACAGGTTCGCCGGTCAGCTGCGTCAACCAAGCCTGCAGAGCCAACTCCGCTGGAGCGTGACGCAGAAATCCGAAGACGAGCGCCGTGAGAGCGTCTTCGTTCTTGAGAGGCTGCCAGATCGAGTAGAACTTCATGACAATCCATCCAAGCCAAGCGCCATCTCGTGACCAAACTCAGCGGCGCTCAATGACCGTGCCCGGCCAGCGTGTCGTGTAACAAAGAGCAGCACCAAGAACCCTTGGCCCGTCCTCAGTAGTACTCGCGGACGTAGCTGAGCGCCTTTTCGAAGACGTCGTTGTCGCGGATCTTGAACTGCACGTAGAGTGTCTTTCGGAGGGCTTGGCGGACCTCTTGGTCGCCTGCGTGGGTGGCTTGCCAGCCGTCGAACCGGACGCCGCGCACGACCTCGTCGATGCGGTTGACGATGTTCTCGACGATCACTGGTGTGCCGTCGTTCTTGAGCGCCTCAAACAGCTCGGTCAGGGCTGCTTTGCCCTGTTCCTCGCGCGGCATCTCGTCGGCTGCCTTCTCCGCGGCGACAGTGTCCTTGGCCAGGTCGAGTAGCTCGCGCAAGAACTCCAGGCTTGACTGCTGGATGTCGGCATACCGCTCGCGCAGCGAGTTCAGGCGCTGCCCGAGCTCGATGAACACAGGGTTGTTGAGGTGCCGGGCGATGCGGGCTGTGATTTGCTTCTCGATTTCTGCGGGTGGCACGTCGTTGCGTTTGCCGGTCATGAGGTCTTCGATGGTTTCCGCGTCGAGGATGATCGTGTCCGCGGCCTGCGGCACTTCGACGGTTACGTGCTCGTTGATCAGCTCGATCGTCTTTGCGCCCAGGGCATGCCACACCAGCCGGCCCGTGATGTCTGACGGCCGGACCGATTCGTACACGTCGGTGAGCCACTTGTAGTCGTCTCGGAACGGGGTGAGCATCGGGTCGGGGCTGATCGCCTCCCACAGCTGCGAGACGATGCTGTAGTCGAAACCGAACGCGTCACGAGCAGTGGCGTCGGCGATCGCAGCCTGCGCGTGCACAAGCCCTTCGTAGCCGCCGACCGTGCGGTTCACGCCAGGGAAATATGCCAGGGCCTTATCGATTGCGGGTTCGAGTTGGGTCTTGAGTTCGGCGATGTTTGAGATCACCGTCTTCACGCGGTCCTCGTCGAACTCCAGGGACTTTGCGACATCGTCGAAGACCCCGAGATAGTCGACGATCAAGCCGTGCGTCTTGCGCGGCGGGTAGACGCGGTTGGTTCGTGTGATCGCCTGTAGGAGTGTGTGCTCCTTCAGCGGCTTGTCGAGGTACTGGCATTGCAGGATTGGAGCGTCAAAACCGGTCAGGAGCTTCGCGGTGACGATTATGAGCTTCAGGGGGTCTGATGGATCGTTGAAGCGAGCCGTGATCCGCTCAAGCTCCTCGCCGCCCGGGGTCCACTGCGCCCAGGACGCTGGGTCGGTGCGGCTCTTTGACATCACGATCGTCGATGACTCCGCCGGCAAGTGTTTGTCGAGTTCGGCCTTATAGGCGACGCAGGACTCTTTGTCGTAGGCGACAAGCTGTGCCTTGAAACCTTCTGGCTCGACCTTGGCGTTGAAGTGCTCGGCAACGTCGGCGGCGATCTGCTTGATCCGATCGGGAGCCTTGATCAGAACCTGGATGGACGCTGCCTTCTGGGAAAGCGTCGTCTTCTCGCTGTCGGTGAGGTTGTTGGCGGCGGCGAGCTCCTCAAACGCGGTATCGATCGCATCTTGGTCGATGTGCACCTCCGACAGCCTTGGCTCGAAGTGCAGCGGGAGGGTCGCTCCGTCGCGGATCGAGTCATCAAAGCTGTATCGGGACAGGTAGCCGCCGGCATCCTCAGTCGCACCGAACCACATGAACGTGTTCTTGTCCCGGCGGTTGATGGGTGTGCCGGTGAGCCCGAACAGGAACGCGTTGGGCAGCGCCTCACGCATCTTCTGCCCGTAATCCCCCTCTTGTGAGCGGTGCGCCTCATCGACCAGAGCGATGATGTTCTGACGATCGTCGAGAACGCCGGAGGCGTCACCGAACTTGTGGATCGTCGTGATGATGACCTTGCGCGCCCCCTGGCTCAGCATCGTCTGAAGCCCAGCCCGGCTGCCAGCAGCGACAAGACCAGGAACGTCTGAGGCGTTGAACGAGCCGGTGATCTGGGTGTCCAGGTCAACACGGTCAACCACGATCAGGATCGTCGGGCTCGCCAATCTGGTCATGGCCCGCAGCTTGAGCGCCGTGAACACCATGAGCAGCGACTTCCCAGAGCCCTGGAAATGCCAAATCAGGCCTTGCTTGATCTTCCCGGTGAGCACCCGGTCGACGATCAGGTTAGTCGCCTGGAACTGCTGGAAGCGGGCGATGATCTTGATCTTGCGGTGGCGTTTGTCGGTCGCGTAGATCGTGAAGAACCGCAGGAAGTCGAAGACAGCCGCCGGCGTTAGCACCCCTCGCACCGATTCCTCCACGGCGGCCAGGCCAACCTTTGCGGGGGCGTCCGGCGCAGTATCCGGATCACGCCACGGACCCCACAGCTCGACCGGCATGCCGACACTGCCATACCGGAAGTCCTTCCCCTCAGTTGCGAACGAGAAGACGTTCGGGACGAAGAACTGCGGGACGTTCTCCTCATAGTCCTCGTGAACCTGCACCGCCCCGTCGATCCATGTCTGCGCCGGGCGGACCGGCGTCTTCGCCTCACCGACAACGAGTGGAAAGCCGTTGCACCAGAGCACCAGGTCAAACCGCTTCTCCAAGTTGCCCTGGCGGAAAGTAACCTCGGTTGAGATCATCCACTGATTCAGCAGAGGATCGTCCGCACGGTCGAAGTCAAAGAACCGGACAGTGGTGTGCTCGCCGCTCTGGCCGAACGGCATAGAGAGGCCCCCAGTCAACCAAGACATCAGTTTCTCGTTTGCGACTACCGGATGCGGACTGTTGCGCGCGGAGATCAGCAATGCGCGGATCTTGTGGAGAACCTCCTCCGCCCGTGACACGTCCTCACCGATCTCAGGGTTCAGGTCGATCAGAGAACTCTTGACGAACGTCTCAAGCAGCACGTCGTCGAACTCTCGCGGAAGCTCGACTCCCGGCACGAACGGGATCGTCTCGGAATCGAACAGGTCGCGAACGAAGTCGCGGACTGAGTTAGCCTCGTTGAACTGGCTCACTGATGGCCTCCGAAGATCTCATTTCGGAGCGAGCCGGAGACGGCGTCGAGGGAACGGGCATATGTTGCGAGGCGCTCGGCGGCGTCCGTGAAGCTGAGGAGGTCATCCAACAACTCGGTCTGTCGCTTGACGTCTGGTAGTCGTACCTCCATGCTTGAAGCGCCACCAACACCGATGTGGCGGATATTGGTCCCGGAGGCTGCCGATAGGAATTGCCCGGACTCAAAGGCCCAATGGCACCACTCCTCCACGATCCCGGCAAGTGAGACATGCGGGACCGCGCGGAACCGAAGCAACGTATTTTGGAAGCAGACCACACCTGGAAGTTCACCTCGCCACGTTGCGGGCATGCCGACAGACCCAGGGCTTGCACTAGCCTCTGAGACGAGGACATCACCGTCTTGAAGCTTGAACTTGTCCTGCTCTGCTGGCGTGAAGTTCATTTCCTTCACGTCTTCGATGTCGATCCCTGTTCCGGTGACATTAGCTGAGCGCAAGTACGGTACTAGGTGGGGGCCGGTGGCGTGCTTGGGTGATCTCTGACGGCCGATCGTGATCGAGAACGCCCGTGACGCGGACGTTAGTGTCCCTGCGGATCTGAACAGCCACTCGCGGAAGTCGCTCCTTGCGGCGGACAAGGCCGTCGTCTGGTTCCTGAGAGCCTGCCTATGCCACTCGAGGGCCCAGAGGAGGTCGGCGATTCGTTTTTGTTCGTCGAGGGGCGGGAGATCGAACT
>JBMFHK010000088.1:0-6101 GCA_049976865.1 Solirubrobacteraceae bacterium | reverse complement strand
CGAGTCCACTTGCTTTTGTTGAGGTTGAGGCTCACGTCGTAGTCTCGGTTCGGAGCATCTTGATGGCGGCGGCCACTGCTGACTCTGCGGCGCTGGCGGCTTGCCGCCATTCGGCGAGTGCGGTGTCGACGGTGAGCTGCTTGTCGCTTGTCGGTCGTTTGGCGCCTGTGACGTAGAGCGGGATTGCGAGCGAGTAGGCCTTCTCGGCGATTTGGTCTGTGGTTGCGACGGCGGCGAAGTGGTTGATGTTCTCGAACTTGCGGTATGCGTCGAGGATCTTGGCTTGGTGGCTGTCGCGCAGGAATGATTGGGCTTGTTCGCGGGCGAACTCTGCGACGGCGTTGATGAACAGCACCTTGTGGTGGTGTTCGGCGGGCTTGGTCGCTCGTAGTGTGATTACGACGGCTTCCATGGGGGAGTTGTAGAAGAGCCCTGGGCCTAGGCCGATGACGGCTTCGAGCAGGTCGGACTTGATGAGCTGTTCACGTAGGGTTGCTTCTTCACGGCGGAATAGGACGCCGTGCGGGAACAGGATCGCTGCCCGTCCTGTTTTGGGGTCGAGGCTTTTGGCGATGTGCTGGAAGAACGCGTAGTCGGCGCGGCCTTGTGGGGGGATGCCCCACATGTTGCGGCCGTAGGGGTCGTTGGCGAACGCGTCGCGGTTCCAGGCCTTGATTGAGTATGGGGGGTTGGCGAGGACTACGTCAAACGTTCGAAGTCCGCCCTGTTTGTTGAGGAACGCTGGGCGTGTGAGCGTGTCGCCGTGCGCGACCTGCCCGTCGGCGATGCCGTGCAGGAACAGGTTCATGCGTGCGATGGCGGAGGTGCCGTGGTTCAGTTCTTGGCCGTAGAGGCGGAGGTTGCGCCATTCCTTGCCTTGCCGTTTGACCTCGGCGGCGGTGGAGATCAGCATTCCGCCGGTTCCGCAGGTCGGGTCGTAGACGGATTCGCCAGGCTGCGGCTTGAGCATCAGGGTCATTAGGTGAACGAGTGTGCGGTTGGTGTAGAACTCCTGTGCTGTGTGGCCGGAGTCATCAGCGAACTTTTTGATCAGGTACTCGTAGCCGTTTCCGAGTTCGTCTTCGGGAAGGTTCGTGATCGAGAGCGTCTTGGTTGAGAAGTGCTCGATCAGGTCCGACAGGGTCGAGTCGGGCAGGAGGTTCTTGTTTCCCCAGTCACCGTCACCGAACACGCCTGGCAGCGTGTCCGGGTTTGCTGATTCGATCGCGCGCATCGCTCTCAGCAGCCAGGCTCCGACGTTTTCTGTTGTTGACCGCACATCCGCCCAGTGGCATCCGTCGGGGATCTTGAACCGATGGTTCTCTGGCAGGTCAGCGAGTTGCTCGTCGCCGTATGTGGTCAGCGAGGCGGCGTGTTCTTCGTCGTAGACGTCGGAGATCCGCTTTAGGAACACGAGCGGGAAGATGTACTGCTTGTAGTCGCCCGCGTCGATCAAGCCGCGTAGCACGACGGCGGCGCCCCACAGGTAGCTCTCAAGCTCGCGCTGGCTGATCTTGCTGTTCACTGCGCCACCTGGGAGTCGGAAGCTGACAGGCCCCACTTCGCTAGCTCAGCTTCGAGTGCTGCGCGAGTCTTGGCTGCTTGAGCGCTGGCCTGCTCAAGGTCGGCAAGGGCATCGGAGAGGGTCCGTTGATTTTGCTCGGCGCTGAGCGCAATGTAGAGCGGGATGTTGAGGTTGAAGCCGTTCTCGGCAATCTCATCCAGCTTGACGAGACGCGCGAGGCCGTCTACATCCTTGAAGGCTCTGTAAGCGTCGAGGATCGTTTTGGCGTGCTCTGGCTCGAGCGTGTTCTGGTTTCGGCCACGTTTGAACAGGCCTTCAGCGTTGATGAACAACACCCGGCCTTTCGTTGACGGCGGCTTGGTGGGGCGCAGGATCAGCACACAGGCCGCGAGGCCTGCTCCGTAGAAGAGGTTCGGCGCGAGGCCGATCACGGCTTCGATCAGGTCGGACTCGAGCATCTTGGTCCTGATCCGGCCTTCCGCACCTTGTCGAAACAGTGCTCCCTGCGGCAGGACGACAGCCACACGTCCGCGGTCGTGTTTGGTCGAGGTGAGCATGTGCTGCACCCAGGCCCAGTCTGCGTACCCCTTCGGTGGGACGCCGCCGAGCCTGTTGCGGCCCCACCGGTCGGTTCCCCACTCGCTCTCGCCCCAGTTCTTCAGCGAGAACGGAGGGTTGGCGATCACGCAGTCGAACTGGGCGAGCTGGTTGCCCGTGTAGAACGCTGGGGAACGCAGGGTGTCTTCACGGACGATCTTGAAGTCTTCTACGCCGTGAAGGAGGAGGTTCATGCGCGCCATCGCCGACGTGGTCAGGACCTTCTCCTGGCCATACAGCTTGCCCCACAGGGTCTTCGGGCTCCCGCCAGCGGCCTTGACGTGTTCGATGACTTCGATCAGCATCCCGCCGGTTCCGCATGCGGGGTCATAGACGCTCTCGCCCTCAGCTGGGTCGAGAATGTTCACCAGAAGCCGAACGACAGATCGCGGCGTGTAGTACTCGCCGGCCTTCTTGTTCGACTGATCAGCGAAGCGTTTGATCAGGTACTCATAGGCGTTGCCGAACACATCCGGTGCGACATTGGTGTTCGACAGCGTTCTGGTTGAGAAGTGCTCGATCAGGTCCGCCAGCTTGCGGTCAGGGAGCTTGTCTTTGTTTGTCCAGTTCGCGTTGCCGAAGATTCCGTACAGCGTCTCGGGGTTCGCCTTCTCGATCTCGCGCAGCGCGGCCTGCAGAGCGGCCCCGATGTTCTCGGTGCGCGCACGGACGTCATCCCAAGTGCTGCCACTGGGGATCGCGAATCGGTGGTTCTCCGCGAAGGACGCGAACTCGCGGTCGCCGCCGGACTCCTTCAACGCAAGCTTGAACTCCTCCGCATACACGTCACTGATCCGCTTGAAGAACATCAACGGGAAGATGTAGGCCTTGAAGTCGGCCTGATCGATGCTTCCACGGAGCAGATCTGCGGCTTTGGCTAGATACTGTTCCAGCTCGCTGAGGGTGATTCGCGTAGCGCTCATCGGTCGGCCTTCGTGCGGGCGGGCGTGTCGGTAATGGGTATGCCGTAGCGCAGAGAGTCCAGCGACGCCCGCCAGAGAAGGCTTGTCTGACGCTTGAGGTCGGTGGAGTGTCTGGCAAGCGACTCGATGCTCGACTGAACTTCGACGACGCGATCCTGCTCCGCACGCGGCAGCAGGGGAATCTCCAGGTCACGGATCGGTGCGCGTTGAATGGTCGAGCCGGCCTGGAAGCGAGCGTTCCACGCGCCCACGAGCACAGCAGCCAGGTAAGCCGGGGTTAGGAGTGAGGGGTCGGTGATGCGCAGCCGCTCAACTCCCGTTGAAGGCAAGTGGCCGCCCGTTTCATCCACGAGCGCCCGGACCTCATTCATGGTCGTCACGAGAACGTCGCCAGGCTTGGTCAACTCATCCTCCAGTCCCGGCAGGTCGCCGGCGCTTGGAGGCAGGACTCGGTCGCGGACGTCGGAGGCACGGATGACCGAACGCTCAGCCTTCTCGTCAAGATCGCGCGACCGGTCCGGGCGACCAGGACGGAACTTGATGGCCGAGCTCTCGACGAGGTCACGAACCGTAACGACCCTGGGAGCAGATAGGTCCGTAAGCGGGCCGATGCTGAGCGTTGCATACCGCAGACAGTCAAGTGCGTTCGTCGCCTCCCGCAGCGACTCGCGGACTCTGGCGGACATCTCGGCGGGGTCGGCCGGAGAGAGACCGATCCAACGGGCTGGCTCGAGTGCTGACTGCGCTGCGAGCAGGTCCGTGACCGCAACCCGGATGTGGGGTGCGTCAATGCTAGGCGTCACGCCGTCGGTGGCGGTTGTCAGCCACGCGGCGATGCGGTGCTCGACCTCTTCGATCTCTGTCGCGTCAATTAGCAGCACCGAATCGGCCGTGCTTGACCTCGTCAGGGTCCAAAGAGCGGTGCTGATCGAAGTGTGCGGGAGCATCTTAGGAGGGAGTGTCACGATCGACTGAATACACCCGCTGGACAGCAGCTTTGCGCGGATCGCTCGGTCAACCCCGGACCTGAATAGTGGTCCGAGAGAGGTCAGAACATGAGCACGCCCGCCCTCGGCCAGATGGTGGACAGCGTGCTCAACCCATGCGAGATCGGAACTGTTCTTGGAGGCGAGACCAAAGCTGAAACGGGGGTCAGCCATGACCTTGTTCGGATCCCATCGAAGCCCAAACGGAGGCTCCGCCACGATCATGTCGGCACGCAGGTCCGGCGTCGGGTCGTCGGTGAGCGTGTCGCTGCGCCACAGCTCGATCCGCAGGTCACGAAGGAGCGCGCGCTGTTCCGCGATGGCAATGGCGCCCATATTCACATCCACGCCAATCAGTCGCGCGGAAGTGGCGGACTCGGCTGCTTGGGTGAGTACGCTTCCGATCCCACAGGCCGGGTCATAGACGACCCGGGCGTCAGCCGGCACCAGTGACGCGAGTGCCGTCGCGGTCCGCGAACCGATGAACCCATGCTCGCCCGCACCGCGTCCATAGGACTTGCCGGCCTGCTCCAGCACGTAGTCCGCCGCCAGGGGGAGTTCCTTCTCGCTGAGGCTCGCAACGAACTGCACGAGGGACCACAGACGCGGCTCGCGGCGCAATAGAGCGGCATCAGAGTCGGCAGTGTCCGCGGCATGCCGAAGCTCCGGCAGCTGTTCGATCTGGCCCAGAAGCCAGCCGCCGGGATCGCTGGGGGCTCGGTCCTTCACCAGGTCGAGTGCCTCCGGACGAAGATGTTTTATGGACATCACGAGCAAGAGCAGCTCAGCCGCCACGTGAACCTCGACACTGCCACGGGCCGCGCTAAGAACAGACCAAAGCCGAGCGCCGTTTGACTCGCTTTGGATCTCGTAGCCGTGCTCGTCGAGCCAGTGCACGATGTCTCGACGGTCAAACAACGGACGCCCCGGGGTGCCGGCCGCTGGTTCCGGGAAGTCATCGTGGCGCTTTCGCCAGTTGCTGACAACCGGCCGGCCAACACCGGCAAGCTTTGCGATGTCGCTGGGTGCAAGCAGCGACCTGATCGAGGGCTCAGTCACGCGACCTCCAAGATGCTGACGAGGTGTGCCGGGGCGTCGAACAGAAGCACTCTGCTGGCTGCCATCCGGAGTCGCGCGGCCAAGCAATGACTCCACGCCACCACTGTGACCCTGACGCCCAGTCCACCGAGCCTGGCGACCTCGTCCGTAAAGATCCCGTCCCCGGAGACAAGCACCACCTCGTCGAAGCGATCCGATATCCGCTCGGTCTCAAGCACACGCAAAAGCTCGAGGTCTGCGCCATCGCAGCCCGAGCGCACCCTCAGCCGTGCAGATCGCCACGCTGAATGGGTGTGCAGCAGGCCGATGTGGCTCGTGGCTACCACGACCTGCTCGTCCGCTCGAAGCGCAATGGCCCCTTCAACCAGAACGCGTGCCCAACGGGCTGCCTCCTCCGACAAGACTGCTCCTTCAACAACGTTTTCGATATCGACCAAGATCAATCGACGGCCCAGCAGAGAGTGATGCTTGCTCAAGGACAGTACCGCACTTTGCGTGAACCGCACCTCCTGAAGCAGCGTATGTGAATTGGATTTGCTCATAGTCCACACGATACAGACCACTGGATCTAATGGCAAGCAGAAAATCTAATTCACATGATGTGGCCCTATCGGACGGTTAACGGTCGCGGTTCTGGCCGCGAGAAGCGCGTCGCTCGCTTCCGCTCCACGGTGCGCGCAAGCCAGCTCGGCAGTTGGGCGCCACTTGCACGCCCGGAGCCCACAGCGAGCGACCGGCTCGTCCATGCCAAGGATGCGGCGCGCCCTCGTGCCAGAGCTCGCAGGCTGCGACCGCGGCACCGGATCAAGACGACCTGGTCAGACCAATCTCGTCTGAGCGAGCACCCTCGTGCCCGACCGCGGAGAGCCCCACATGATGCACTTCCGTGATGCACTTTCTGCCAATCAAGGCCTACACCACCAGCACCACGCCTAAAAACACGCCAGTGTCCAGGTAGTTCTTGGATGGGCGGTGAGGGGCTCGAACCCCCGACATCCTGCGTGTAAAGCA
>JBMFHK010000087.1:0-10622 GCA_049976865.1 Solirubrobacteraceae bacterium | reverse complement strand
CATCAGCATGCCGACCTCCAGCAGGAGTTGGAGCGCGTTGCCGGATTGTCCGCCACCCGGGCCAAGCAGCTTCTCATCGAGTCGATCGAAGATGAAGCGCGTCGCGAGGCAGCCCGCAGGGTACGGCAGATCGACGAGGACACCCGCCGCGACGCGGAGCGACGGGTCCGCAACATCCTCAGTGTCGTGATGCAGCGGCTGGCTCCCGCACAAGCGGCGGAGGCAACCGTTTCTGTTGTGCAGCTCGCTTCAGATGACCTGAAAGGCCGGATCATCGGCCGTGAGGGCCGCAATATCCGTGCGCTTGAGACGCTCACCGGGGTCGATTTCATCATCGACGATACGCCCGGTGCTGTGGTCCTGTCAGCCTTTGACGGCGTCCGGCGCGAGCTTGCGCGCCTGACGCTTGAGAGGCTTTTGCAGGACGGGCGCATCCATCCAGCCCGGATCGAAGAGGTGTACTTTCAGGTGAAGGCAGACCTGGAAGCCCATATGGTTGAGCTGGGCGAGCAGGGCGCCTTTGAGGCCGGGGTGCAGGGACTGCACCCCGAGTTGATCCGGCATCTTGGCAGACTGCGGTTCCGGACCAGTTACGGGCAGAACGTGCTGGCGCACTCGGTTGAGGTTTCGCAGCTTGCGGCGATGATGGCTTCAGAACTGGGGGCGAGTGCCAAGACCTCGCGCCGTGCCGCGTTGCTGCACGACATCGGTAAGGCGGTCACTCATGAAATAGAAGGCCCACACGCCATTGTGGGTGGTGATCTGGCTCGCAAGTACGGTGAGACCGAGGCGGTTGTCCATGCGATGAAAGCTCATCACAACGAGATTGAGCCCCAGACGGTGGAGGCCGTGATCGTCCAGGCTGCCGACGCTCTGTCAGGCGCCAGGCCCGGCGCTCGCGGCGAGTCGCTTGAGCTTTACGTCAAGCGCCTGCGCGACCTGGAACAGATCGCCAGTGCCCACCGTGGCGTCGAAAAGGTCTACGCCGTGCAGGCGGGCAGGGAGATTCGTGTGATCGTTGAGCCTCACACGATTGACGACGCGGCCGCCGCGCTGTTGTCATTTGAGATTGCCAGGACCATTGAAAGCCAGCTTGAGTACCCGGGCCAGATCAAGGTCACGGTGATCCGGGAATCTCGAGCTGTGGACTACGCGCGCTGACCGGCCCGACGCCTGGCCTGGTGTGCGGGAGTTGCCCCCTGCCGTCCGCGGCGCGACGCGTATCAAGCCGGGTGGGCTCAGGCTCAGGCGCCGCCGCCGCGATTGTGGGCGGCCCTGGTAAGCCGGGTCCGTCAGAGAAGGCCTGGACACCGCTAAATTTGACGGGGTGCAGAACCCTCGCCGCTACCACCTCACCACGTTTGGTTGTCAGATGAACGCGCACGACTCCGAACGGATGAAGGGGATGCTTGACGCGGTCGGGTTCACGGAGGTTCGGACTCGGGAGGAAGCGGACCTGATCCTTTTCAACACGTGCTCGATCCGTGAGCGGGCGGATGAGCGGTTCATCGCCCACCTCGCTGAGGCCAATGCGATCAAGCGGCGCGCGCCCTCAACGATCATCGGCGTCGGTGGCTGCTGGGCCCAATCTGTCAAGGACGAGGTCTTTGAGCGCTTTCCCTATGTGGACGTTGCGTTTGGGCCAGGGCAGGTCCACAAGCTCGCCGAGTTTCTCACCAGCGAGTCGCTGACCGCCCAGGGTTACTTTGAGTTTGAGTCCTTCACCGGCGATTTGCCTGTCAAGCGGGAGCGGGACTTCCAGGGCTGGTTGCAGATCAGCGTTGGCTGCAATTCGGTCTGCTCATACTGCATAGTCCCTTCGACACGTGGCCGCGAGGTGAGCCGTCCTGCCTCCGTGCTGATCGAGGAGCTGCGCCGCCTGGCCAGTGACGGTGTCACCGAGGTCACGCTGCTTGGCCAGAACGTGAACTCCTACGGACGGGACCTGTCGGGTGAACAGCGGCTCAGCTTCGCCCAGTTGCTGCGTCAGGCCGGCGAGGTTCCAGGCATCAAGCGCATCCGCTACACCAGTCCCCACCCCAAGGATATGCGTGAGGATGTGATCCTGGCGCACGTTGAGGTCGAGGCGCTGTGCGAGCACATCCATCTGCCGCTGCAATCAGGTTCAAGCCGGGTGCTTAAACAGATGCGCCGCACCTACACACGCGAGCGCTACCTGGACCGCGTGGCGATGATCCGTGAGCACGTGCCGGACTGCGCTCTGACCACCGACATCATCGTTGGCTTTCCCGGCGAAACCGAGAGTGACTTTCAGCAGACGCTTGACCTGGTGGAGCAGGTCGGCTACGACGGTGCGTTCACCTTC
Source organism: Solirubrobacteraceae bacterium (assembly GCA_049976865.1). Lineage (GTDB taxonomy): Bacteria > Actinomycetota > Thermoleophilia > Solirubrobacterales > Solirubrobacteraceae > Palsa-465. The sequence continues at coordinate 8,296 of JBMFHK010000087.1, read as the reverse complement.
ATCTACTCACCGCGACCCGGGACAGAGGCCGCCAGGCTCCCAGATCAAGTACCGCACGAGGTCAAGGTGGACCGCATGGGCCGTCTGGTCGAGGCCATCCAGCGGCGGGCCGCCCAGCGGGCACAGCGGTTTCTTGGACGGACAGTCGAGGTCCTTGTTGAAGGGCCGTCACGGACGGACCCGGCTCGTCTGCGTGGCCGCAACCGCCACAACAAGGTTGTTAACTTTGACGGCCACGGCGCACCCGGTGACTACGTGTGGGTTCAGATCAGCGGCGTGACCAGCCAGACGCTAACCGGGGAGATGTCGCTGATCCCCCGTGCCGGCTGAAGGACACACGCGCGTGCGCCTGTTTCGGAAACGCTCAGAGCGAACGACTGACCGGATGTTCGACACGCGCAGCGAGGCGTGGGCGGCGGTTGGGCTGGAGGTCAAGGTCAACCAGCAGGAGTTGCGGATCGCTCGCTGGAGACTGGTTGTGGAGCTGCCGCTGATGATCGGCGTCATTGAAGCTCACAGCCGTGTCAAGGGCGGCCACCAATGGTTTGAGAGCCGCAACGTGATCGATGCCGTCGCGGTGATTGTTGTTCTGATCCTCGGCTGGCTGATCTCCCAGGATCTCAGCAAGGTCGCGCCTGCGCTGTTCCGCCGGCTTGACCCCGCAACGGCTGGCACGGTTGGATTTTTGATCAGGTTGGGCACGTTCGCGTTCACCGTCCTCGGCGCGCTGGCGGTGGGCGGCATCAACGCTCAGACCCTCGCGCTGGGCGGCGCCCTGACCGCCGTGGTACTCGGCCTGGCTGCCCAGCAGACGCTCGGCAATCTCTTCGCCGGGATGGTGCTGCTCAGCGCACGCCCGTTTAGGCTTGGCGAGCGGGTGCGTCTCCAGGCCGGCGTGCTGGCCGGGCAGATAGAGGGGGTGGTCAGCGGCTTGGGTCTGCTCTACACCACGCTCTCCCGCGGTGACGACCAGATCATGATCCCCAACACGGTCGTTCTGACGGCTGCCATTCTGCCGATCAGGGAACCGGAGGCAGTGGATGTCCGGGTGACGCTTGGCATGGGCATCCGGCCCAGCCAGGTTCAGGAGATGCTGGATGCCAATGTTGCGGTGCCGACGCGCAAAGCGCCGAGCGTGCAACTTGAAGAGATCAAGGGTGACTCGATTATCGTGCGGGTTCAGGCCAGCCCGGAGCGGCACAAGGACGGGGCGCGGCTGGCGGACGAAATCCTCGCGGCGCTGGTCAGCGTGACCGCAGAGCACCGCGTCAAGACTGAGACTGCCACTGAGCTTTAGTCTGGCGCTCCGGGGGGACGTTTGCCAGCCTGTCTGGCGGCCATGTTCACAGCCATCCGGCGAGCGCCTGCAAGTTTTTGAATGGCGGCGGAAAGCGCTGGTGCCAACGCCGCTACGTTGGCGCCAGCGCGCATTGCCAGCGGTGCGACTACCAGCTCTGTGCGGTTATGTTCGATGGCGTGCAACACGGCAGTCGACACCTGCTGCGGTGAGCTGGTGCCCACCCCGCGGGGGAGTTTCAAACCCGTGTCGGCAAACATCCCGGCGTCTCTGACAAAACCCGGCAGGATCACCGATACGCCGATCCCGTGCTGGCTGAGATCCATGCGAGCGCTGTGGGCAAAGCCTCGCATCCCGAACTTCGACGCGCTGTAGAGTGATGACAGCGGTGAGGCTGCCTTGCCGGCCAACGATGAGATCAGCACGATGTGCCCGCGTCCGCGCGCGGCCATCCCCTCCGCCATGGCTCGGGTGAGCCTGATCGGTGCCAGCAGGTTCACGGCAAGCAGCACGTCGATCTGTGCTTGGCTGAGTTCGAGCAGATGCCCGGTTGCGGGCAGCGCCGCATTGGCGATCAGAATGTCAACCTCACCTGCCTGCGCTGCCAGCCGTTGCACCTCCTGGGCGAGTGCGAGGTCTGCGGGTAGCGCCATGGCGCCGAGCTCGTCGGCAAGGGCGCTGAGCCTTTCACCGCCGCGGCCGCTCAGCACCAGCTGCGCGCCCTGCGCGCTCAGGTGCCGGGCGAGCTCAGTGCCCAAACCGCCGCTCGCGCCGGTCAGCAGCACGCGCGCGCCTGCAACTCTCACGATCCTGGCTCCACGTCGATCACAATACCGGTCAGTATGCCCAGGCCTGAGCTCATCGCGTTGTTCGGCCCGACCGGTATCGGCAAGACCGCGGTCGCCGTGGAACTCGCCGAGATGCTGCGCGAGGTCGGTGAGCAGCCGGTAGCGGTGTCGGCTGACGCACTGCAGGTCTATCAGGGCCTTGAGATTCTCGCCGGCGTGGCCAGCGCAGGTGAGCAGCAGCGGCTAGAACACCGGCTGGTCTCATTCCTGCCCGTCGATGCCACTTTTAGCGCTGGTCAGTATGCCGAGCTTGCCCACAGCCAGATAGATGATCTGCTGGCCACCGGTGCTTTGCCACTGGTGGTTGGGGGGACGGGCCTGTACCTGCGGGCGGCGCTGGCCGACCTGTCGCTGCGTCCGCCACCAGCCGCCGGGTTGCGGGAGCATTGGCTCGCTGAGCTTGAGAGGCTGGGCCCGCAGAATCTGCACCGTGAGCTTGAGCGGCGGGCGCCGTGGGCTGCGGCTGAGATCGCACCGGGTGACAGTCACCGGCTCGTGCGGGCCCTGGAGTTACACGACGCTGGCGAGCTTGCACCGCCGGCCGGGGACTCTGAGCTCTGGACATCTGTCACGCGCCGCCCCACGCTGCTGATCGGCCTGGTCTGTGATCGGGAGACCCTTTACGCGCGGATCGAAGCACGGGTGGATGCGATGATCGCCGCCGGCGCCGAGCGCCAGGTGCGCCTGGCGCACGCCGCTGGCGCCAGTGTCACGGCGCGCAAGGCGCTGGGCTTTAACGAGCTGTTGAGCGGTGACGTGGAGGGGATGAAGCGGCGCACCCGCAACTATGCTCGCCGCCAGCTGACCTGGATGCGCAAGCTGCCGGCGGCCACCGTCATTGATCTGGGCGTCAGGTCTCCGGCCAGTGTCGCGGCAGAGATCCTGCGACGCTGGCAAGAAGGCGGCAAAAACCCGATAGCCTGGGAGCAGTGAAGTTCGAGAAATGGCAGGCACTGGGCAACGACTACATCATTCTCGAGGCCGGATCGCTTGTATTTGACCTGACCCCGCCGCGGATCAGACGTATCTGCGCTTCGCACGTGGGTATCGGATCGGACGGCATTCTGCTGCTGCATCACTCTGACGAGCCAGGTTTTGTCGCGAGCCTGCAGATCTTTAACCCCGACGGTTCTGAAGCTGAACTCTCAGGCAACGGTGCTCGCGAGGCGTTTTTGTATCTGAGCCGTAACGGCTGGACCAGAGAGCGTGAGTTCTCCATCAAAACCGCTGCCGGAGCTGTTCGTGCAACCCTGACCACGCCAACAACGTGCGTGGTTGAAATGGCGCCTGCCAGGCTGAGCGGCCCCGCCTTTCCGTCCGGTGGCAGTGATGGCAGAGGGGTGGTTCACAGTGGCGGGCGCGACTGGCGCTTTCAGCACAGTGACGTCGGTAATCCGCAGTGTGCGATCGCGATGGCCAGCGAAACTGAGCTGGCCGCCCTGGAGCTTGCTGATATCGGGCCGGCGATCGAACACAGCCCGTTGTTCCCCAACCGGACCAACGTCTCCTGGTATACGGTAACTGGGCCGGCAAGGATCAGGGCGCGCATCTTTGAACGCGGTGTCGGTGAGACATCGGCCAGCGGCACCGGTGCCATCGGAGCGGCGGTCGCGTATGTCCTTTCCGGCGGGCAGTCGCCGGTGAGCGTGGAGTTGGACGGCGGCGAGTTGACTGTTGAGGTCGACAAGAATCTGCAGATCACATTGACCGGCTGGGCGGCGCCGGTGTTCAGCGGCAGCTTCAGCGACGAGTTCTTGGAGGAGTTACGTGAGACCTAGCGACCGCCTTGCACGCATGCCGCCGTATCTGTTCGCGGAGCTGGAGAGGAAGATCGCCGCCAAACGTGCCGCAGGCGTGGATCTGATCACCCTTGGGATCGGCGATCCAGACATGCCGACCTATCCGTCGATCGTCACGGCCGCTCAGCGGGCGCTGAGCGACCCGCGTACCCATCATTACCCAACCAACCGCGGGCGCGAGGATTTCCGCCAGGCGGTGGCAGCTTTTTACCGCCGCCGGTTTGGTGTCGAACTTGACCCGGAGAGCGAGGTCATCCCCGCGATCGGCGCGAAGGAATGCATTTTCAACCTCAACCTCGCGTTCCTGAACCCCGATGATGTGGCGCTTGCCAGCGACCCCGGCTATCCGGTGTACACGGGCGGTCCGATCCTGGCCGGCGCAGAACCGGTGCTGATGCCGCTGGAACCCGAGCTGGGGTTCGCTCCCGACCTGACACGTCTCTCACCGCAGACACTGCACCGCGCCCAACTGATGTTCTTCAACTATCCGAACAATCCCACCGGGGCGGTGGTCCCGGACGGCTTTTTTGAGCGGGCGGTGCAGTTGGCGGGCAGCAACGGGATTCTGGCCATCCATGACAACGCCTACAGCGAAACAACCTACGATGGCTACGTCGCACCGTCGTTTCTGGCTACGCCAGGAGCCAAAGAGATCGGCGTGGAAGTGTTCTCGTGGTCCAAGGGTTACAACATGACCGGCTGGCGGTGCGCAGCGATCGTCGGTAACGCCGAAGCGATCAGCCAGTATTGGCGTTTGAAGTCAAACGTGGACTCCGGTCTCTTTGAAGCTGTGCAGCTGGCTGGCGTGGCCGCGCTTGAGCCTACGCTTGACGCCGACGTGCAGGCCATGAACGCTATCTATGCGCGTCGCCGGGACCTTGTCTGTGACGCGCTTGACGCGGCTGGAGTGAAGGTCGTCAAACCCAGGGGCACGATCTACGTGTGGGCGCCGATCCCGCCCGGGTTCGCAAGCTCCACCGAGTACAGCGAGTACGTGCTGGAGCACGCGGCGGTTGTGATCACACCCGGCAGCGCCTATGGCCGTCATGGTGAGGGCTACTTCAGGATCTCGCTGACAACTCCCGACGAGCGCCTCCTGGAGGCGGTGGAGCGTCTGCGCGCGTTGTAACGTGACAGGTGGATGCCGTCAGTCACCTCCACTCAACCAGAAGGGCGCGCTCGTCAGCGGGCGTTTCTTCTGGCGGTTTCGGAGGACGGCGGCGAGGAGCACCTTGACGAGCTGCGTGAGCTGCTGCTGACCGCCGGTGTTGTGACGGTTGGTTCAGCGGTGCAGCGCCGGCCGAGCCCGCACCCCAACACCTACGTTGGACCCGGCAAGCTGATGGAACTCAGCGAACAGGTCGTGCGCGCTGATGCAAACGTGGTGGCCTGCGATGACGAGCTGACAGCGCGCCAGGAGCGCAACCTGGAAGAGGCCCTGGGGCTGCCCGTGGTCGACCGGACCACGGTCATCCTCGACATCTTCGCGTCACACGCTCACACGGCCGAAGGCAAGCTGCAGGTTGAGCTAGCGCAACTTCAGTACAACCTCGCGCGGATGCGTGGCCTGTGGTCGCACCTGGAGAGGCTCGGCGGCGGGATCGGCACCAGGGGGCCGGGCGAAACGCAGATTGAGACCGACAGACGCCTTGCCCGTGACCGGATCTCCGCACTGAAACGCAAACTTGCGCAGGTGCGCTCCAGCCGGTCCGTCATGCGAGCGGAGCGTGACCGTGCGCAGCTGCCGCAGATCGCGCTTGTCGGTTACACCAACGCAGGTAAGTCGACACTGCTCAACACTCTGACCGGCGCCGATGTGGGCGTGCGAGACCGGCTGTTCCACACGCTGGACCCGACCACGCGGGTCATGCACACCGGTGGCCGTGACTATCTGCTGACCGACACGGTCGGCTTCATTCGCAAGCTGCCCCACCAGCTGGTGGAGGCGTTTGGCGCAACGCTGGAGGAAACACGTCTGGCCCAGCTGGTCCTGCACGTGGTGGACGGCTCCGCGCAGGAAGCAGAGCGTGGTGCGATGATCGATGCGGTGGAGGAGGTGCTGGTCGAGATCGGCGTGCAGCACGTGTCCAGGGTGCTGGTGCTCAGCAAGGTCGATCTGGTCAGCGAACGGCAGCGCGCACAGCTACGCAGCCGCCATCCGGACGCCAGCTTGGTGTCCGCGGTGACCGGAGACGGCGTTTTGCAGCTGCAGGAGCGTATCGCGCGAGAGTTTGAAAAGCGGCTTGTGCCGGTCACACTGCTGGTTCCCTACAGCGAGGGCGGGCGGCTTGCCGAGCTGCACGCGATCGCCGGCGATCTTGTCCGTGAGGACACCGCACAGGGCGTGAGGGTGTACGCCCGTCTACCGCCTGCCGTAGCGGAGCGCTACTCGTGCTTCAGCGCTGACCCGGACCGGGTCGGCTCGTTGCTGGATTGAGGTTGCGGCGTTCATGGGAGCAGCGCGCCGCCAACATGACACCGTTTCCCCGCTGCCTGTCATCAGGCTTGACGCCCGAGCGATTTTGCCAAGCCGTGCGCACCCGGGCGACGCAGGCCTTGATCTGCATGCACTTGATGAGCTGACGCTGCACCCGGGGCAGCGGGCTGCGGTCCGGACCGGGATAGCCGTAGCGATACCCGCGGGCCACGCTGGGCTGATCACGGCTCGCTCGGGACTTGCGGCCCGCCATGGTCTTGCCCTTGTCAACGCGCCCGGCCTGATTGACTGCGGATACCGCGGCGAGCTGAAGGTGCTGCTGCTCAATACCGACCGTGAGCAGGACTGCTTGCTCCGGGCGGGAGACCGGATTGCGCAGCTTGTGGTGGTCCCGATCGCAACACCCAACTTGGTGGAAGTCACTGAGTTGGATTCAACATCACGTGGTTACGGCGGCTTTGGGTCAACCGGTGGCTTTGGTGGGTGAGGCGCGTTTCAGGTTTTCAGCTGGCGGGGCGGTGGTGGGTCAGGAGGCTGGCGCCGGTGTCGTGGCGGTGGTTGAGGAGACCTCCGTCGGTGTCGTGGCGGTGGGAACCGGCGCGAACCGCGAGGGCGGCAGGATCCCCTGCCCCTGAAGGAACTCGGCCGCGACCCTGCTGGGAAGCTTCCCGGCCACCTCAACCTCCCAGTTCAGGCCGCGCATCGCAGATACCGTCAGCGTGGCGTCAACACGCTTGATGGTGCGCACAAACGCCGGCCCCTCAGCTCGGATAGCTTCAGGAGTGGTCACCGCAACGACGTTGCCGTACCCGAACACGTGCTTTGGATCCTTGAGCAGCTCAAACTCGGGACCCAGCAGTTGCGGATCGGTGGTGTTGACCCACGCTGCCTGGGCGTCACCGGAATCAAGCCACACATATTGTGCCCCGATCGCGGTGACCGTCTGAACGTAACCCGGATGCAGCCCATAGGCCTTCTTGAGCGCCGCCAGCCCGTGTGGGTTGGTGATGTAGTCGAGCGGCGCTGCGAAGATGATCCTTGGGCCGCGGGCCAGCTGCGGCAGCGTGTGCACGTGGTTCACCTGCGCGTACTGGCTTGAGACAGCCACACCCCAGGTATCTGAGAAGGGTGTCGGCGGCAGCAGCTTAAAGCCGTGCGCATCGGCGTAGCGCGAAGCCGTGGCGTAGGAGGAGGCGAGTGAGTTAAAACGCCTGCGCAGGTGTGCGACGCGTGAGTTCCAGATGTCCAGATAGTCGGGAAACAGGGTGAGCGTGTGCAAGTGAAACGCGGCGAGCGCCACGGACTGCAGGCTCACATTGCGGCTCAGGCTGACGTTGTAACCCTGCTGCTGGAGTGCCAGTAGGTACAGCTGTCCGATCACGAACTGTTCAGGGGTGTTCATGTCGCCAAGCATGATCGTCGGCTTGCCGTAACCCGGCAGCTGGTCCGCTGGCGTTGTGAGTGTCGGCAGCTGGGTGACCGAAGGCTCGGTCGCGACCGTCTGCGACAGTGTCCCGGCGCCTGTGGCGGTGGACGGCGCCAAGGTTGGGCTGGGCGCCGGTTCACCGTGTGACCCGGTGCCCAGCCCAACGAACAGTCCTGCGACCAGCGCGACCAGCGCAACGGCGAATCCAGTTGCCAGCCGTCGTCTCATGCGCCGGCGGCCCTCACCGCGTCGGCATGAGCCTGGGACTCGAGCTCATCTTCAAGCGGCATCAGTGACTCAGGCTTGATCCACAGCGCGGTGGCGATCAGCCAGTCGGCGAACCAGGCGTTCTTGGGCAAAAGCGGCCCGTGAAGGTAGGTGCCGATCACATTGCCTGTGCGGGCGCCCTCAAGGCCGTCAGTGCCGTTGTTGCCGTGACCGGCCAGCACTCGCCCGAGCGGCTTTGAGTCAGCGCCCAAAAAGGTCCGG
>JBMFHK010000086.1:0-10804 GCA_049976865.1 Solirubrobacteraceae bacterium | reverse complement strand
CTCAAGTATGACTTGAGGGTCGGACGGAACCGCCCGAAAAACACCAGCCTCCTAGATTCGGCTTATGGCGCACGCAGACGAGCCCACCACCGCTGCGACACCTGCGAGCCAGACGCCGGGGGTGCTCCGGCCTGATGACCAGGCGCGGGAGGCAAAGCGACTTCCCACCGGACGCGTCGCGCGCGCCACGCGGGTCGGGAGCCTCGCTGCGGGCCAGAGTCTGCGCTGGGCGGGCATGCGCGCTGCCAACCGGGTTCGCACGCCCGAGCGCGCCGCCGTCGCCGAGGCGGCGCGTACCGCTGCGCTCATCAACGAGTTGGTAGAGCAACTCAGCCGGATGCGCGGGGCGGCAATGAAGGTCGGCCAGATGCTCTCGATGGTCGACTTCGACGGCGTGCCCGAGGATCAGCAGGACCAGCTGCGTCGCAGGCTGGCGACGCTGCGTGACGATGTGCCGCCCGTCCCATTTGCCCGGCTTGAGAAGCTGCTCCGCGCAGAGTACGGCGCGCCGCTGTCCGAGGTGTTCTCCGACTTCGACCCGCGCGCCTTTGCAGCCGCGTCGATCGGACAGGTTCACCGTGCCACCACCCGCGACGGGGCGCAGGTGGTGGTCAAGGTTCAGTACCCGGGGGTCGCCGAAGCGGTCGAGACTGACCTGCGCAACGCGACCTTGCTGATCCCGCTGGTCCGCCGGCTGGCCCCTGGCCTTGACGCACGCGCCCTGGCGAGCGAGCTTCGCGAGCGGATCTCTGAGGAGCTCGACTACGAGCTTGAGGCGCAGAACCAGAGACGCGTTGAGCGGCTGACGCGCGGACACCCGTTCATCCACGTGCCGCATGTTCACACCGACCTGTCGACCCGCCGCGTGCTCGTCTCAGAATACGTCGACGGCCGTCGCTTCGAGGAGGTCAGAGATGCCGGAGAGGCAGAGCGTGACCGCTACGCGGAGATCGTGTTCCGCTTCTTCTTCGGCCTGCTGTACCGCGACCGAGTGGCTCTCGGCGATCCTCATCCCGGCAACTATCTGCTGCGCGCCGGCGGGCGCGTCAGTTTCCTCGACTACGGGCTGCTTCGCGCGATCAGCGGCGAGCGCGGCCGCCGCTGAGCGGGCGACGAGCCAGCGCGGGACCCGGTGCGGCGCGCGGAGTTCAAGCGCCAGGCCAACCAGTTCACGCTTCCGGCCGATGCCGTGCTGATCAGGCGCATGCACGGGATGGTCGGCGTGGTCCTGCACAGCCTGCGCGCCCGCGCCGACTGGGGGCGGTCGCCGCCGAATACCTGCACGGCGCCGAGCCGGCCGACGAGCTCGGAAGACTTGAAGCCGAGTTCATCGCGGGCCGGCGCGGCCCACCCCCCGCGCGGCCCGGCCTGGCAAGCCAGTAAACCGGCGGGGATGCGCCCAGCCCGCTCCGTCCAGCCCGCTCCGTCCAAGTCCACCCTTTAGCATCGTGGGGAAGGAAATATCCCGTGGCGGGATATTTCCTTCCCCACGATGCGGCTTGACGCTCTCCCGGGGTTGTCTCTGACAAAGACCGGACAGACAACCTGTTGGTCGTGACTCAGCGGTGGGGTGTGGGTTCTTTGCCGACGGCACGTGGGCCGCAGGCACGTTGTGGTCTGTCGGTCGCGCAGAACTGGGTGCCGTCCAGTTCGGCGGCGGTCAGCAGTGACCAACCGTTGTCAGTTGGCAAAAGCAGCGCGCGTCGCCGTCCGTGGGTCTTGTGCAGTTGGTCTGAGCTGGTGGTTGTGGGTCGGATCAACCTGGACATAACCAGATGGTGCGTCGCCGCCCTAAGCCGGTGCTGGCGTGTCGCGCAGAGGTTCGTAAGAGAGTGGCTGGTAGGCACGGCCCAGGGTGAGACTGAGCAGCAGCCGGATCCTCGCGCGTGGCCCGTCAAGCCTTTTCTCAACCAGCACGCCGGCCTCCAGCAGATCGTCCCACGCGTGCGGATAGGTCTCCTCATCCCGCACCGGTCCTGAGCTTGTGCGAGTCGTGAGCACCACGTGCACGCCCGCGGCGGCGGCTGCCAGCAGCTCGCGGCGGATGGGGTCAGGAACGGTGCCCGCACCGAGCGCGTCGACGACAATGCCGGCAGCACCGCTGATGGTTGCGGCAAAGCGGCGCGGTCCGGGGCTGCCCGTCATCCGCACGTAAGCGACCGTCTCAGGATCAGGCGCACTCGCCGGCGTCTGGCCGAGGTGGTTGAAGGTGAGCGGACGTGTGAGCATGCGCAGCTGGCGGTCGTGAACAGTGGCGATCCGGGTCCCGTGACGCGTCGTGAACGCGTGCAGGGCAACTGAATCGGCCTTCACGACGTCCCAGGCTGGCAGCACCTCGTGATTCATCACGACTATTGTCCCCAGGTCGGCCGCATCAGGGCTGCGGGCGACAGTGATCGCGTCGCGAAGATTGTGCCCGCCGTCCTGATCGAGCGATCCGGGTGGTCGCATCGCGCCGCAGAACGTGACGGTGGTGTATGGCAGGCACTCGTTCACAAAGTAAGCTGCTTCCTCCATCGTGTCGGTGCCGTGCATGACCACAACACCGGTGTGGTTGGTGCTGACGCGCTGGATTTCACGCACGAGTGTCAGCCAGTGCTCATAGGTGGCGTTCTCACTGGCAATTGTGTACGGCTGGAAGTGGGCAAGGGGTACATCGATGCTGGTAATCGCGCTGGCCAAGTCGGCGCCTGATAGCGCCGGACGCCGGATGCCGGTAACAGGGTCAAGCGCCATGGCGATGGTGCCGCCCGTGGCGATGACGGCGGTGGGGCGAGTGTTGCCGGTGGGGCGAGTGCCGCCGGCGGGGCGAGTGCCGCCGGCGGGCTGCGCAGGGTTGCTTTGCATCTGCGGTCAATGCTAACTGATTACACAGCTGCAGTTAGAACAACACATTTCATGTACGCGGGCGTACTGGCACTCACTCTGTTTAGTGATAGGCGGAAGACGATCTGACTCACGGTTTGAAACACATCAGCGCGACAATCGCGACAACGAGTGCAAGTGAGAGGTAGTTCTGCCAGCGAGACGGCCGGTGTTGCAACAGGGTTCGTAGCTGGTCGCTTTCGGTCACCTTCTCGGCGGCGAGCGACGCAGCCAGTAAACGCGCCTGCTTGGGCCTCTGGCCTCCCATCGCACCGGCGGCAAGCGCGGTGACAAGCATGACGATCGAAGCATCCACCCAGAATGAGTCGTAGTGCCAGTTGCCCAGATCGACCAGCCACAAGCCAAAGGCGACGATCAGAACGCTGCCGACTGCCACCAGGATGGCTCCTGCGCGCGCGAGGCTGAGTACGGCCGCCACCTCGGACGGTGAGGAGCGCCGGGAGGCAGTTTCAAAAGCGCCGCCTGCCAGCGCGATCCCGGCCACGAACAGCAGCACTCCGACGATGTGGAAGAAGAACGCGACGTTGTACACGGTGCCTCGCCAGGGGCCGACCTTCGTGGATATAAGCATTTGGGACGGACGGACCCGGAGAGTGGTACGCGCGTCGGGTGCTGCTCAACTGCGGTCCGCTGGGGGTTCGGCCAGGCTCGCGAACGCTGTCACCAGGACGCCGGCCTCGTCGCTGAACGCGTCAAGGTTGCGTTCCCACATGCCCTCACGTGGCTTGCTGAACGCGACTCTTCTCAGCAGCGCGGTGCAGCGCAGGCGCAGAGCACGCCACTGGGTGGCCTCCGTGTGGACATCCTCAAAATCCCCGGCACGGACCCATTCAAAGCGCCGCCAGATACAGACTCCGATGCACTCCTGTGGCGCGTCCACGCCGCCACAAACGCGGCAGCGCCAGACGCTGACTCTCGTTGCGTTCTCTGCGATGACGGCAGGATCTGCTGACGCCGTGGGCGACGGAACGGCTTGGCGCAGCACGCGTCTGGCGTCGGTCGCCACGACCTGCTGGGCCAGCTGGTAGTCAGGGGCGTTGGCTTGAGGCCGCGCCAGCGCCTTGATCAAGGACAGCATCGCATCGATCATGTCGGCGTCAGCGCGCTGCGCAGCGTGCAGTTGGTCAAATTCGGTCGCTGCGACCAGGTCGAGGGCCTCATAGTCGCAGCGCTCGCAGGTCTCATATTCGCGCAGTGACCCGCAGCCGATGCAGCCTGGAATAGAGATGCGCTCGACCACGGCTGTGATCCTACGCTCGTGGCGCTGCTGTCTTCAGCTTTTACGCAGAGCCCCGAACGGTGCCTTCGGCTCGGCGGCCTGGACACGAACCCTCGCATCGCTGGCAAGCGCTCCACTCGGCGTGACGATCACCGGGTTGAGGTCCAGCTCGGCGATCTCCGGGTGCGCGAGCGCCAGCGTGCTGATCCGTGAGAGGATGTCTTCGACGGCAGAGACATCGCATGGCGTTGCGCCGCGGAAGCCGTCAAGCAGCGGGAAGGTCCGCAATGAACGCACCATCTCGTGAGCGTCGGCGTCGGTCAGTGGCGTGATCCTCACAGTGACATCGCCCATCAGTTCGGCTGTGACGCCGCCAGCTCCACAGGCTATGACCGGGCCGAAGCTGGGATCGTGCACCACGCCGACCAGCAGCTCGACTCCTGCCGGGGCCATCTGCTGCACGATCCAGCCATCCAGCTTGAAGCCTGCGGCGTCGAGCCGGTCTGTGAGCAGCTGGGCGCCGGCGCGCACGGCGCTGGCGCCGTCAAGCCCCAGCAGCACGCCACCACTGTCACTCTTGTGGACCAGGCCGGGCGCGAGGGCCTTGACGGCGACCGGCCCGCCGATCGCTTGCGCCATCGCCACAGTCTGCTCCACGCTGTGCGCGACGCTGGTTGGCACACAGGGGATCCCGTAGCAGTCAAGCAGGGCGAAGGTGTCTTCAACAGATAGCCACTCACCGCCATGAGCCAGTGAAGCGGCGATGATCTCAGCGGCTCGCTCCCCGTCCACGCCGGCGTGCTCAACGACCGATCCTCGAGGCTTGGCGCGCCACCGGGTGTAGTCGGCCGCTCGGCCCAGCGCTCTGACAGCATCTTCCGGCAGGGTGAACCTGGCTGCACGACGGATACGGCCGGTGGCGGCTGGATCATCCCCGGACGTCTGTGGGGCCTCCATCGACACGTAGGCGATAGTCAGCTCGGGGGCCGCACGGCACGCCCTGTCGATCTCCTGGCCAACCATCTCCGCGGTCACGTTCAGAGCCGGGACGAACAGAACCACCACCAGGTCGCAGGCGTCAGCGCGGGCCAGTTCTACGATCACTTCCCGGTAGGTTGCAGCAGACGCAGCGGCGGTCATGTCGATCGGGTTGGCGACCGAAGCGTGCTCAGGGACCAGTGCGGCCAAGCGCTCCCGAAGCGGCCCGGCCAGCTCCACAACATCCAGGCCTGCCGACTGGCAGCCGTCCGCCGCCATGATCCCGGGACCGCCACCGTTGGTGACGATCGCGACACGAGACCCGCGAGGCAACGGCTGGCTGTTGAGCAGCGCGGCGCTGTCAAGCAGTTCACCGAGGGTTTCCACACGGATCACCCCGGCCTGACGGAACAGAGCGTCCACGGTGGTGTCTGAGGCTGTCAGCAGCGCCGCGGTGTGTGAGGACGCCGCTCGCGATCCGGCGGGGGTGCGTCCGGACTTGACGGCGAGGATCGGCTTGCGTTCCGACACGCGCCGGGCGATCTGCGCGAAGCGGCGCGGGTTGCCGAACGATTCCAGATACAACGCGATGACATCGGTCTGGTCATCCTGCTCCCAGTATTCGAGCAGGTCGTTACCTGAGATGTCAGCCTTGTTGCCGACCGAAACCAGCGATGAGATGCCGAGGCTCAGCCGCGTTGCGGCCTCTGCCAGCGCGATCCCCACGCCGCCGCTCTGTGACATGAGCGCGATGTGGCCAGGCGGTGGCATCCGTTCCGCAAACGTGGCATTGAGGCGGACGTTTGCGGCGTTGTTGAGCAGGCCCAGACAGTTGGGCCCGATCAGTCGCATCCCGGCGCCACGGCAGATCTCGAGCAGCGTCTGCTGGCGGACGCGGCCCTCAGCGCCGACTTCGGCAAAGCCTGCCGAGATCACCAGGAGCGCGCGAACACCGGCGACGGCGCACTGGCGGGCCACCTCGATTGCTCTGCTGGCGTTCACGGCAAGGACAGCCAGGTCTAATTCGGCGTCAATGTCCAGCACTGACCTGTAGGCGGGCAGCCCTGCGATTGTCTGCGCGGAGGGGTGGACGGGAAAGATCTCACCTGTGAAGCGATCCTGTAGGAGGTTTCGTGTCAATGCCGCGCCCACGCTCCCGGATCGCTCGGAGGCGCCGATCACCGCTACCGTGCGCGGCGCCAGAAAAGCCTGGACGGCACTCACCGCAGAGGTGTGTGCCCGTTGTTCGAAGGCGGCCAGCACTCGCTCAGACATGGGGGTCGGCACGGTCACCTCGATGGTTTGGCCCTGGCTGGTCTCGGTGACGTCAAAACCGCTGGTGCGCAGCACGTGCAACATGCGGCGATTCTCAGCTGGGACGAAGGCCAGCAGCTCGTCTATCCCGTGCTGGGCGGCGGCTTGTGCGAGATGACCCAAAAGCAGGGTGCCGACGCCTCGACCACGCAGCCGTTCGGAGATGTCAAAGGCGAGGTGAGCGCGACCGTCGTCGGCGACCTTGTAGCTGCCGCTGCCGACGATCTGGCCGTCCGTTCCGGTGATGACGGCCAGGCCGTAATGTTCCGCCGGCGCTGAGAACTCCATCGGACGTACGCGCACCGTCGTTCCGTCGCGTAGCGCGACGTCTACGGGCAGCTGTTGCGTGGTGGGGCCGGTAGTTTCGCTCATCGTTGCGTGGTGGGGCCGGTAGTTTCGCTCATCGGTGACATAGCGGCATCGTGTGAGAGCAGCAGATCATGTCAGCAGCTTTGCGCTGCTGTCGCGCACACAACAGCGCACTTATCCGCTTGCGTCGGTGGGTTTCCCGTCCCAGCGGGCCGGCTGTGGCGCCGACGGTCTTGAGAACGGTCCGCGAAGCCGTGGTGAGACCGCACCGGCCGGAGGACATCGTCTCTGTGGCGGTACACTGGTGGTGTTTGACCGGATCCATAAATCTCGCCTCATCATCATCGCCGTTGCTGTTGACGACGGCAACCTCGCTACCGTGATGGCGCTTGACGGCGACACATATGGTCGTGCGGGTGGCACGTGCCGCTACGCTTGGTTAGCTGCAGGTGCTGGATCCTGCAAGGTATGAAACTCCTGCCGTCTTCCGTCTTCTTTAAGTGATTTGAGCAATGGTATTTGAAACGCGTATCCACGGCCGGGGTGGGCAGGGGGTAGTCACCTCAGCTGATCTGCTTGCGATCGCCGCATTCCTGGAGGGCCGTTATGCGCAGGCGTTTCCGAGCTTCGGCTCGGAGCGCACCGGCGCGCCGGTGGTCTCCTTCTGTCGTATTGACGACCGCACGATCCGCACGCATGAACCGGTCGCTGAGCCGGACGGCGTGATTGTTGTCGATCCAACGCTGTTACACCAGATAGACGTCTTCAGCGGCCTGAGCGCCGACGGGTATGTGGTGATCAACAGTTCCCACGATCTCTCTGAGCTGCGTCTGGACCTACCGGCGCAGACCAGCCAGTCTCACTGGCTGACGGTTCCCGCTACCGATCTGGCGCGCGAGCACCTCGGCCAGCCGCTACCCAATGCGGCTCTGCTCGGCGCCTACGCGGCGCTGACAGGGGTGGTCACGGTTGAATCGGTGACCGCGGCTATCCGCCAGCGCTTCCACGGTGAAGTGGGAGAGGGCAACGCCCGGGCGGCAGAGGCCGCAGCACGGCTCGTGCCGACTGCCAGCGCCAAAGCTACCGAGAGGGAGACGGTCGATGCTTAAGCAGATAGAAGGCTCACAAGCCGTAGCCCAGGCGGTAGCTATGTGCCGTCCGGAGGTGATCTGCGCATACCCGATCTCACCGCAAACCCACATCGTTGAGACGCTCTCCAGGTTTGTCAAGGACGGCACGCTGGCGCCGTGTGAGTTTGTCAACGTTGAGTCGGAGTTCGCGGCGATGTCGGTGGCGATCGGCGCCAGCGCAACCGGCGCGCGTGCCTACACAGCGACCGCCAGCCAAGGGCTTCTGTACATGAGCGAGGCTCTGTACAACGCCTCAGGTCTGGGTTTGCCGGTGGTGATGACGGTCGCCAACCGGGCGCTCGGCGCGCCGATCAACATCTGGAACGACCATTCCGACTCAATGTCCCAGCGTGATTCCGGCTGGATTCAGCTCTATGTCGAGTCAAACCAGGAGGCGGTGGATGTGCACATTCAGGCTTTCCGGCTCGCCGAAGAGCTGTCACTGCCGGTGATGGTGTGCATGGATGGCTTCATCCTGACCCACGCCAACGAGCGGGTGGACATTCCCGAACAGGAGCTTGTTGACGGTTTTCTGCCGCCCTTTGTACCCAGGCAGGTGCTCGACCCGCAAGAGCCGATGACCATCGGCGCGATGGTCGGTCCGGAGGCTTACACGGAGGTTCGCTACCTGGGCCATTACAAGCAGATGCAGGCGCTTGACGCGATCCCCGAGATCAGTCACGCGTTCGAGCAGAGCTTTGGCCGTCCGGCCGGGGGGCTGGTGCGTGGTTACCGCTCGGCGGACGCTGAGACGCTGGTCGTTGCACTCGGCTCCGTGCTCGGGACCATTGAGGACGTCGTGGACGAGTTGCGTGAGGAGGGGATGCGCGTCGGCGCGGTTGCGCTCAAGACGTTTCGGCCGTGGCCAGGTGAGGAGGTGCGCCGCCTGCTGCAGGGTGCAAAGCGCGTGCTTGTGCTGGAGAAAGCGCTCTCCGTCGGGATCGGCGGGCTTGCCACCCAGAACATCCAGAGCGCCCTGGAAGGAACGTCCATTCCGGTGCACACGGTGATCGCGGGGCTGGGCGGCAGGCCGATCACGGCACGGTCACTGCGAAAGATGATTTCAGACGGTCACGCCGACCGGCTTAACGGCCTGACCTTCATGGACCTCGACCGCTCACTGGTTGATCGGGAGATAGCGCGGATGGTGGCGGCGCGGCGCTCCGGGCCGCACGCTGAGAACATGCTGCGGGACCTCGCGGCAGAGGAGGCGAACTGACCATGTCAACCGATCTCACGGGCACCCGCTTGAAGTATTTTCAGACCGGCAGTTTTGCTGCAGGCAACCGGCTTGTGGACCCCGAGTCAAGGTCGGTACAGGCCGACCGGCAGCGTGCCAACTCCATCACCTGCGGACATCGCGCCTGCCAGGGCTGCGGCGAGGCGCTCGGCGCTCGCTACGCGTTGGACACAGCGCTGCGAGCGACCGACGGGAATTTGATTGCCGCCAACGCGACCGGCTGCCTGGAGGTGTTCTCGACCCCTTATCCGGAGACCTCGTGGCAGATGCCTTGGATCCACTCGCTGTTTGGAAACGCGCCGGCGGTGGCCACTGGGATCGCGGCGGCGCTCAAGGCCAAGGGCGACACTCAGACGCGTGTGGTCGGACAGGGCGGGGACGGCGGCACTGTCGACATCGGTTTTGCTTGCCTTTCCGGGATGTTTGAGCGCGGCGACGACGTGCTCTACATCTGTTATGACAACGAGGCCTACATGAACACCGGTGTGCAGCGGTCGGGGGCGACCCCGGAGGCTGCCCGCACCTCCACCACACAGGCCGTTGGTGATAACCCAGGTGCTCCGTGGGGACAGGGTAAGAGCGCGCCGCTGATTGCGCTGGCCCATGAGATCCCCTACGTGGCGACCGCGACCATCGCTGATCTCCGTGACCTGGAACGCAAGGTCCAGACCGCCATGCAGGTGCGTGGGCCACGCTACATACACGTGCTGGTCACCTGTCCGCTCGGCTGGGGAGCGCCATCCGGCGACTCCATCAAGCTGGCGCGTCTGGCGGTGGAAACGGGTTTGTTCCCAGTGTGGGAGGGCGAACATGGGGACGTGGTGTCGGTCTCAAAGATCCGTCATAGGCAACCGGTTGAGGAGTACCTGAAGCTCCAGAACCGCTTCCGTCACCTGTTCAAGCCAACTCGCCGAGACGACCTGATCGACCGAATCCAAGCCAAGGCCGACCGCAACATTGAACGGTTCGGGCTGCTTGAGCAGAGCGAGCCTGAGGAGCTGGAGCTCCACGCCTAGCACTCTTTGAACCTTTTGAGGATGGCCTTTAATGAGCATTACCGACAAGCCCTTTGCAATCACCCTTGAGGTGGGAACCAGCCAGGCCAACCACACCGGTTCATGGCGTACTGAACGGCCCACCTATGTACGCAACACAGCTCCATGCGGTGCGGCGTGCCCGGCGGGTGAGGACGTGCAGCAGTGGCTTTACCACGCTGAGGAGGGCAACTATGAGGCGGCCTGGCGAAAGCTGGTGGAACGCAACCCGTTCCCGGCGATCTGCGGCCGCGTCTGTTATCACCCTTGTGAGACCGCATGCAGCCGCGCCCAGCTGGATGAGGCCGTGGGCATCAATTCGGTTGAGCGGTTCCTCGGCGATGAGGCGATCGCCAAGGGCTGGAAGTTCCCGGCCCCGGCACAGCGTTCCGGCAAACGCATCCTCGTGATCGGCGCCGGGCCGTCCGGCCTGTCGGCCGCTTATCACCTGGCGCTGCTCGGGCATGAGGTTACGGTCCGAGACGCCGCACCTGCTGCGGGCGGAATGATGCGCTACGGCATTCCCAAGTACCGCCTGCCACGTGACGTGCTCGACGCGGAGGTGGCGCGGCTGGTTGAGCTGGGCGTCAGCTTCCAGTTCGGTCGCAACGTCACAGATGTGGTCGCCGAGCAGGCTGAAGGCAACTTTGACGCCGTGTTCATGGCGGTTGGGGCGCGACTTGGAAGTCACGTT
>JBMFHK010000085.1:0-10875 GCA_049976865.1 Solirubrobacteraceae bacterium | reverse complement strand
GCGGGGGGTGACTGTCTATGCGCAACGCGACAGCGACCTGGGCGCAAGCGTCAACCACGACTTGGAACAGGAAGTGCTGGAGCTCTTTGGGCGTTTGGGAGTGGTCGTGACGGTCGCGGAGCGTCTGATGAGTGCCGCCACATCAGTATGCGGCGTTGGCCCGGCCTACCAGGCACTGCTTGCCGAGGCCCAGGTTGACGCGGCTGTGCGTCATGGGCTGACCGCTCAGCTCGCCTCGCAGCTTGTCAATGCGACGGTCAGCGGCACGGCCGCACTGCTTGAGCACCGGGGCTTTGACACCCTTGCTGTGCGGCGTGAGGTAACTTCACCGGGCGGGTCAACGGCGCGCGGCTTGGCTGCCCTGGAACGGGCCGGGATACGTTCTGCGTTCCAGGATGCGATCGATGCGGTCACGGGGCAAAAGGGACGTAGCTGATGATCCTGCAGGCGATCACACGGCTGGATGTCGCCCGCTATGTCGGCGATTTGTTCGGCGTCTATATCGCACTGCTCTTGATCTACATCCTTGCCAATCTGGTGCTGTCGTTTGGCGCACGCCCACCGTACTCACGCTGGTTTGACGCGGTAATGAACTTCCTGCGTGACGTCAGTGAACCGTACCTGCGGCTGTTCAGGCGGATAATCCCATCAGTCGGCGGGATTGACCTCAGCCCGATGCTCGCCATCTTTGTGCTGATCATCCTGGATGACGTCATCACTGGACTGCTCCAGTAGCCATGCACGAACGCGACGCCCCGGCTCGGGTGCGCGCCGCGCTGCGCGCCACCGGTGTCCTAGTGCTGGTGATCGCCGTTGACCAGGGCACCAAGCACACACTCGGCACCTGGATCGTCCCGGGTCAGGTGCGCCACGTCATCCCTGGGGTCGAGCTGGTCTATGAGCGTAACTCGGGGATTGCATTCAGTCTTCTGCAGGGGGCCGGGCCGCTGCTTTACCTGGTCAGTGGCGCGGTCGTGGTGACATTGGCGGCAGTGCTGATGCTCCGCCCACGCCGCGGCTTGCTGTGGCTGCCAGTAGGGATGCTGATCGGTGGTGCGGTCAGCAATCTGATCGACCGGGTCGCACTGGGGTCCGTGATTGACTTCATCAAGCTTCCGCATTGGCCCGCTTTCAACGTCGCCGACATTTCGATCACGTTCGGGGCAGTCATCATGGCGGTGTTGATCGAGTTCGGTGGTGATGCGGATGATGACGGCCAAGCGTGAGTGGGAAGGCGTCGTGTCCAGTGCCGAGGCTGGCCAGCGTCTCGACCAGTTTCTGGCGCCCGCGGTGGGCTCGCGGTCGCGTGCGGAGCGACTGATGAACCAGGGACTTGTGACCGTGGATGGCGTGGCCCGTCCCAAGCGTTACATCGTGGCAAACGGCGAGCAGGTGGTGGTCACGGCATCCGCACCTTTGACGCCTGCGACTGGGCTTACGGAACCGGCACCCTACACCGTGATCTACGAAGATGATGCGGTTTTGGTGGTCGACAAGCCTGCCGGCGTAGTTGTCCACCCAGCGCGTGGCCACGAGCAAGGCACCCTTGTGCAGGCACTGGCTGGACGCGCTCGTGGAGGGGACGAGGCGCTGCGCCCCGGCATCGTGCACAGGCTAGACCGGGACACCTCGGGTCTGCTCGTGGTGGCCAAGAGCGATCAGGCCCACCGACGTCTGCGCGAGATGCTGGCAGAACATGAGATACACCGGGAGTATCTGGCACTGGTTGACGGACGCCCGCCGGCCCGGACGGGCACCATCGAAGCCCCGATCGGCCGCGACCGCCAGGACAGACTCATTCACTCGCTTAACACGGACGTTCCGCGGGAGGCACGGACACATTTTGAGCTGGTCGAACCTCTGGCTCACGACACCCTGCTAAGAGTCACGCTCGACACCGGCCGCACACACCAGATCCGGGTTCACATGCAAGCGATCGGTCACCCGGTCGTGGGGGATATCGCCTACGGTGGGCCCGCTCGCTACGGGCTCACGCGTCAGTTTCTGCATGCCACCCGTCTGGCTTTCCCACACCCAATCAGCGGCACGTTGATCGCATTGGACTCGCAGCTGCCGACGGATCTGCAGGAGGCGCTTGTGCTGGCACGGCGCGCGTCGGGTGGACGATGATGCGCCCGGACAACTCTAAAGTTGCCAGTCTCCTACACTTACCTCCGTTAGCGTAACCTACCCGACGCAAAGTTCCGGCGTCGCACCCTGCTCCAGAACTACACCGGAGCGCGACGACTGGAAGGCGGCGGCATTACAAATCTTGACTAAGGGAGCAGCCTGTGGCTCAGCTGAGCATCAGAGAGCTGCTGGAGGCCGGCGTACATTTCGGTCACCAGACGCGTCGTTGGAACCCGAAGATGCGCCGCTTCATCTTCGGCGAGCGCGACGGCATTTACATCATCGACCTGGAACAGACCGACCGGCTGCTGCAGGAGGCTCAGCAGTTCGCATCGCAGGTGGCTCGCCGCGGCGGAACCGTGATGTTCGTGGGTACCAAGAAGCAGGCCCGAGACGCCATCAAGGATGCAGCCGAAGCAGCTGGCATGCCGTATGTCAACCACCGTTGGCTTGGCGGTCTGCTGACGAACTTCCAGACGATCTCCGGGCGGATAAAGCGCCTGCACGACCTGGAGCGCTATGACTCTGAGGGTCAGCTTCAGCTGCTGCCGACGCGCGAGCGGATGGCTGCGCAGGCTGATCTTGAGAAGCTGCGCGCCAACCTCGGCGGCGTCAAGAACATGCAGCGCCCGCCGGACGCGATGTTTGTGATCGACCTCAAGACCGAGGTGATCGCGGTCAAGGAAGCTCAGCGCCTGCGGATCCCGATCATAGGTTTGGTGGACACCAATTGCGACCCGGAAGGCATTGACTACGTAATCCCCGGCAATGACGACGCGATTCGCTCGTGTTCGGCCATAACGCGAGCGATCGGAGACGTTGTCGCAGAGGCGCACGGCGTGTACCGCGCTGAAGAAGAGCAGGCCCGGCTGGAACGTGAGCGCCGCGAGGCGGAGGAACGCGCCCGTCGTGAGGCACAGGCACAGGCTGCGGCTGAGGCGGCTGCGGCTGAGGCGGCTGCGGCACAACAGGCTGCGGCTGAGGCGGCTGCGGCACACGCTGTCGCTGAGACGCAGGCACAGGCCGCAACTGAGGCGAAGACTCCAACTGTCACCGACACAGCCCCTGAAGCCGCAGCCACACAGACAGATTCCGAGGCCGGATCTGCAGCGAGCACAGCAGAGCATGAGGTTGCCTCCAACAGTCTCACCATGGAAGCCACCACTGACACCACCAGCAGCACCAAGGAGACCGCATGAGCGCAATCATCAGCGCGTCCGACGTCAAGGCGCTCCGAGACCGCACCGGAGCCGCGATGATGGCCTGCAAGAAGGCGCTGGTCGAAGCCAATGGCGATGTTGAGCACGCCGTCGAGTTGCTGCGCGCACGCGGCGAGGCTCAGGCCGCCAAGCGATCCGGCAGGGAGGCGACCGAGGGCACCATCCAGGCCTACGTCCATAACGGCAAGGTTGGCGTACTCGTCGAGGTTGACTGCGAGACCGACTTTGTGGCACGCAACGACCAGTTTGTTGCTTTCACTCGGGACGTCGCGATGCACATTGCCGCGATGGCACCGCTGGCGATCAGTGATGCGGAGATCGCTCCAGAGCAGCGTGAGGCCGAACGCAGGATTTACGTGGAGCAGGCGGCCGATCGGCCTGAGAACGTGCGGGAGAAGGTCATTGAAGGCAAGCTCAACGCGTGGCTCAATGATGTCGTGCTGCTGCGCCAGAAGCACGTCAACACCGAGAAATACGAGGGCAAGACCATCGAAGAGATCCGTGCAAAGCTTGCGTCCGACACGGGTGAGAATGTGGTCATCCGCAGGTTCTCACGTTTCGCTGTCGGTGAGTAGACGGCTTTCACCCATCACCGTGAGGGAAACGTGAGCACATCGTCGACAGAGGTGGCGCCTGTATACGGGCGAGTCCTCCTGAAGCTCTCTGGAGCGGCGCTCATAGGTAACCGCCAGTACGGTACTGACCCGGAGCGTGTGCAAGAGATCGCCCACGAGGTTGCGTCCGTTCACCGGCGCGGCGTGGATGTGGCGGTCGTGGTAGGCGGCGGCAACATCTACCGAGGGCTGGAGGCGGCGGCACGCGGAATGGACCGTGCGACTGGCGACTACATGGGCATGCTGGCCACCGTTCTGAACGCCCTGGCGCTCCAGGATGCGCTGGAGAAGGCCGCCGTCCCAACGCGCGTTCAGTCGGCGATCACGGTCTCTGAGGTCGCCGAACCGTATATCCGCCGCCGCGCCATCCGACACCTCGAGAAAGGCCGCGTCGTGATCTTCGCGGCTGGCACCGGCAATCCCTTCTTCACTACAGACACAGCTGCGGCGCTACGCGCCGCCGAAATTCATGCCGAGGTTGTCCTAGTCGCCAAGAACGGGATTGAAGGCGTGTACACAGCTGATCCGGCTAAGGATCCCGATGCCGAGTTCATCCCCGAGATCACACATAAAGAAGCGCTGACACGCGGCTTGCAGGTGATGGACTCAACCGCGTTTGCGCTGTGCATGGACAACAATCTGCCGATCCTGGTATTCAACATGGACGGCGGGAACATCAACCGGATACTTTCCGGTGAACGGCTGGGAACCCTGGTGAAGACATGAGCGACGAAGATCTGATTACGGGACTGATCGAGGACGCACGCGAGCGCATGGAGAAGTGCGTGCAGGCAACCCACCATGAGTTCGGGTCGGTGCGAACCGGGCGTGCCAGCCCGGCGCTTCTGGACCGCATTGCGGTTGATTACTACGGGGCCTCCACACCGCTCAAACAGCTGGCGACGATCACCGCCCCAGAGGCTCGTCTGCTGGCGATCTCCCCCTACGACAAGCACTCCATCAAGGCGATTGAGAAGGCGATCATGGAGTCCGACGTGGGTCTCATGCCATCCAATGATGGCGGCATGATCAGACTAGTCGTGCCCGAGCTCACCGAAGAGCGGCGGCATGAGCTTGTGAAGGTCGTCAAGGGGATCGCTGAGGAGGGCCGCGTTGCAATCAGAAATGTGCGCCGCGACATCATGCATGACTTGCGCGGACTGAAGGAGAGCGGCGACGTTGGCGCTGACGGTGAGCACCGCGCCGAGGGTGAGCTGCAGAAAGTGACCGATAGCTGCATAGCCGAGCTCGACGCACTGCTGGAGGTCAAGGAAGAAGAGATCCTCGAGGTCTGACGTGGCCGTCGACGCTGCGCCCGAAGCGAGTTCTGATGGCCCGCGGTACGTCGCGATCATCACCGATGGAAACGGCCGCTGGGCCAAGGCGCGCGGGCTTCCCACCATCAAAGGACACGAGGCCGGCGCCGACACCCTCAAAGCGCGTTTGCGCGACGCTGTCAGTTTCGGGATCAGAGAGCTGACGGTCTACTCGTTTTCGACGGAGAACTGGGGGCGCTCAAAGCCGGAGGTCGCCGGGCTGATGCGCTTGTTTGCGCGGCGGATCAACACTGAGACGCCGGAGCTCAAGCAGGAGGGCGTGCGCATGCGGTTCATCGGGCGGCGTTCAGAGCCCGTCTCCGCGCGGCTTATAGAGAGGATGGCCTGGGCTGAGGCGCAGACAGCCGCCAACGCCCGCATAACGCTGTTTGTCGCATTTAATTACGGTGGCCGGGCCGAGATCCTCGATGCGGCACAGGCGTTCACCGGCGGTGGGGATGAGGAGTTTCGCCGACACCTCTACGCACCTGACATGCACGACCCTGACCTTGTGATCCGCACCAGCGGAGAGCAGCGGGTCTCAAACTTCCTTACCTGGCAGACGGTCTACTCGGAGCTTGTCTTCCGTGACGAGTTGTGGCCTGACTTCTCCAGGCAGGCGTTTGCCGAGAGCCTGTCTGAGTACCGCTCTCGTCACCGCCGGTTCGGCGGACGCTAATGCCTGTACCACGCAAACGGCCTGCGGAGCTTCCCGAGCCGACTGCGCGGAGACATTCCGACTTTGCACGACGGGTTCTGGTCGCAGTGCCGGCGGCAGTGCTTGCGATTGTTGTGGCAGATGTTGGCGGGATCGCCTGGATGACGCTCATGGCCGTGCTCGGATTGATCTGCCTGGCCGAGCTATACCCGCTGCTCGCCAACTGGCGCCCAGTCCCGGTGGTCGGGTTTGTGGCGGTGATCGGCATGACCTTTGCTGCTCACTTCGGTAGCTTGGAGGATGTCGTCGGGGTGGCAGTCGCAGCGCTGCCGCTGAGCTTTCTGGCCATCTTGGCGCGCGGCCAGACCAAGGAGGCAACGCTCGCGGTCGCGTCAACGACACTCGGCGTCATGTGGATCGGTTTTGCGTTTGCGCTGGCGGTATTGCTGCGCGACGGGCCCCACGGCAACGGTGTTGTGATTGACGTGATGCTCGGCACTTTCCTCGGTGACACCGCCGCTTACATTGGCGGCCGACTATTTGGCCGACACAAACTGGTACCAACGATCTCACCAAAGAAAACCGTCGAGGGGCTTGGCATCGGAGCACTCGTCGCAGTCCTTGCCGTGGTGATCGCAGGCTTCTACCAAGAGGCTTGGATGGCGCACGGAACCGCACTACTACTGGGTTTTGCGATCGCGATCTTCGGACCGCTCGGCGACCTCTTTGAGTCGCTTATCAAACGCGACGCCGGAGCAAAAGACGCCGGATCGATCTTCGGTGCGCACGGCGGCGCGCTTGACAGGCTCGACGCAGCGATCTTCACGATCGTTGTCACTTACTACATATGGACCAACCTACCGCACTGATCATGGCCAGGCAGAATCCCCGCTGATGTCCAGGCGTATTGTCATCCTCGGTTCCACCGGCTCAATCGGTGTTCAAGCGCTCGACGTGGTCGCCCGCAGTGAAGGTGAGCTGGAGGTTGTGGGGTTGGGCGCCGGTCGCGACCACCAGAAACTACTGGAGCAGACACGTAGTCTGGGCGTAGCGCGAATTGCGCTGGGAGATCCTGATGCCGCAGCCATTGCCGCAGAGCGCTGGACACAGGGCGCGGTGTATGGCGGTCCTGACGGCATCGTGGAGCTGATCAAAGGCTCCGGAGCTGACATGGTGCTCAATGCGATAGTCGGTTCGGCTGGGCTGCTGGCCACCGTCGCTACGCTCGGCGAAGGGATTGATCTCGCACTTGCCAACAAGGAGTCTCTGGTGGTCGGCGGAGAGCTTGTCAGCACCCTTGCCCAGGCAACCGGTGCGCGCATCCTGCCGGTTGACTCTGAACATGCGGCGCTGCATCAGCTGGTTGCCGGCCAGGCAGCCGGTAGCATCGAGCGACTGCTGTTGACCGCCTCCGGCGGACCTTTTCGTGGGCAAACGGCCGCACAGCTGGCCGAAGTCACCGTCCAGCAGGCGCTCGCGCACCCAACCTGGAGGATGGGCGGCAAGATCACGGTCGACTCTGCAACCCTGATGAACAAGGGTCTGGAGGTCATTGAGGCACACCACCTGTTCGATACACCGTACGAGCGGATCGGTGTTGTCGTGCATCCACAGTCAATCGTGCACAGTCTGATCCAGCTCTGTGACGGCGCGACACTTGCACATCTCGGTTACCCGGACATGCGGATGCCGATCGCCTACGCCCTTCATTATCCGCATCGCGTGGAACTGCCGGTTGCCCCGCTGGACCTAGCTGATCTCGGATCGTTGACGTTCGAATTACCGGACCTTGAGACGTTCCGGTGTCTGGCCCTGGCCCGTGAGGCAGGTATCACGGGAGGCACCGCACCGTGTGTGCTCAACGCCGCCAACGAGGTGGCGGTGCACGCGTTCTTGTCCGGGAAACTCTCGTTTCCCGGTATTACCGAGGTCATTGAACTGACGATGCACGAGTATTCGACGCAACCGGTGTTGTCGTTTGACGCATTGATGAAGGTTGACTCAGAAGCTCGTAAGACCGCGTCTGCGTTGGTCAAACGCCTGTCACACTGATCGGCGGTGTCGTACGTTTTAGCTTTTGTCGGCTTTGCGCTGCTGATAATCCTGCACGAGGCTGGCCATTTCCTTGCCGCCAAGGCAGTGGGCATGCGCGTCGACCGTTTTTCGCTGTTCTTCGGCCCCATGGTGGTCAAGCATCGCCGTGGCGAGACGGAGTATGGGGTCGGTGTGATCCCGCTCGGCGGCTACGTGAAAATCGCGGGAATGAACCCACTGGAGCCGATGGGTGATGACGAGGACCAAGCCCGCGCCTACTACAACCAGGCCATCTGGAAGCGCGTGGTGGTGATTGCGGCCGGACCGGCGATGAACCTGCTGGTCGCCTTCGTGCTCGCGTGGGTGGTGTACTTGGGTGGAGCGCACACGCTCACCAACAGCAGAGGCCAGGCGCTGAGCAACAACACGGTCGCCGGTATCTACGCGGGCAGCGCAGCCGACCGCGTCCTTCACCTAGGTGACCGGATCGTCTCGGTCGATGGCATCGGTGGCAGTCCGGCCAAAATCCATGACGCTGTAGCAACGCACACATGCCCGGGGGACGCGCACCGTAACGGTTGCGTGGCAAGCACAGCCGCGAAGGTACTGATCCGCCGGAACGGGAAACTATTCACCTTGCTCATCCGGCCTCGGTGGAGCAGCGTTCATCACGAGATGCTGCTCGGCATTGTGTTCGGAGAACGAACCGCGCCCAACACTGCGCTCTTCTCAGCCGGCCTGAGTGTCAGCGCGCTATGGAGCGTCACCAAGACCACTGTGAGCGACATTGCTCAGCTTTTCAAACCCGCAGCGCGACGCCAGCTTCACAGCATCGTTGGTGCCTATGAGTACACGCAGCAGGAGATCGCCACTGGACTGCGTGACGGTGCCTGGGTACTCGCTTTGATCTCGCTGTCTTTGGCGATCATCAATCTGTTCCCGTTCCTGCCGCTCGATGGCGGGCACATATTCTGGGCGCTGGTCGAGGGTGTTCGTGGCCGCAAGGTGTCACCGCTGGTGATTGAGCGAGCAAGCTTTGTCGGGCTTGCGTTGATCGGCCTGCTGCTGTTCATCGGCCTGCGCAACGACATCAGCTCGCTTGCCAACGGCGGCTTGAGACTGCACTAGCCGCGCCGTCCACAAGCTGCCGCCGGACGCGGGAGCGAGGGACCCACTTAAAGGCGGCGGAACAGTTGACGGTGACCTGACCTGGACATATGCCCGATCTGGCGGCTGTCTCGCACTTGTCTTGGACGCATGGAGCCGATGCATTGCGGGAGTCCCAACTTACACCAGCACACTGAGATCCGTCATGCCAAAGCTCCGTCACCGGATGCGCTCCAACCGTTGGTACATCTACACGCTCACATTCCTGCGGCGGCGGAACGCTTCGGAGTTGCGCGTCGCAGCGCAGCTGGCTGGTGTGGCCTTGACGGGGCTGGTCTCCGTGGCGGTTGCGGTACCCGCGAGCGCCCAGGCGGGCGCCACGATCGACACCTTGCAGAGTAGCTGCAGCGAATCGGCGCTGGGCGCCGCAATCGCCGGCGCGGGCAGCGAACCCGTGGAGATCACTTTCAACTGTTCGGGCACAATCGCCTTCACCAGCCCAATCCAGATCACTCCTGGACAGGACATCACGGTGGATGGCAGTGGTTCGGTGATCCTCTCAGGAGAAAACCAATCGCAGCTGTTTGTAGTGGACGCCAACGCCACCCTTGACGTTCAGGCGCTCACGCTGACCGATGCCAGCGCCCTGGCGGTAGCCGGGGCAAACGGCCAGAGCGGCACGGCCGGCACAGACGGGGCGCCCGGACAGTCAGGACTGGTTGGAACCCCCGGCCTGGAGGCCGGTGACGGTACCGACGGTGCGGCCGGCAGCAGTGGAGAGGCTGGCAGCGCGGGCAGTGACGGTGCGGCTGGAGCGGCTGGCGCAGGAGGCGCCATCTACGCTGCTGCGGGATCCACGCTGGTGGTCCAGTCGAGCTTCTTCACCGATGATTCGGCAACGGGCGGCAGTGGCGGCGCAGGCGGTAACGGCGGTAGCGGTGGTAACGGCGGTAACGGTGGTAACGGCGGTAACGGCGCTCCCGGTGTGAGTGCCGCGGCCGGCGGTGGCGGCGGCAACGGCGGCTCCGCAGGAGCAGGCGGCAACGGCGAAGCTGGTGGCAACGGCGGCGACGCCCGCGGCGGTGCGATTTTCAGCGATGGTACGGTCACGCTGGCCGACGACCAGTTTGTCAATGACACCGTGCAGGGTGGCAACGGCGGACCCGGTGCGGCGGGCGGCGCTTCCGGACAAGGCGGCACCGGCGGTAACGGCGGGAATGGGTCCAGCATGTATGGGTCCGGTGCCGGTGGCAACGCTGGAAACGGCGGCGTAGGTGGGGCGGCAGGCACGCCTGGACAAGCTGGCAGCGGTGGGAACGGCGGCGTAGGAGAGGGGGGCGCCGTCTATGTAACCGGAGCGCTGTCACTGAGCGCAACCCTGTTTCAAGGTGACATCGCTACCGGTGGTCACGGTGGAACCGGCGGTGCGGGCAGCAGCGGTTACGGAGGCGGTGCCGGCGGTTTGGGCGGCACGGGCGGCAGTGATGGCACCGGCACGCAGACCGCAGGTAACGGAGGCGCCGGAGCAAGCGGCGGCGGCGGCGTGGTCGGTGCCAGCGGCGGAACCGGCGGGACCGGCGGAAGCGGCGCCGGCGGCGCCGTGTTCAATTCCGGCAGCGATTTTGTCGTTGGCAGCTCGGTCAGCGACTTTCAGGCCGACCAGGCATTCGGCGGCGGCGGTGGCGCAGGCGGTGTCGGTGCTGACTACCTGCCAGGCGGTCCTGGCGGCAATGGCGGAGCCGGCGGCAGCGGCGGCGCGACTGCAGGTGCCGGCGGTAACGGCGGCAGCGGCGGTG
>JBMFHK010000084.1:0-11252 GCA_049976865.1 Solirubrobacteraceae bacterium | reverse complement strand
GCCGAGGGCCTGGTCGAGCGCCGCGCCGACGCAAGCGACGCCAGGCGCACGCAGGTCGCGATCACCACCCGCGGCCGCGCCGCCGTGGAGGCCGACCGCGCCGCCCGCGAGGGCTGGCTGGGCGAGGCGATCGCCCGCCTCAGCGATGCGGAGCAGCGCACCCTGCAGGAGGCGGTGGAGCTGCTCAAGGGGCTGACAGAACCCGACTGAGCGCCAAGCGGCGCCCGCACGCAGCTGTCGGCCGGGAGGCAAAAGTGGTTCGCTAACCTAACTGTGTAGCTACCGAATCACCCGCTCTCGCGCAGGCCACTGCCCACCCCGGCCACACGCTTGCGCACATCGCCCGCATCGTCGAGCGCGCCGTGGCGACCACCGACCTCTCGCTCTCCCAGTACCGCGTGCTGGCCACCCTCGGCGAGGGCCAGGAGGCCGCCTCACGCCTGGCCGAGAAGCTCGCGGTCAGCCGCCCCAGCATCACCGGCGTGGTCGACGGGCTGGTCGCCCGCGGCCTGGTCAGCCGCGAGCACACCAACTGTGACCGCCGCCGCATCGACGTCGGCCTGACCGACGCAGGCCGAGCGCTGCTCGCGCGCGCCGATGCGGCCGTGGAGGAGCGGCTCGAGCGGATCGGGCAGCTGCTCGAGGAGTTGCCGCGTTGAGCGCGCTCGCCCCGACAAGCCGCCTCGCCCCGGCACCCGAGCCGTCCCGGTACGCACCGCCGCGCGCCTGGATCGACACCGACCGCAGCAAGAGCTGGCTGCGCCGGGCAATGCCGATCGTGCTCGCCCACCGGCGCATGCTGATCTCGGCGCTCACGCTCTCCTTCATCTCGCTGCTTCTGCAGGTGCAGATCCCAAGCCTGCTCAACGGCGCTGTCAACCATTCGCTTCAGTCCCACACCACGCCGCTCGCCCACTACGTGCGGATCGTCTTTGTGCTGGCGGTCGCGGCCGGGCTGACCGCCTACGTCTCGCGGCTTCTGCTGATGCGCACCGCCTACGCGATCGAGGCGGATCTGCGCAACATCATCTACACGCACCTGACGCGCCTTGACTTCCAGTTCTACGACCGCGTCCAGTCCGGCCAGCTGATCTCGCGCGCCAACTCCGACATCCGCTCGGTGCAGCGCTACCTGATCTTCGGCCCGAGCATCCTGGTGCAGTGCTCGATCGCCCTGGTCGCCTTCGCCTACATGCTGACGATCAACGTGTCGCTCGCGTTCGTGGCGCTGGGCACGCTGCCGCTGGTCTTCCTCATGGGCCTGCGCATGCGCAGGAGCATCTTCCCGGTCTCCTGGCTGATCCAGGCGCGCCTGGCCGAGATCGCCATGACCGTCGATGAGAACGTCAGCGGCGTGCGCGTGGTCAAGTCCTTCGTCGGCGAGCAGCGCGATCTGCACAAGCTGCAGGGCACCGCGCGGCGCGTGCGCTGGGCCTACATCAAGGACGCCGACATCCGCGCCCGCTTCACCCCGCTGGTCCAGAACCTGCCCCAGCTCGGTCTCGCCGCGATCCTTTTGTGGGGCGGCTACCTGGTGATCCACCACCACCTCTCAGACGGCGCGATCCTCGCCTTCAGCCTCTACATCGTGATGCTGCAGGCGCCCTTCCAGATGCTCGGCATGCTGGTGATGCTGAGCCAGCGCGCCGCCGCCTCGGCGGTCCGCATCTACGAGGTGCTGGATGAGCAGCCGAGCGTCGTCGACGGCCCGCTGGCCGTCGACCTCCTGGACGCCCGCGGCGAGATCGCCTTCGAGCACGTGCGCTTCGCCTACACCGAGGATGGCCCGGCCGTGCTCGAGGACTTCAACCTGCGCCTCGAGCCCGGGGAGACGGTCGCGATGGTCGGGCGCACCGCGAGCGGCAAGAGCACCGTCGCGCGGCTGCTCGCGCGCTTCTACGACGTCGACGCCGGTGCCGTCAGGGTCGACGGCCACGACGTGCGCGAGCTGACGCTGACGAGCCTGCGCCACCAGGTCGGCGTGGTGCTCGACGAGCCCTTCCTGTTCTCCGCGTCAATCCGCGAGAACATCGCCTACGGGCGCCCTGACGCGAGCCTCGAGGAGGTCCGCGAGGCCGCCCGCGCCGCCGGCGCCGAGCGCTTCATCCTGGCGCTGCCCGACGGTTACGACACGGTCGTCGGCGAGCGCGGCTACACGCTCTCGGGCGGGCAGCGCCAGCGCATCGCGATCGCCCGCACGCTGCTGGTGAACCCGCCGATCCTGGTGCTCGACGATGCCACCAGCGCCGTCGACGTGCAGGTCGAGCAGGAGATTCACGAGGCGCTGCGCACGCTGATGCAGGGGCGCACGACGCTGATCGTCGCCCACCGGCTCTCGACGATCGCGCTCGCCGACCGGGTGGTGCTGCTCGACGGCGGTACGATCGTCGCCGACGGCACGCACGCCGAGCTGATGGCCACCTCGCCGCTGTATGTCGAGGTGCTGGCGCAGGCCGAGGCGCAGGCCGAGGCCCAGGAGCGCGAGCGGTCCGAGCGCTCCGGCGCCGCCGGGGGCCAAGCGCGGCCCCCGGCGGCGGGCCGAGCTCCATCCAAGACGGTGTTCACGTGAGCTTCGGGGGCTTTGGCGGCGGCGCTCCGATGTTCGGCGGTGGTGGGCACTCCTCCTCGCCGGGCGGCGGATTGCCGTTTGCGGGGATCCCGTCGGAGCTGCAGGATGGGGTCGACAAGCTGCTTGCGCGGGAGCCTGAGCACCCCGCGCCGGATGCGGTCTTCAACTACACCGGCGCCGACGAGCGCGACCGCAACCTGACCCTGCGCCAGCTGATCCTGCGCTACTGGCGGCTCGGCCTCTGGGCGGTCGTGCTGGTCAGCGTGGTCAGCGTGCTGGGCCAGGTGGGGCCGCTGCTGATCGAATACGCGATCGATCACGGCATGCCGCCGCAGGCGCACGGGAGCTTTGCCGTGGTGGCGGCCTGCGCCGGCGTGTTCGTACTGGCCACAGTCCTCAGCGCGCTGGCGCAGCGCTCGCAGGTGCGAGCCAGCGGCCGGCTGGCGGCGGGCGTGATGTACGACCTGCGCGTCAAGGTCTTCGCGCAGCTGCAGCGCCTCGGCCTTGACTACTACACGCAGGAGAAGGCCGGCGTGGTGATGACGCGCATGACGGCCGACATCGAGAACCTGCAGCAGCTTTTGCAGGACGGCCTGGCACAGCTGGTCGCGCAGGCGCTGACGATGATCGTGATCACCGCGATCCTGTTCTCGCAGAACGTCGAGCTGACGCTGATCACGCTGGCGCTGATGGTGCCGCTCTTGACCGTCTCCACGATCTGGTTCACGCGCGCCTCCCAGCGCGCCTACCTGCGTGTGCGCGATGCGATCGCCGGGGTGCTCGGCGACCTCTCGGAGAGCCTGCAGGGCATGCGCACGGTCGCCGCCTTCAACCGCCAGGCGCGCAACGTGGTCGCCCACCGCAGCGTCGTGGGCGAGTACCAGGACGCAAGCAACCAGACCGCACAGATAAACGCGATCTACGGGCCCGGCACGCAGCTGCTCGGCTACCTCGGGCAGGGCGCGCTGCTGGCGATCGGCGGCGAGATGGTGCTGCACCACCAGCTGCCGATCGGCGCGCTGATCGCCTACTTCCTGTACCTGAACCGCTTCTTCGTACCGATCCAGCTGCTCGTGCAGCAGTACACGACCTTCCAGCAGGGACAGGCCTCGGTCGTGAAGCTGCGCACGCTGTTTCGGACTGAGCCCAACACGCCTCAGGCCGCCGACGCCGCCACGCTTGCGCCGGTGACGGGCGAGATCCGCTTTGACCACGTGAGCTTCGGCTACTTCCCCGGCCAGGAGGTGCTGCACGACGTCACGCTTGCGATCGCGCCGGGCGAGAGCGTCGCCTTTGTCGGTGAGACCGGCGCCGGCAAGTCGACGATCGCCAAGCTGATCACGCGCTTCTACGACCCCACCGCGGGCAGGGTGCTGATCGACGGGGTTGACCTGCGCACGGTGACGCTCGACTCGCTGCGCCGCCAGCTCGGCGTCGTGCCGCAGGAGCCGTTCCTGTTCGCCGGCTCGCTGCGGGAGAACATCGCCTTCGCGCGGCCTGACGCCTCCGATCAGGAGGTCTGGGAGGCGATCGACGCGGTCGGCCTGCACGATGTGGTCGAGCGGATGCCCGACGGGCTTGACACGGTCGTGCACGAGCGCGGGCAATCGCTGTCCTCGGGCGAGCGCCAGCTGATCGCGCTGGCGCGGGCCTTCCACGCCCGCCCACGGGTGCTGGTGCTGGACGAGGCGACATCGAACCTCGACCTGATGTCGGAGGCCAAGGTCGAGGCGGCACTCGACGTGCTTCTACAGGGCCGCACCGCGGTGCTGATCGCCCACCGCCTGAGCACGGCGATGAAGGCCGACCGGATCGTGGTGGTCGACGGCGGACGGATCGTCGAGACCGGCTCGCACGAGGAGCTGGTCGCCCGCGGCGGTCGCTACGCGGAGATGTATGAGACCTGGAGCGCGCAGCTGGAGCTGGCCGCCTGAGCCTGAAGCTGGCTGGCGCTAGCGAAGCGTGCGTTGCAGGTCGCCGCCGGACTCCAACAGGAGGCTGAACTCCTCGGCGCTCAACGGATGGGAGAACAGATGCCCCTGGGCGAAGTCGCAGCCCAACTCGCGCAGCAGCGTGACCTGCTCGGCGGTCTCCGCGCCCACGCCGATCACGCGGAGTCCAAGCGCCCTGCCGGTGGCGATCGCCGCCTGGGCGATGGGAGCGTCAGCGTCGGGCGTACCGAGCGCGGCGACGAAGCGCGGCTGCACCTTGATCGTGTCGACCGGCAGCGCCGCCAGCTGGCGCAGCGACGAATCGCCGGTGCCGAAGTCGTGGATCGCGATGCGCACGCCACTGCGCTTGAGCAGCCGCAGCACGCTGCGCATCTGCTCGGCCTCGTCGCGCAGCACGCTCTCGTCGAGCTCCAGCGCCAGCGTCTGGGGCTCGATGCCGGCTGCTGCGATCGCCTCCGCGAGCGTGTCGGGAAAGCGCGGGTTCTGCAGCTGCGCCACCGAGATGTTGACGCCCACGCGGACCGGTGGCCGGTCGGGCTGCAGCTGCTCCCAGCGGGCGGCCTGAGCGAGCGCCCCGTCGATCACCCACTGGCCGATCCGGTCGATCAGACCGCTCTCCTCCGCCACGGCGATGAACTCAGCCGGCGCGAGCTCGCCGCGCGATGGGTGTTCCCAGCGCAGGAGCGCCTCGGCGCCGTCGACGCGCTCGGTTCCGATGTCCACCACCGGCTGGTAGACGAGCCGCAGCTCGTCGTTTTCGAGCGCGCGACGGAGCTCTCCCTCGATGCGGTCACGGGCCAGCGCGCGCATCCGCAGCTCGTCGTCAAAGACGTGGTAGCGAGCCCGGCCACGCTGCTTGGCCCGGTACATGGCGGCGTCGGCATCGCGCAGCAGGGCGTCCGCCTGATGGTGGCCGTCAGCCAGCGCGATCCCGATACTGGCGGTGATGAACTGCGAGCCCGCCTCGAGCACGAACGGTCGCGCGAAGCTCGCCGCGATCCGCTCGGCGGTCGCGATCGCGGCGCGCTCGTTGGCGATCTCCTCGAGCAGCAGCCCGAACTCATCACCGCCGAAGCGCGCGACCGTGTCGGAGGGGCGCACGGCCTCGCGCAGGCGCGTGGCCACGGCCGCCAGCAGCTCGTCGCCGGCCTGGTGGCCAAGCGTGTCATTGACCTGCTTGAAGTGGTCGACGTCGATGAACAGCAGCGCCGCCAGCAGGCCGGAGTGGCGGTGCATGCGCTCGAGCGCCTGCTCCAGACGGTCGGTGAAGAGGCCACGGTTGGGCAGGCCGGTGAGCAGGTCATGCAGGGCACGGTGCTCCATCGCGTCCTCGCTCTGCTGGCGCTCAATCGCCTCCGCCAGGATGTTGGCCATCGCCACGACGAAGTTCACGTCGCGCTCGGTGAACGCGTGCGGCACCTGGCTGTAGGCGACCAGCAGACCCCACACCTGGGGTTCGCCCGCGATCGGCACGGTGACGCTGCTCTTGATGCCGCGCTGCTCGGCCGGCAGCGCACTGATCAGCTCCGGCTCGTCGTCCAAGCTCTCGACCAGAACCGGCGCGCCGGTAAGCACCGCCCTGGCGGCCGGCGAGCCCGGTGTCAGCAGCCCCGTCTGCAGCGAGAGCGCGGCGACGGCGGTGCCGCTCAAGGCGCGCAGCTCGCGCGTCCTCGAGTCTGGGCCGATTCGCCAGGCGAGCGCCGCGTCGGCTGCGAGCACCGCGGTCAGCGCGCGGCAGCTCTCTTGCAAGAGCTCACCGATCTCGACGCCTCGCAGCGCCAACTCGCCGAGCCGCGCGACCTCCGCCTGCGCGCTTGACTGGCGCTCGAGCTACTGCTCGACCTGCTTCTGGTCGGTGATGTCGAACATCACACCGTGCCAGTGCAGCTCACCGTCTGGGGCCTGCGCCAGAACGGAGTCCTCACGCACCCAGACGAAGCGCCCGTCACGGTGCAGCATCCTGTAGTCGCGCTTGAAGCCATCACCGCGAGGGTCGATGCCGGTGGCGAGCCCGGCCCGCGCCCGGGCGACCGCGGCCGCCTCGGCCGCGAACTCAGTGTCCCGGTCGTCGGGGTGCAGCTGGCGCGCCCACATCCCGCGCTGAGCGGTCCACTCCTTGACGGTGGGTGAAACCGAGGATCGGCTCGATCCACTCGCTGACGTAGAGCCAGCGCGACTGTGGGCCGGTCTCGGACACGAAGACGATCGCGGGCACCGTCTCGGCGATCACCCTGTAATCGATCGGCTCCTGTGGCGCGCTGTCGTGCATCTGGGGTACCTACTCGGCAATTTGACACGACTTGACAAGTCTGATAGCAGGCTTGCGGATCGGTTCGTCTGGCGCCTGACGCATCGTCGCGCCCCTCAGATGCCCGCGGTCATCTCGCTGAGGCGGCGCCGCTGCGCGCCGCCTGAGTCGAAGTTGCCCGCCGCAAGCCATGCCTCGAACGCGCCCCGCAGCGGTACCAGGACCACACGCGAGCCGGTCAGGGGTTGTCGTTTCAGAAGCGCGCGCTCCGGTGAAGGACACCCGCTCCCCCAGCGGTTGCCCAGCGTTCTGGTCCATCGTATGAGCTTACCGTCGCGCGCCGGGGTTGTGAACGCGGGGCGCTAGCCGACCGCAAAAGCGTGTTCGGATTCGCGGTCTCCGTCTTTAGACCATCGCGAGTTCAACGTCTGTGTGGATGAAGTCGTCGCCCTTGCAGAGCAGCGGCCGTGCAGTGGATCGGGCGAGCGCATAAGCGAAGCAGTCACCGTAGTTCAGGGCCGCCCGCGCCCTGCCCTTACCGAACCGCTCGAACGCCTCGCGCGCCAGATGCGCTTGCGCGGCGTCCAGAGCAACGCAACGCACGGCTCCGGCCATCAGCAGGTCATCGAGATCGCTGATCCCCTGGGCCCCAGTCTTGGCCAGCATTACGATCGAGGTCTCGAATAGCGTTGCTGCAGAGATCAGCGGATCCTCCGGGTCAGCGAGCAGTTCGATGATGCGATCGCTTTCGGGCTCGCCGAGGAGCACGGCCACAAGCGCAGAGGTGTCGAGGACCATGCGACAGGCTTCAGCGAGGCAGGCCTTCAGGGTCGTAGCCGACGATCTCATCCGCGAGACGCCGGTCGCGGATGCGGCGCCTGGCGCTACGACCGGCGATCTCTGTCAGCGCCTGACGGCGCTGCTCGCGTGGAACCGCACCCCACAGACACTCGAGCCGCTCGCGAACCGCGGCAGTGACGGCCGTCGTAATGCTTTCGCCCGTCTCTGCCGCAAGCTAGCCGAGCGTGGGCCGCAGGATCAACAGCTCGGCGGGAACCTCCGACAGGAGCCACGCCAGGTCGTGCTCGGCCAGGCCGTTGCCGGGCTCCCCCGTCGCAGCGATCACCACGCGCTCAAACGGTTCCTGCGCCAGCAGACGACCGAGCGCATCACGGTATGTGCGCCCGCGGCTGACACGCGCGTCGACAGCCACGCCCGCCGCGCCTGCCTGTTGCTCGATCACCTCCTGTAGCGAGATGCCCACCGAGCAGGCCGCCGGCAGCGGCGAGTCAAGCGGCAGCGTGCGCGGCACGCGCACGAGGAACGCCGGGACCACCGTCGCGCGCTCAGCGCGGGCGAGGCGCAGGGCGGCGTCGAGCGCCCGCTGCGACAACCCGTGGGCGGTGAACGGGATCAGGATCCGCCCTTGCGCGGCAGTCTGCGCCTGCTCGCTTCGATTCCTTGGGATCTTCATCTCTCACCTCGTTCTTCGCGCCGACCTCGGTCGGCGACGATCCGCACATCGACACCGGGCAGCAGGTCCATCAGGCGCAGCGGCAGCGGCGCGCGCAGGCGAGCGAGACCGCGTGCCGGGCGCGGCCTGCCCATAAAGATGTAGGTGCAGCGCCGCCGCCGGGCGACGGCGGCGATCGTCTCGACCAGCGTGTCTGACTCTTCGACGATGAAGTGCGCGCCGAGCATCGAGGCGAGCTGCATGAGCGCGCTCAGCGAACGCTCGTGCTCGACGTCGAGCGCCCCCGGCGGGCGCGCCCACAGGAGGTCCAGCTCGGCGCCCAGCCGCTGCGCGGAGCGCCAGGCCCGCCGCACGACCCGCTGCGTGCTGGGCTCGGGCTGCACGAGCACCAGCAGCCGCTCGCCGACGGCCTGGCCGGCCGCGGTGTCGAGCAGCTCGGCACGCGAGCCTGCGCCCGCGGCGGCCATCCGGCGCTGGCCCACCTCCTCGGCCGCCTGGCGCAGCGCCACCTCTCGCAGCGCGGTCAGATTTTCGATCCGGAAGAAGTTGTTGAGCGCCGACTCGATCCGCGCTGCGGGGTAGACCTTGCCGACACGCAGACGCTCGAGCAGTTCCTCCGGGGTGAGGTCGACGACCACCACCTCGTCGGCCCCCGCGAGGACCGCATCCGGGATCGTCTCCCGCACCCGCACGCCACTCAGCTCGGCGACCTGGTCGTTGAGCGACTCCAGATGCTGCACGTTGAGCGTCGAGAGCACGTCGATGCCGGCCGCCAGCACGTCCTCGACATCCTCGTAGCGCTTGGCGTGCTCCAGGCCGGGCGCGTTGGTGTGGGCGAGCTCGTCGATCAGGCAGAGGTCGGGGGCGCGCGCGAGCACGGCGGGGAGATCCATCTCGGTGAACTCGGTGCCGCGGTAGCTGACCGTCCGGCGGCCCAGCATCTCCAACCCGGCGGCCGCGGCCGCGGTCTCCTCACGACCATGCGTTTCGAGCAGCCCGATCACCACGTCCCGGCCCGCGCGAGCCTCCGCGTGCCCCTCGGCGAGCATGCGGACGGTCTTACCGACACCGGGCGCCATGCCGAGGACGACCCGCAGACGCCCACGGGGACGTTCAGCTGAGGGTCGCTGGTCGAGGTCACTGGCCACGGGCATGTGCGGCGCGAGCCTGGTGAGCTCAAGCCCCCAGCAGGTTGTGGACGATGAGATCGATCAGCTTGATCCCGATGAACGGCGCCGCCAGCCCACCAAGCCCGTAGATCAGCAGGTTGCGCCTAAGCAGAGCGCTGGCCCCCACCGGCCGGTAGGAGACACCTCGCAGCGAGATCGGGATCAGCAGCGGAATCACGATCGCGTTGAACACGATCGCCGAGATCACCGCCGAGCGCGGGTCGCCAAGGCCCATCACATTGAGCACGCTGAGCGGCCCATTGCCGCCGCGCACGGTCGCATAGGTGGAGATGAAGATCGCTGGCAGGATGGCGAAGTACTTGGCCACATCGTTGGCGATGCTGAAGGTTGTCAGCGCGCCGCGCGTGATCAAAAGCTGTTTGCCGACCTCGACGATCTCGATCAGCTTGGTCGGGTTGGAGTCCAAATCGACCATGTTGCCCGCCTCGCGTGCCGCCTGGGTGCCGGTGTTCATCGCGACGCCGACGTCGGCCTGGGCCAGGGCCGGCGCGTCGTTGGTGCCGTCGCCGGTCATCGCGACCATACGCCCGACGGCCTGCTGTTCGCGGATCAGCTCGAGTTTCTTCTCCGGTGTGGCCTCGGCGAGGAAGTCGTCGACGCCGGCCTCCTCGGCGATCTTCTTGGCGGTCAGGCGGTTATCGCCGGTGATCATGATCGTGCGGATGCCCATCGCACGCAGTTGGTCGAAGCGCTGGCGCATCCCCTCCTTGACCGTGTCCTTGAGATAGACAACGCCGAGCACCTGGTTGTCGCGGGCGACCGCGAGCGGCGTGCCGCCCTCGCCGGCGATCCGGTCGAGCGTCTGGCGCAGCTCCGCGGGTGGCTGGCCGCCCTCGGCCGCCACCATCGCGATCACAGCATCGCCGGCGCCCTTGCGCAGCCGCTGGCCGTCTATGTCCACGCCGCTCATCCGCGTCTGCGCGGTGAACGGCACGAACTCCGCGTGCATCTGCGTGAGGTCGTGCTCACGGATGCCGTAGTGCTTGGCGAGCACCACGATCGAGCGTCCCTCCGGGGTCTCGTCGGCGAGCGAGGCCAACTGCGCGACCTCCGCCAGCTCCACCTCGCTGACGCCCGGCATCGGCACGAACTCCGACGCGAGCCGGTTACCGATCGTGATCGTGCCGGTCTTGTCGAGCAGCAGCACGTCGACATCACCGGAGGCCTCGACCGCCCTCCCGGATAGCGCCAGGACGTTGCGGCGCACCAACCGGTCCATGCCGGCGATGCCGATCGCCGATAGGAGCGCCCCGATCGTCGTCGGGATCAGCGCCACCAGCAGGCTGATCAGCGTGGTGTCGGAGATGTTGGTGCCGGCGAACAGGCCAAACGGGCGCAGCGTCGCGACGACAATCATGAAGATCAGCGTCAGCCCGGCCAGCAGGATGCCGAGCGCGACCTCGTTGGGGGTCTTGCGCCGCTGCGCACCCTCGACCAGGTTGATCATGCGGTCCAGGAACGACTGGCCCGGCTCCTGCGTGATCTCGACGACGATGCGATCGCTCAGCACGCGTGTGCCGCCGGTGACGGCGCTGCGGTCGCCGCCGGACTCGCGGATCACCGGCGCCG
Organism: Solirubrobacteraceae bacterium; assembly: GCA_049976865.1. Classification (GTDB taxonomy): domain Bacteria; phylum Actinomycetota; class Thermoleophilia; order Solirubrobacterales; family Solirubrobacteraceae; genus Palsa-465. Next base: position 250 of record JBMFHK010000084.1, on the reverse strand, counting down.
ACTCACCGGTGATCGCCGACTCGTCGACCGAGGCGATGCCCTCGACCACGGTGCCGTCGCCCGGGATCAGCTCACCCGCCACGACCACCACGCGGTCGCCGCGGCGCAGCTCCTCAGCCCGGCGGGTCGAGCCGTCCTGCATCGTCGCGACCGTCTGCTGGCGCATCGAACGCAGCGTGTCGGCCTGGGCGCGGCCGCGGCCCTCGGCGAACGCCTCCGCGAGGTTGGCGAAGATGACCGTCAGCCACAG
>JBMFHK010000083.1:0-11753 GCA_049976865.1 Solirubrobacteraceae bacterium | reverse complement strand
ACCCAAATCTTCAGCCCGCCCCCCGGAAAGCCCCCATGCGACCTGAATAGTTACCGTAAGAAAGGATGGACGGCCCACGTTGAGAGGGCCTGGCCGATCATTCCCGAGCCGGTCCAGTGAGAGCCGTCACACGCGCCGCGTGGCTGTGCGCGGGCCGACCCCGTCAGTTAGTTGTCTGTGGGCTCAGCCAGGATCCTGCCCTCCAGATCGCACGCGGCGGCGAGGGTGTTGGTGATTGTTCCTGATCGCAGAATGTTGCGCTCCAGCAGCTGAAGGCGGCGCTGGGGCTCATCGGTGGCGATTCGCAGCGCGTACCTGGCGCGGACGATGCGTGGCGGCGGTTCGTCACGTTCAAGCTCAACGTGGATGCTGGCGCGCTGGTAGCGGAACGGTAACAGGACGGAGAATCGCTCCACGTTCTTGAGGATGCATGCCGCCAGTGCGGCCGCCAAAAGATCTGCCGGGCCGGGAATCTGCCCGCCGGACCCAGCGGATCCGTCAAACGCGATGCGGCTTGTGTGCGAGGTTATGACAGCCGCTCCACCCGGCTGGTTTTCACCATCGACCGAGTAGACCGTTGTCTGAAAACCAGGCGTGGTGCCAGCGTCATCCGCCGGTGAGGCGTTGGCCTCTACGGCGTGGTCATGGCGGCCGTTTGGCATGGCGCTAAGCGGTCAGTCATGACCGCCGGGTGACGGATCGAGCTTTCGCATGTTTGGTCTGCCTAGATCATTTTGATGCTACCTGGGCCCGGCGGGCGCGCACGAGTGAGTCAAGTGCCAGGCGCCAGCGCCGTCACGGCGTTGCGTATGACGGTCACGCGCGTGGCGGCGGGTACCTGCAGGTAAAGGATCACCACCAGGTCAAACGAGCCCGGCTGCGGCCGTTAAGTGAGCAGATCCTGTACAACCCACTGGACTTCGACACCGCGTGCAGCAGCCAGGGCTCGTCCCTTTTTGATCGCGTGAGCTGAGAAATCCACGCCGGTGACCTCCCAGCCCCGCTGGGCCAGCCAGATCCCGTTGCGGCCTTCCCCGCATGCTAGGTCCAGTGCGCGGCCGGGCTTGCGCCCAGCGACCTCTTCAACCAGGAAGCGGTTCGGCTCGGCGGTCCAGACCAGCCCCGTCTGGGCGTAGCGGCGCTCCCAGTGCTCTGCGTGAGTGTTCACGCCGCTGCAGTACTCGCCGCTGGTGTGCGCTCGCGTCTTGTTGCGCCCGGGCTATGCGGTCTTGGCGCGCAATACCGCCAGCAGATCGCTAGCGTCGATAATGAGGTGGTCGGTTCCCTCGAGCTGGAGTTCGGTGCCGCTGTACTTCGGATAGATGACGGTGTCACCGGGGGCGACCTTGATCATCTCCTCGTCGTCACCAACGGCGACGACCTCGCCACGCTGAGGCTTTTCCTTGGCTGTGTCGGGCAGGTAGATGCCACTTGCCGTAACCGACTCTTCTTCTACGACGCGGATCAGGACACGAGCGCCAAGTGGCTGGACGTCTTCACTCATTTAGTTACTCCTTGGTGTTGATTGGTGTTTCGGAAAATCAACCGTGCAAGCCGAGCCTACGATTGATCTGTGCCCGGTCAAAGCCGATGATCGGTTTGCCGTCGATCTCGACAACGGGCACGCCCATCTGGCCGGTGCGACGCACCAGATCGCGGGCCGCAGACCGGTCACGCGCGACGTCGATCTCACGGAATGGAACCTTATTTTGGCGCAAGTACGCCTTGGCGCGCGTGCACCATGGGCAACTGGGGGTTGTGAAAACGAGCACTCGGTGCTGGGCGGCGCCTTGAGTCTGAGTTGCCCTTGCTGGGGCTGTGGTCATCGGGGTCCCTTCTTACGGTTGAAACAACATGTCAGCGACCAGAAGTACTACCGCTGCACAAACACATAGTAGTATAACAGGAACTGGGCGTCACGTAAGTGCCGCTGCTTGGCGCGACGATCACAGCCGCGTGCGGGAGAGCCACACGGCAAGGGATCGCCAGGGGCCACTGTAACGGTTCAACGGCCACGGTGGGGCGTCTCTAGGCATACAACAAGACCCGACGCTGCCGGGCCCGGTCGGGATGGTGTCGGCTCAACAGGCCAGCCGTGGCGGCAGCTCACCGTAGATCTCGGTGAGGTCGCGAAACGCGCTGACGAAGTCAGAGAACGCTGTCATGTCGGCAGCGTTGGTAGCGATACCCAGCGAAGCCCGAATCGCTCCGCCCGACGGCAGCCCCAGGGCCTTAATGTAGTCGTCGAGTGTCATCACGTCGTCGAACTCGCCGCCGACCAGCGTCTCCCGGGATATCGTGAACGCCAGCTCGCCGGCGCCAGGGTTGCAGAAGCATCCGGTGCGTACCGAGATCCCCCGGCTGGCCGCCTCTCGGTCCACGAACCGCTCGTCAACGACGCTTCCGTCTGGATGCAGGAAGTTGAAGGCCACGGTCGCCCCGCGACGCTCAACGGTGGTGGGGCCGTAGATCCGCGCCACAGGCTCGCCGTTACTGTGGCGCGCAGTGGCGAGCACTTCAAGCAACGTGCCGCAGTGTGTGCTCACATGATCATGGACCGCGTCGATGCCGACGCCGCGCAGAAAGTCCAGGCCGATCTTCACCGCCGGCAGGTTGAGGTAGTCGACCGTGCCGTCCTCAAAATGTGCGGCGCCCGGGGCGGACTGGTAGTACAGGCGCTGCACGAACGCCGTGACGATCGTGCCGCCGGAGAACCATGGGCGCTGAAGTTTGGCCAGAGCCTCACGCCGGGCGATCAGACAGCCCACGCCGGTTGGCCAGCCAAACATCTTGTAGAAGGAGAGGACCACGAAGTCTGGCTCCCAGCGCCCAAGGTCAAGCGGGTTACTCGGCACAAACGCGGCACCATCCAGCAGCACGTCCCAGCCGTGACGGTGCGCGAGGTCAATCCACTCCAGAGGGTGTTGCACGCCTGAAAAGTTGGATTGCGCCGGAAACGCAAACAGGCTCTCGTGCTCACCCCGCGTTTCACTGAGATAGCGCAAGAGGACTGCCTCGTCGACCCGTAAATCCAACCCCGTGCTCGGCACGTAGCTTGTATCTGCGCCGCGTGCGTGCGCGAACTCACGGATGCCGTTGACCGAGTTGTGGTTGTCAAACGTCAGTAGATAGCGGTCCCCGGGGTGGAACGGGTAAGCCTCGCCGACCAGGCGCAGCGCGCCGGTGGCGTTGGGTGTGAAGATCGCCTCATAGTCCTCCGGCGAGGCGCCGAAGAAGTCCAGCACGGCTGAGCGGGCGCTCTCCATCAGTTCGGTGGCAGCAGCTGAACTGGGGTTTGCGGAGTGCGGATTACCGAATACTCCGGACTCAAGCAGTTCCATGTGCCGACGCAGCTGCGACTGCGCGTAGAGCCCGCCTCCGGTGTAGTCCAGATACACCTGGCCGCCACGGTCGAGTCTGGCGTACTCGGTTTGGCGCAGTGACGGGTCCAGAGCCATCAGGCCGCCACAAGGACATCGCCGGATGGACCCAGTGCAGGCAGTGGCAGACCTGGCGTGCGAGCAATCGTCTCTGCGACAAAGATCAGGTGGATACCCGGAATCCGCGGACCACGCTGGGGCGGTGCCATGCGGCTGTGGTGCAGGTATCTGTGCAGCAGCGTCCGTACCGAGGCGGCGACGGGTGCGGCCGGGTGGGAGGAGGGAATCTCACAGGCGAGCTCCACCAGCTCCAAGTACTCGTCGGCTGGATAGCCGGCCGTCAAGCGTGCCGCTGCTGCCACCAGCAAAGTGTGCAGTCGCTCAAGCAGAGGGCCGGGGCTGGGTGGCGGCGTCATTGTGGCCGGACCGAGATCAAGCGGTGCCTCACCGCTGAGAATGCGGGCCAGCTGACCTCCAAAGACGCTGCGGATCTGATCGTGGTTAAGACCGCAGGCCAGCGCAGCGCGAAGCGCAAACGTGGCTGTGGCGATCGGCCGTCCGTAGGGCGCGTCCGAGCCGAACACGATCTGGCCCGGGGGCATCATGGAGAACATGGTCAGCTGGTCGGCTGTGTTCCACCACGCGGTGTCAAACAACAGGTTGCGCTGACCGCCGGCCTCGCTCCAGAGCCAGGACAGATCGGAGATCGCCAGGTGGGCGAGGATCATCGTGACGTCCGGATAGCGCTGCGTCAGCGTGAGTGCGTCGCGGCCCAGCGACGGGATGCCTCGTCCGGCGTGCACAATCACGGGTAGCCGGTGTTCACTGGCGTAGGCGACGATGCGCTCAACAGCCGGCTCGCCGAGCATGAAATGCTCGCTGCGGGGATGGAGCTTGATGCCCACCGCGCCGCCGTCGACGGCCTGCTTGACCTCTTCAATACCGGCTCCGTGCGGATCCGCGCGGCAGAACGGTACCAGCCGCCCGTCGGACCGTTGGCCAGCCTCCAGGATGCGTTCGTTGGCCACCGCGTACCCGACGGGTTCGGCGAGCGGGAAGACCACTGCGTGTCCATCCACGAGTTCGACGGCGGCTGTGAGCTCATCGGCGGCAACACAGGAACCGTCCGGGTCGGCGCAGCCGATGTGCGTGTGCGCGTCAAAAATCTTCAGCCCGGTTATATCCGCGCTGATCGCCCTGTACCAGGGTTCCAGAAGATGGTCGGCAACCAAGGCTCCGCCGCTGAACGCCAGCGAGTCTTTGGAGGGAGCCTGTAGAGCCATAAAAACAGCCTACCACTGCATGGCTGTGAAGGCGCATAGCCGGCTGCACACGTACATGTTCCCGTCTTGCTTGCCGGACCTGGGCGGACTGTCTGGCAGTACCGGCCCGTCCAGTCGTTGTCGGAGCTGCTGTCCACTCTCACCGGCATCTCCCGGATCAGGCTGCTCCGAGCTTTGACCCGGACTGCTTCAGCCCTGGTGATCGCTCTTTCCGCCTGCACCGAGCCTGCGATGGCCGTGGTGTGGCAGCGGTGCGATGATCTCGCTATGACCCGACCGAACGCATTTGACGCGGACTTCTCCGGCGCGTACGACGAGAGCGACCCCGACGGCTACCGCTGTGCGGAGGTGCCCTTTGGCGAGGCGCTTGGCGGCACGGAACTGGCCGTGCGCCTCTACGAACTGCCGCCCGGCCAGACGCTCTGCCCCTACCACTACGAGTACGTCGAGGAGTGGCTGCTGGTGATGGTGGGCGAGGTGGAGGTGCGCACGCCCACCGGCGTTGCGCTGGCGCGGGCCGGTGAGCTGGTGCGCTTCCCCTCTGGCCCTGACGGCGCCCACAACGTCTGGAACGACGGTGCGCAGGTCGCGCGTGCGCTGATGTTCTCCTCGGCCGCGGAGCCTTCCGTGTGCGTGTATCCGGACAGTGGCAAGGTCGGGGTCCGGGCCAGTGAGTCAGACGCCTGGCGTTTCCGTGTCGCTGACGGCCAGGTTCCCTACTTCGACGGTGAGGCCCCGCCGACGCATTGAGCGGGCGGGTTCTCGCCGCCGGTTGGATTGGCGGTCGGTCGGGCGGGTGGTTGATCGCATCGGCGGCCGACGGTCGGCGGCCGGCCGGCAATGGCCGGGCCGGGCCGAGATGATAGGGCCGGGGTAACTGTTCACGTCGTTTGTTGGCTGGGCGGGCTGTCGGCACGGTAGTCGCGGCGCAGACCGGCGGGCGTGACTGCTAGCGGCGTGCTGCGCTTGGTGTTCTTTGAGGTTTTGCGCAAGGCTGGTTTCTGGCCGGTGCAAGCGTGCCCGAATGTGCGGGCCTGTGCCGGCGATAAGCCCGTAAGCAGCGTGCGAGCGAGTCAGAATGCACAAACTGCGCGCCTGAAAGCCGATTTGTGCATCTGATACCGAAAACCGGCGGGTTTTTGCGCAAACTGGCTTTGCGCAGCGCAGTTTGTGCATTTAAGCTCCCTTGCGGCGCGCGCGACGGTTTGCCTGCCACGATCAACCTCAAACCCGGCCGCTGACACGGCCAGTAAAACCAAACCAGCTGTTAGGCGCCGCCGTTCGGCGCCGCCGAGTGCGGTTGCGGGCAGCGGCGCTCAACACCAACCCCCGCAACTGGACCCCTGACACCTCCATAGCGCCCCGGCCCAGGCCGCCGCCAGATCACAGCCCAAACCAAGCCGTCGACACCTGAATAGTTACGGCCGGGCGGCAATGGCAGGGCCGGGCGGCAATGGCAGGGCCGGGCGGCAATGGCAGGGCCGGCCCGGAGCGCTGTCGCAGCGGCCCGACGGTGCTGGCAAACTGGCAGGTATGGCAGAGGACGAAACGTGAGTAGCCTGGCGATTGACAACATCGGAACGCTGGTGAGCTGTGACCCTGAGCTTGGCGAAAGGGCTCAGATGGGGGTGCTGATCGAGGACGGCATGATCACCGCGGTCACCGTCGCCGGGCACGCCAAGCTCGCCGACGCCGAGCACCGCGTCGACGCGCGCGGCCGCGCCGTGCTTCCCGGCTTTGTTGACAGCCATACCCACCTGGTGTTTGCTGGTGACCGGTCAGCGGAGTTTGCCGCGCGGATGGCGGGCGCCCCGTATGCGGCAGGCGGCATCCAGACGACGGTCGATGCTACGCGTGCGGCAGCCGACGACGAGCTGCGCACGCTCGCGGCAGCACGGCGTGCTGAGGCGTTGAGAGCCGGTATCACCCACCTGGAGATCAAGTCGGGCTATGCGCTTGATGTCGACGGTGAGCAGCGGTTGTGCCGTCTGGCGGCCGAGCTGACCGACGATGTCACGTTCCTGGGTGCGCATCTTGTGCCGGCCGAGTACCGGGACAAGCCCGATGAGTACGTGGATCTGGTCTGCACAGAGATGTTGCGCGCCTGCGCGCCCCACAGTCGTTGGGTGGATGTGTTCTGCGAGCGCGGCGCGTTTGATGTGGACCAGAGTCGGGCGGTGTTGACCGCCGGGCGGGACGCCGGCCTTGGCTTGCGCGTCCACGGCAACCAGCTGACGCCCGGTCCGGGTGTGCAACTTGCCGTTGAACTGGCCGCCGCTTCAGTGGACCACTGCACGTTTCTGACCGACTCAGACGTCAGCGCGCTGGCTGGATCACAGACCGTCGCCACGCTGCTGCCGGCCACGGAGTTCGCCACCAGGCAACCCTACCCTGACGCCCGGCGTCTGTTTGACGCCGGTGTAAAGGTGGCGATCGCCACCAACTGCAACCCGGGCTCCAGCTACACCACCTCGATGGCGCTGTGCATTGCGCTTGCCGTCCGGGAGATGCACATGACCGTAGCTGAAGCGGTGCACGCCGCCACCGCGGGCGGTGCGCTGGCACTGCACCGCGATGACATCGGCCGCGTCGCCCCCGGCTGCCGGGGCGATCTGATCATCCTTGACGCGCCCTCGGCTGCACACCTTGCCTACAGGCCAGGAGTTCCATTGGTTGCCGCGACGGTCGCGGCCGGTGAGCTGCACGCGTGGGTTGCAGAGCTCGCCGTCGCGGCCGCGTAGAACGCGGACGGTCAAGCGCCTCTGGCTCAGGAGGCCACGACCACTGCGGCCGAGCAAGCGGTCACCAGCGCAAGGCTCACGTCGCTGGCCGCCACGCCGAGCAGATCCGGGTGCTCAAGGTTGATCGTCACGCGCCGCAGCGCGTCGCGCTGTAACCCTAAGGCGGACGCGCCCGCAACGCACAGATGCTCCCACAAATCGCCGAGCGCCGCCAGCAACCCTGAGCGCAGCTGTCGCTCACGGCGTGACAGTGTCTCCAGCTCGCGAGCCTCCTCGAACGGGTCCAGTCGAGCTTGCGAATCACTCCCAACCGCTATCCGGACGCCGGCGCTCTGATAGCGCATGGCGGGGAAGTAGCCGTCTCCGAGGTTGCCTTCCGTGGTTGGGCAGCTGGCCACAATCGCGCCTGACCGGCGGATCCGTTCAATGTCGGCGTCGCTGACGTGCACGCCGTGGATCACGGTTGTCAAAGGGCTCAAAAAGCCCGTGTCCTCAAGCAGCTCTAGCGGCGAGCAGCCGTGCTCAGCCTGGCACTCGTCAAGCTCGCGCCGCTGCTCGTGGGCATGCACGTGCCGGACAAGCCCGTGCGCTTGAGCGTAGGTGGCGATGGCGGCCAGCCAGTCACGCGGCAGCGCCCGCGTGCTGTGGGCGGCCACGCCCACCGACACGCCCTGTTGTTTGGCCGCCCACGCTCGCAGCGTGTCGACTCGCTGAAGGAATGAGTCAACGTCGGGATCGCAGAAGCGCCGCTGACCGCCGGCGGGAGGACGGTCGCCGTTGTCCCAGCCGTTGCGGTGGTAGGCGGCGGGGAGCAGCACGATCGGCAGGCCGGCGCCGATGGCGGCTTCGGCGACGGCCTTGGCCATCTCGTTGGGGTCGGCGTAGGGGGTGCCGTCCGGCTGGTGGTGGATATAGTGAAACTCCCCGACCGCACCGTAACCGGCCGCCGCCATCTCCCCGTAGGCCTGCGCGGCCACCGTGCGCATGCTGTCCGGATCAAGGCCGGCGGCCACCTCGAACATCACCGTGCGCCAGGTCCAGAAGTCGTCCCGGTCTGGCGCCAGGCGTTCAGCCCTGGTCCGCATCGCGCGCTGGAAGGCATGCGAATGGACGTTCGGCATGCCTGTGATCTCGGTGGTCTGTCTCACTGCGGCACCGCTGCTCATCGCCGTGCTCAAGCCGGGTCCGCAAGCATCGGGATGTGGACCCCGCGCTCCCGTGCGATCGCCTCAGCCTCCGCGTAGCCCGCGTCCGCATGACGAGCGATGCCCATCCCCGGATCGACGGTCAGCACGCAACGCAAACGCTCCGCGGCCAGCTCGGTCCCATCAGCGACGATCACCTGCCCGGCGTGTATTGACTTGCCCATACCCACGCCGCCGCCATGGTGCACCGAAACCCAGCTGGCTCCGCAGGCGGTGTTGATCAGCGCGTTGAGGATCGGCCAGTCAGCCACAGCGTCTGAGCCGTCGCGCATCGACTCGGTCTCGCGCTGCGGCGATGCGACCGACCCGGCGTCCAGATGATCGCGGCCGATCACGATCGGGCCTTTCAGCTCGCCCGAGGCCACCATCTCGTTGAAGCGCAGTCCGGCCAGGTGGCGTTCCCCGTAGCCGAGCCAGCAGATCCGCGCGGGCAGGCCTTGAAAATGAACCTTCTCCTGTGCCAGCCGGATCCAGCGCGCGATGTGCTCCTGGTCGCCGAACAGCTCAAGGATCGCCTCGTCGGTTCGGTAGATGTCCTCAGGATCCCCGGAGATCGCCGCCCAGCGAAACGGCCCCTTGCCCTCACAGAACAGCGGCCGGATGTATGCGGGAACAAAGCCCGGATAGGAGAAGGCGTCCTCGTCTCCGTGTTCGGACGCGAGCCCGCGCAGCGCGTTGCCGTAATCAAACGCCTCGGCGCCGGCCGCCTGCAACGCTCGGATCGCCGCCACGTGCGTCACGGCGCTCTCACCGACCAGCCGCAGGTACTCATCTTGGTCGCTGGCACGCAGCGCGTCGGCCTGCTCCAGTGTCAGCCCAGCCGGAATGTAGCCCCACAGCGGGTCATGCGCTGAGGTTTGATCGGTGACCACGTCGACGTGAACGCCACGACGGACAAGCTCCGGCAGAATCTCGGCCGCGTTGCCCAAAAGGCCGATAGACAGAGGTCTGCGTTCCCGTGCGGCGGCTTGCAGCCGTGCCAGCGCATCGTCCAGATCGGCGGCCCGCTCGTCCAGGTAGCCGGTCTGGATGCGGCGCTCGATGCGGTGCAGGTCAATCTCGATGCACAGTGCCGTGCCGCCACACATCGTGATCGCAAGCGGCTGCGCGCCGCCCATGCCGCCAAGTCCGGCGGTGACGACCAAACGGCCTGACAGATCGCCGCCGAAGCGCTTGCGCCCGACCGCCGCAAAGGTCTCATAGGTGCCCTGCAGAATCCCCTGGCTGCCGATGTAAATCCAGGAGCCGGCTGTCATCTGTCCGTACATCATCAGTCCGGCCTTGTCCAGCTTGCGGAAGTGCTCCCAGTTGGCCCAGTCGCCAACCAGGTTTGAGTTGGCGATCAGCACTCGCGGCGCCCGCTCGTGCGTCTGGAAAACGGCGACCGGCTTGCCCGACTGGACCAGCAGCGTCTCATCGTCGCCCAGGGCCATCAGCTCACGCTTGATCGCCGCCAGGCTCTCATGGTTTCGTGCGGCCTTGCCCATGCCTCCGTAAACAATCAGCTCAGACGGTTTCTCCGCCACATCGGGGTGCAGGTTGTTCTCAAGCATGCGCAGCGCGGCTTCCTGTTGCCAGCCGCGGCAGCGCAGCGGGCCGGCATCCGGGAATCTCAGAGTCGGGTCTTCGGTGTTCATCGTCAGCTCTCCTTATTGGTCACGAAAATAACCCTGCTCCAGCGCCAGCCGCTCCCACATCTCCAGGCGCTGGCGCGAACGTTCCGGGAAGACGTCGGCAAGCGCCTCCAGTAGAACCGACAGAAGCTGGGACGGTGCCAGCGCACTGTCAAACACGAGCTCGGTGTTGGCGGGCGCGTCCAGCGTCACGTCCGCCAGACCGCTCAGTTCCGAGAGCGGTGAATCAATCACCAGCACGACCTTCATATCCAGGCTGCGAGCAGTCTCGATGATCCCGCCGGCCTCAACCGGGTAGCGCGGCAGCACGACCGCGATCATCGCGCCGCCGCCCCGCTGGGCGGCGGCGACGAGCTGGTCCGTCGCCTCCGTTCTCCCCGCTCCCAGCAGTCTCACGTCCGGGTGGATCCTGCTTGCAAAAAACCCAAATTGTGCCGCCAGCGGTGCCGCTGAGCGGCTGCCGTAGACCGCCAGCACCGGCGCGCCGGCCAGCAGTGCTGCGGCGTGCTCCACATCGGTGGAGTCGCTGAGGCTGTCACGTAGTGATGAGAGCTGGTCGATTGAACGCTGGACCGCAGTCTGCATCTTGTTCAGCTGCTGGCTGGCCGGCGTGCGCTGTTGTAGGATCAGCGTCTGGATCGCGCGCTGAAACTCAGGAAATCCTGAATAACCGAGCGCCGTGGCCAGCCGCGTGACGGACGGCTGGCTGACTCCCGCCTGTTCGGCCAGCTCCACACTTGAGCTGAACGCTGCAGCGGTGCCGCCCGAGACGATGTGGGCCGCAATCCGCCGTTGCACTGGCGTCAGCCGATGCCCAGCGAACAGCTCGCTCAGCTCGCTGTCGGCCATCTGCTCAGGATCCGAACCGAGCCACAATCGCGCGCGCTCGCGCCTCAAACGCTTCCCGGTGGAAGCGGTCAAACTGCGCCCAGTTTGTGAAGGTCGACGGGTCTTTGACCCGGTCCAGGAACAGGACTCCGTCGAGATGGTCAAGTTCGTGTTGGAAGGTTCCGGCGCTGAGCCCCCGGCGAACGCTCTCCTGCGGCTCACCGGTGCGGTCCAGATGACGCACACGCACGTTCATGTGGCGGGTCACCGTGCCGCGCATGTCCGGCACCGACAGGCAGCCCTCGTTGATCTCTTCAACCTGATCGTCAAGCGGTTCGATCACCGGGTTGACGATCACGGTGAGCGGGATCGGCGCCTTATAGGGGTAGCGCGGGTGGTTGGGGACCACCTCAACCACCGCGACGCGAACCAGCTCACCCACCTGACTGGCGGCCAAGCCCGCGCCGCCCGCGGCGCGCATCGTGTCGACCAGATCGTCGATCAGCTGCTGCATCTCCGGCGAGGCCAGTTCTCCTGCCGAAAGCTCACGGCAACGCTGGCGCAGCACCGGATTACCCACATGCATGATCTCTCTTACGGCCATGCTCTGTTCTCCTTGCACAAACTTTCAGTCGGCCAGTGGGCCGGCGACAGACTCCGCGACGCGACGCGCGCGGCCGGT
>JBMFHK010000082.1:0-11938 GCA_049976865.1 Solirubrobacteraceae bacterium | reverse complement strand
CCTCAGGCGCAAACGGCGATCAACCCGGGTCACTGCATTGAGATGGAGGACCCATAAATGAAATTATTCCACCGGGCCGTGTATTGCAACTGCGCCGCCCGGCGCACAGACATCAACGCACAACCATCAAAAAGACCGTGATGATCACGATCAGCGCCATCAGCGCGTTACCGCGGTCCAACCCGGCCCGCAGCGCGAGGTACTCATCACTCCAGAGAACCCTCCCGTCCCCGGACGCGTCAACGTCGCGCCTGGCGATCTCGGCAAGGCGCTTGGAGTAGCGGCCCACCAGCGCACCCTCCACCGCGCCCAGCACCACCACCGCCACGATCCCGAAGATGACGTAGAAGCGATCCCAGAGATGGTGCTCGCCGGCCAGGTAGAGGCCGGCTATGAGCACCAGCGCCAGGCCAGGGTTCACCAGGCTGCGTCCAATGGTCACGCGCACCCTGTGCAGCGTGGGCACCACGCGCGGGTCGGTGCGCTCGGCGGTCACGCCGATCAGCGGGTAAGCGACCAGCACGCCCAGCGCAGCCACGGCGATGATCACGTGCAGCCCAAGCGCCAGCTGCCAGAAGGACAACGCCGTGAGAAGCATCACCTACGTTATACAAGCTCGGCGCCAGCCCGAGCCGCATCAGGCGGCCGTGCGGTAGCTGCCAAACACGTCCCGCATCGCAGCGCACACCTCCCCGACCGTGCAGCGGTCAGCCAACGCCTGGCGCAGCGGCACCAGCAGGTTCTCGGTCCCGCGCGCCGCGACACGCACCTGCTCCAGGCGGTCGGACACCAGTTGCTGATCACGACCGGCCCGGAACGCTTGCAGGCGCGTGAGCTGGGCGCGCTCGGCGGCAGGATCGACGCGCATGATCTCCGGCACCTGCTCAGGCGTGTCCTGGCCAAACCGGTTCACGCCGACAACAACGTCCTGGGCCGTGCGGTAGCGCTCAAAGTAGGAGTAGGCGGACTCCTCAATCTGGGCGCGGATGAAGTCGATGGCCGCGACCGCCCCGCCCAGCGCATCCACACGCTTGATCAGCGCCGTGGCCCGCGACTCAATCTCATCGGTCAGCCACTCCACAAAATACGAGCCGGCAAACGGATCGACCGTGTCGGTCACGCCGGACTCAAACTCCACGATCTGCTGGGTCCGCACGGCGATCCGGGCGGAGGCTTCAGTCGGCAGCCCGAGCGCCTCATCAAAACCGTTGGTGTGCAGCGACTGTGTGCCGCCCGCCGCCGCCGCAAAGGCCTGTAACGCGACGCGCACAATGTTGTTCTCAGGCTGTTGGGCAGTCAGCGTGACCCCACCGGTCTGTGTGTGAAACCGCAGCTTCAGTGACCGCTCGTCCCGGGCGCCAAAACGCTCACGCATGATCCGCGCCCACATCCGGCGGGCGGCGCGGAACTTTGCGACCTCCTGAAAAACGTTGTTGTGCGCGTTGAAGAAGAACGCCAGGCGCGGCGCAAACTCGTCCACCTCAAGCCCCGCGTCAAGGGCCGCCTGCACGTAGGCGATCCCGTCAGCCAGCGTGAAGGCGACCTCCTGGACGGCGGAGGCGCCCTTCTCCCGGAAGTGGTAGCCGGAGATGGAGATGGTGTTCCAGTCCGGGATGTGGTCGCGGCAGTATGCAAAAAGGTCGGTGGTCAGGCGCATCGCGCCGGCCGGCGGGTAGATGAAGTTGCCGCGCGCGATGTACTCCTTGAGGATGTCGTTCTGCACGGTGCCGCGCAACCGCGCTGCAGGCACGCCCTGCTGCTCTGCGACAAGTTCGTAGAGCAAGAGCAACACGGCGGCGGGCGCGTTGATCGTCATCGAGGTGGATACCTGGTCAAGCGGGATCCCGTCAAAGACGGTCCGCATGTCATCGATCGTGTCGATCGCCACGCCGGTGCGCCCGACCTCCCCAAGACACAACGGGTCATCGGAGTCAAGCCCAAGCTGGGTCGGCAGATCAAAGGCGACTGACAGGCCGGTGGTGCCCTGGGAGAGCAGGTATCGGTAGCGGGCGTTTGACTCCGCCGCTGACGCGTAACCGGCGTACTGCCGGATCGTCCAGGGGCGGTCACGGTACATGCGCGGGTGCACGCCCCTCGTGAACGGGAACTCGCCGGGAGCCGCAAGCTCGCTGCCCAGGTCGGCCGGCAGGTCATCCGCGGTGTAGAGCGCCTTGATGTCTATCCCGGAGTCCGTGAAGCGACGCGGATCGTCCGCTCCCACGACCGGCGCCACTGACTGTCGCTCAGGCTTGTTCATTGCGGACAGAGGTTAGGCCCGTTGTCCCAAGGTCGGCCAGCCACCGGCCGCTAAAGCACCTTTGACAAAAACGCTCGGGTGCGTTCGTGCCGGGGCGCGCTCAAAACTTCAGCGGGCTGGCCGGACTCAACCACCACGCCACCGTCCATGAAAACCACCGTGTCCGCGACCTCGCGGGCAAAACCGATCTCATGGGTGACCACAATCATGGTCATGCCGCTGTGCGCGAGGTCACGCATCACGTCCAGCACCTCGCCGACCAGCTCCGGGTCAAGCGCGGAGGTCGGCTCGTCAAAGAGCATGAGCTTAGGGTCCATCGCCAGTGCGCGGGCGATCGCTACACGCTGCTGCTGGCCGCCTGACAGAGCGATCGGGTGGGCGTCGTGCTTGTCACCCAGGCCGACACGGTCAAGCAGCTCCCGTCCGCGCAGCTTCGCGTCAGCGCGGCTGCGCCCCAGCACCTGCATGGGCGCAAGCGTAACGTTCTCAAGCGCCGTCATGTGCGGAAACAGGTTGAAGTGCTGGAAGACCATGCCGATCTCCTGACGCCGGCGCGCGACCTCCCGCTCGTGCAGCTCGTAGAGCTTGCCGTTCGCCTCCCGGTAGCCGACCAGCGCACCGTCAACTGACAGGCGCCCGGCGTTGATCTTCTCCAGGTGGTTGATACAGCGCAGAAACGTGGACTTGCCGGACCCTGACGGCCCTAGCAGGCACATCACTTCCCCGCGCTTGACAGACAGCGTGATTCCTTTAAGCACCTCGTTGCGACCAAAGCGCTTGTGAACGCCCTCGGCTTGGACCATCACCTCGGTCATATCCGTGCTGCGTCCCCGCCGCCGTGGCCAAGTGTCAGCCAGCGCTCCTTCAGCGTCACCCGCTGTGTGCGGGAGAAGCCCTCGCCAACCTTGCGCTCAAGGAAGTACTGGCCGACGTAGGCGATGCTGGTCAGCGCCAGATACCAGATGCTGCCGACGATCAGCAGCTGGATCACATCGTAATTGGTGGCCGAAATGTTGGAGGTTTCATAGTAAATCTCGGCAAAGCCGATCACCGACGCAAGCGAGGTGTTCTTGAGCATTGAGATGAACTCGTTGCCGGTCGGCGGCAGGATCACACGCATCGCCTGCGGCAGAACGATGCGCTGCATGATCTGCATGCGGCCCATCCCCAATGACTCGGCGGCTTCACCCTGGCCCTCCGGCACAGAGATGATCCCGGCACGAACGATCTCAGCCATGTAGGCACCCTCGTTGGTGCCCAGTGCCAGCAGCGCGGCGACAAACACGGTGATGATCGCGTTTGCGTTTGGCTGGATCAGCGAGGGGCCAAACGGAATACCAATGTCAATCAGATGGTGAGGCGCCGGGAACAGCGCCGCGATGTTGTACCAGAACACGATCTGGACAAGCAGCGGCGTGCCGCGGAAAAAGAAGATGTACAGCCAGCTGGCTGACTTCAGGATGGGGTTGGGTGAGAGCCGCATCACCGCCAGGATCACACCCAGGATCACACCGGCGACCATCGCCAAAACGGTCAGGTACAGACAGGCAACCACACCGTGAAGCACCTGCGCGTTGAAAAGGTACTGGCCGACGATGTGCCACTGGATCGCCGAGTCCTCAATGGCAAAGCGCAGCATCGAGGCTGAGACGGCCAGCACCACAATCGCCGCGATCCAGCGGCCCGGACGGCGCACCGGAACGGCCCTGATGTCGTCAGGACGCTCCGGTGCGCGGTCGATCAGTTCGGGCTCGTCCACCCCGCCTGCGCCTCGATGATCTTCAACCAATGCTGTTGCGCGTTGCCGGCTTTCAGCTCGCGGCGCCGTCGATCTTCACGCCGGAGGCTTTGATCTCAATGCTCTGGACGCCCCACTTCTTGAAGATCTTGTTGTAAGTGCCGTTCTTGACCAGGTACAGCACCGCGGCCTTCACAGCGTCGGTCAGGCTGCCGGTGCTCTTGGCGACCGCCAGCCCGTATGGGGCGGGCGCATAGGCGGCACCAACCAGCCTGAACTTGCCGTGCGCCTCTTTCACCTGGTAGTCGGCAACGGGCGTGTCAGCAAAACCAAGCTGGGCGCGGCCGGAGGAAACCGCCAGGTTCGCTTCAGTCTGGTCCGGGAAGACCCGTACGTTGACAGCCTTCTTGCCTTCCTTGGTGCAGGTCTTGCTCTGAGCCTGCGCGTCAGTCTCCTCGGTGGTGCCCTTCTCCACGGACACGGTCAGCCCGCAAATGTTGGCGATGGACTTGATGTTCGTACCACCGTGAGCGAGCGTGTAGAACGACTCACCAACATACGCGTAGTCAACGAAATTAACCTGCTTCTCACGCGCTTTGGTGTCGGTGAACGATGACGCGCCGATCATGTAGCGGCCGGCGACCATGCCGGGGATGATGTTATCAAAAGTGACGTTGGCGATGCTCACCTTCAGGCCCATCACCTTGCCGATCGCGTTCATCAGGTCGGCGTCCATACCAACCACGGTGGTGCCGTTGGAGCCGATGAACTCATCTGGCGCATAGGTGGCATCTGAGGCCACGGTGAGTCTCCCGCCCGACCTGATGGCTTTCGGCACCAGCTTTACGATCGACGGCACCGACCCGGCGCTTGCCGCAGTGGCGCTGGCCAACGCCGTTTGGCCGCCGGCAAAACCAGCAACGGCTCCTGCCGTCGCAAGCGCCCCAGCAGCGAGTATCATGGCACGACTTCTCATGTGTGCATCCTCCTCCGTTTGACGGGGCACCCCACCTCCACGGGGTGCACTACACCGGCAGCATACGGGAAAAGCATCTGCGTCGCAGTGCGCTCGCCGCGCCAGACGGCCGGTGGCTTTACGGTCGCTGCCATCAGCACCTGGTTGGCTGCGGCGGGAGCTTCAGCCCCCAGCGTGCAAACGCCCTTCCCAGACCGCTCTGGCGCCCAGGTCGCCGACCTTGTACACCATGTAAGCGGAGAACAGGGCCAGCACGATCAGGCCAACGCGCAGCAGCAGGTACACGGCGCGTGAGCCGAGCACGCCATCAGCGATACGCAGTCCGGTCGGCCAGCCGCCGGAGATGCGGTGCGCGGAGAAGGTGAGGATCAGGCATGCGGTGAACAGCGTGAAGACGACCGCAAGCACATGCGCAGCCTGCTGATGATCGAGGATCAGCCGCAGCCGGAAGCCGGTGAGGTGCAGCGCAGCCAGCAGCGCCACACCGGCCTGCATGGCCAGAAAGATCGACGACATGGCCACAATCGCAACCAGGGACAGCAGAATGCCGTAGCGGTCAAACCAGTCAGGACGCGCCACGCAGGCAAGCGCGCCAATGATGCTCAGCGGGATCAGCACAACCGGTACGTGGATGAACAGCGGGTGGGCGGGCAGACCGCCGTAAACGGTGCGGATCCTGATGCCGATGGTAACAAAGCCAAGGAAGGCAAGCACGGTCAGGACAAACTCGGCGCGGCGCCAGTCGACGCGGCGCGTGGCGGCCATCTGCAGGGACGGGGGTGCACTGGACATGTTGGGGTGCGAGTTTATGCTGGCCCGCGTGAACGGATCCTAAACGCGGCTCGTGCGGCTCGTGCGCCGCACGAGCCGCACGAGCCGCACGAGCCGCCGCGCGCGCCAGATGCGCTGCAGTGCGAGCCAGATCGGCTGCAGTGCGAACCTCACAAGCCTGGTGGGCTGCATGCACTAGCCTGTGCTTTGTGCGGGTGCAGGTGCGCTTGTTTGCGGGTTTGCGGGAGCGCGCTGGCGCGGACCGGCTGTATGTTGATCTGGATGACGGCGCGGTGGTCGCGGACCTGCTGCGCGAGCTTGACTGGCTGGCCGGGGACGTGCGTGCCCTGCTGGCGGTCAACCGCGAGTACGCACAGCCGTCCACGCCGCTTAGCGAGGGGGACGAGCTGGCCCTGATTCCGCCGGTGTCTGGAGGCTCTGGCGATGATGGCCGGCAGCCCGGCCACGGGTCTTCAACGGAGCTGGTGCACGTCCAAATCCGCGCCGCACCGCTGGAGGCCGAAGCGATCAGCCAGTTGGTGCGTGACCCTCGCGCAGGAGCGGTCGTGACCTTTCAGGGCGTGACCAGAGACGTTCCCTTTTTGGAGTATGAAGCCTACACGGAGATGGCGCTTGCAAAGATCAGAGAGATCGCCGAGGCCGCCCACACCAGACACGGCCTGTGCCGGGTGGCGGTGGAGCACCGCAGCGGAACGGTCGCGCTGTCTGAGCCGTCGGTGGTGATCGCGGTGTCGGCTCCGCACCGTGACGCCGCTTTCACCGGCGCCCGTGAGATCATCGACGCGCTGAAACTGTCGGTGCCCATCTGGAAACGTGAGGGCGATGGCTGGGTTGGGCAGTGAGGACGACGCCCGAGTGGGGCGCCGAGACGGATGACTGGCTTGGGCGGCGGCAGCGAGCCGCCCGTCTGACAAACCGCCCTCAGACACGATCGACTAGATTGCTTGGGATGCCAACCTCATTAGTGACAGGAGGCGCCGGCTTCCTGGGATCGCACCTCTGTGACGCGCTGCTTGCCAAGGGCCACCGCGTGATCTGCGTGGACAACCTGGAGACCGGATCGCTGAACAACATCGCCCATCTGCGCGGCGATCAGTTTGTGCATCTGAACATCGACATCATCGAGCCTTACTCGGTGGAGGAGCCGGTTGACTTCGTCTACCACTTCGCCTCACCGGCCTCACCGATTGACTACCTGCGGCTGCCGTTGCAGACGCTCAAGGTCGGCTCCTACGGCACGCACCACACGCTGGGGCTCGCTAAACGGCACCGTGCGCGCTTTCTTACCGCCTCCACCAGCGAGGTTTACGGCGACCCGCAGGTGCACCCACAGCCGGAGAGCTATTGGGGCCACGTTAACCCGATCGGCCCGCGCGGTGTCTACGACGAGGCCAAGCGCTTTGCGGAAGCGTTGACCATGGCCTACCACCGCCAGCAGGGAGTGGATACGGGGATTGTGCGGATCTTCAACACTTACGGCTCCCGCATGCGAGCCCGGGACGGGCGTGCAGTGCCGACGTTTTTACGCCAGGCGTTGCAGAACCAGCCGATCACCATCTTTGGCGACGGCACTCAGACACGCTCCTTCTGCTATGTCGACGATCTGATCCGTGGTGTCATTCTGCTGGCGGAATCCGGCGAGCATGAACCGGTCAACATCGGCAACCCCAACGAGTTCACCCTGCTTGAGCTGGCGGACGCGGTGATTGCCGCAACTGGGTCAACGTCGGTGAACGTCCATGAGGAGCTACCCACCGATGATCCGCAGGTCAGGCAGCCGGACATCACCAGAGCCCGGGAGCTGCTGGGCTGGGAGCCGACGGTCGAGCTGCTTGACGGCCTGCGGCGCACCGTCGAGCTGTCCGGTCCCACCGCTCTGATTGGAATGAAGATCTGAGCATCGCTAGTCTGTTGCGGCGATGCCACCAACAGACCGATTCGTCATCACATTTGCCGCCGAACCGCCCCAGCATGAGCTGCCCTACGGCCGTTGGGCGGACATGCTGGCCGAGCAGTTCACCGTCGCCTGCGCCGACATTGACTCGGAGGGAGAGGAGGTCGGCACACCGCAGGAGATCCGCTGGTTCCCGGACCGGACCTACGCCGGCCGGACATACGTGCCAGCGGTTTCACGTACCGAGCAGGGTTATGACCTGTTCGGCTATGTGGCGTTCACAGACGCCGGCGACGGCCCCGAACAGTTTGAGGCTCGCGCCGACTTCACGGGTGACACCGCCGAGGAGAACCCTGACTGGCAGATCGACCTCAATGAGATGGTGGTTGGTGTCTGGCGGGGTGAGGCTGGGCACGTTGCTGAGATGACGCTGATCTGGGGCGTGCCGCTGGTCAGCGGCGGGGAGATCATCACTGCGGAGCTGGCCGACCACGCCGTTGACCAGTGCCAGCTTGTTGAGGACCGTTTCACGCTGCTGGCCCCCGACAATTACCTGGAGGATTACCTTCAGATCAAACTCTGGGACAGGCGCGGAGGTGAACTCGCGATGGAGTCACTCTACCTCGACGATCAGGAAGGCTCTGAGGATCAGGACTGACCGGCCAGGCTGGTCGGCTCCACGCCGGACACGGGCGGCTGCCCTATGTCAGCTCGCCCTCGTAGCTCAATGGATAGAGCACGCGCCTCCTAAGCGCGGGATGCAGGTTCGATTCCTGCCGGGGGCATCGCCGCATACGGCACGGCGGCGGCAGGGCAGCTGTCGTGACGCTGCCGCTGTCAGGCCCCGTAGTGCTCGAGCGCGCGGCGAATGCCTTCACGGAAGGTGGTGGTGGCGTAAAAGCCCAACGCGGCCTGTTTGGCGGTGTCACCGCCCCGTGCGTGCACGCCAACGGGCTTGTCAGATAAGCCGCTGAGCGCCGGCTTGTAGCCGAGCAGGTCGGCCGCGGTGGCGGCAAAGTCCATAAACGAGGTGAGGATCCCGGTTGAGAGGTTGATCGCCTGGCCGTTGTCCACCTTGTCCATGGTTGTAAGCACACCGGTCACACAGTCAGAGATGTGGATGAAGTCCCGCATCTGCCTGCCGCTGCCCCAGACCGTCAGCTGCTTTTGGCCGCGCATCTCGATCGCCCGTTTGCAGATGCTCGGAAACGGGTAAGCGTCGTCCTGGTCCTCACCGTAACCAGAGAACGGCCGGTAACAGACTGACCTGATGCCGTGCTTTTCATGGGCCAGGCGAGCCAGATACTCGCAGGTGAGCTTCGCCCAACCGTAGGTCATGTCAGGCATGCCGATGTCCCCGTCAAAGGAGATCATGTCCTCAGCCAGCAGGACATGATCTTTCTCGGTTTGCAGAGCGACCGGGTACGCGGCGCTGGATGAAAAACAGATCACCTTGGCCGGGCGGGCGGCGCGAGCCCACTGCCAGAACTGCGCGTCAATGGCAAGATCTTCAGCAACGGCCAGCGGGTTATGCTCGATCATCAGCCGCCCTCCGACCATCGCCGCAAGGTGAAGCACCAGATCGTATTGGGCGTGGGCGTTCTGGTTAAACCAGTCACGGCAGTCCGCGCGTATGAAACTGAAACGCTCATAGTCACGCGGGTCATACAGCGGCCAGCCGTCGGCTGGGTCAATGCCACCGGTGTCTGGCGCGATCAGATCCACGACCGTGACCGCATCGCCAAGCTCCAGCAGCCGGCGGGTGAAGTGGCGTCCCACAAACCCGGCGCCACCGGTGATCAGCACGTTACGCATTGAAGTGCCGCCGGTAGAGCTCAAACGCCCACGCCGCACGCCCGGGAAGGAATTGCAGGATCGCCTCTGGGTCTGAGGCCAGTGCCTGGACTAGCTCCAGGTTGTGCTCGTAACCCAGATACTCGCTGCGCATGTCTCTAATCAGGTCGTGGGGGTTGCGCTGCTGGTACACCGACGCACGGCCGAAGGCAACCGTGTAGCCCTTGGACTGCAGGTAGTAGGCCGCCCAGATGTCATCCATCCGTCCGACGTGAGGGAACAGGAAGTAATCACGCAGACAGGCGCCGCGTAAAAAGGTGTTCTGCGAGTTAAACGGCGCGGGCTTGTCGGCGGCAAGCGGAAAGCCAGACGGGTCAAACTCGCATTCGGGCGCGTGCTCCATGCGGCAGATCGCATCTATGTCAGGATCGCCGTTCCAGAAGTCGGCCTGCACGTCCACGTCGATCGTGCGTCGCTCGGCACGCGTGTAGTCGCGGTCAGCCAGAAGCTGCAAAGGAAAGCCACGATGCCAGAGCGCCGGATAGTTGGTGGCGCCAACCGGGTCAAAGGCAGGCAGGTCGGTGCGGTAGTAGTTAACCTCGCTGCGAACGCCGACCATGAGGTTCTCACCCCAGCCGTCAAGCGGGATGTTGTCATCGTCAACCAGGGCGATGAGATCCGCGCCCTGATCGTGTGCCCACAGCATGCCAAGGTTGCGCCGCTGGATGCAGTTCCAGCCGATCGCCTCTGACAGCTTTGGGTCGTAGCGTTCCTGCTGCTCAGGGCTTATGTAGCTGCCGCGCGCCAGGCTGTAATCAGCCGGTGTCTTCTTATCACCGGCAACCACCAGATGCCAGTCCTCCATCGCGTCAAATTTCAGGACGGCAGGCGTCGGCGGATTGATCGTCGTTGTGACAATGAACTTCTTCACGGGCAAGTCCCAGATCAGGAGCTGACACCAAGACGCCACCCGACCGGCGGCTGGGCGGGCAAGGGCGGCGCGGGATGGGTGCTCAGCATGCGCTGGGGGGAGGCGAACCGGCACCTCAAACCGATCCGGAAATACATGAAGTTCTGGCTAAACGGGTTGTGGGAGACACCCTCCTGCCGCACCTGCCAGCGGGCCGGCAGCTCAATGACGCTGACGCCAAGACGAAGCGGTTTGAGCAGCGTCTCCAGCAGAAACGGATGACGCAGCTCCCGCCAGTCGATCGCTTTGACCAGCGCGGCGGGCATCATGCGGTAGGCGTAGGTCATGTCGCTCAGATTCACCTGATACATCTGGACGAAGACGCGCTGAAAGATCCAGTTCAACACGAGCTTGACGGGCGAGTAGCCGTCAAACCCCCCGCCCGGCGCCCAGCGCGTCATGGTGACAACCGCGTTGGGCGCGCAGCGCGCCGCCGCAACCATCTCTTTCACCAGCCGCGGGTCGGTCTCAAGGTCGCTTGCCATCAGCAGCACGTGACTGCCTTTGGCGATCTGGAACGCTTCCCGGATCGCGCCGCCCAGATAAGGCAGCCGCTGGACATGCACCACCAGCCGGTCCCCCAGCCGCTCGCGCAGGTCTTCGACGGTCGTCATGGCCTGCGGCGTGGTGCGCTCACAAACCACCACGATGAACTCACACACCCACTCACTTGCGTCCGCAAGGATGATGTCAACCGTCTGCGTCAGCGAGAAGGTCTCATCCATCACCGGCAGGATCACGCTCACCGTCTCAAAGTCACTGGCCCAGACGCGCGTCCGGGTGCCGGTAGGCTCGTCGGCCCCCATGACGCGTGTGCGTGAGACTTGGACGTTGGAGGGCAAAAGCACCGGCGAGAATGTTGCTGAGCGCCGCTAAAGTAAAGGTTTCTGAAACGTGGTAATTGACTTACTTTTCTGCGCCCCAGAAGCGCCTGCACCACTGATCAGCTCACGCAGCGCTTCCATCAGGTCGGTAAAGGGCATACCCGCAGGCTCCCAGAGGTAGAGGGCAAACAACACCGGAATCGGCCGGATGTACTCGCCAAGCAGCCCGCGACGGCGGAGGATCGCGTAGACGAGGGCCCTGCCGACGGGTCCGTTGCCATCGAGGAACGGGTGGATCGTCTCGAACTGGCCGTGCGCTATCGCGGCCTGCGTCAGCGGGTCGAGGTCGTCTCGAGCGATAAATCGCTCGAGGTCATCCAACGCTCTCAGAACGCAGCAAGGTCTCAGCCAGCGAATGGAGCCCCGGTGCAAGTTGAAGATCCTGAAGTCGCTTGAGCGCGGCAGAACCGGTCTCGACGTCGCTCGCCGTGGCCTTGCTGAGCGCGAACGCATACTCAGCGATGTTCGGCGGGGCGAATGCGTTGTAACGACCGCCTTTGCGGACGGCTCGGCCGCCATAAGCAGACGGGTCGGGTTCAGCGATGCCCGAGATGAACCTCCCCCACGTGCTTTCCGGAGCAGAAGTAGTCACGGGAATAAGCCTTAAAAGCTCCCTCGGACTTTTTACGTTTA
>JBMFHK010000081.1:0-11967 GCA_049976865.1 Solirubrobacteraceae bacterium | reverse complement strand
ACGCTCCCGCGCGCCAGTAACGACCCACCCAGCCGCTTACTGCAAGATCGAGGTCAACAACGCGTGGCGTTCAGCCAGCCGAGCAAGACTTGGTTGTTGTAGCCCGCCGGCAGGGCAAGCGTTCTGTGTGACGCTGCGCCATGTCTGTCAGGTCAGGTGGACGACGACACCGCCGCGGGCTCCAGTGCGATCGCCAGCACTTCCTCGACCGTCATTGCGAAGTGGAACTGCATCACCTCACGGACCTCGGCGGGCACGTCGTCAATATCGCCGCGGTTGCGCTCGGGCAGGATGACGTCTGTAAGGCCGGCGGCATAGGCCGCCAGAACCTTCTGTTTGACACCGCCAATCGGCAAAACGCGGCCTCTAAGGGTGACCTCGCCGGTCATGCCAACCGTATGCTTGACAGGGTGGCCGGTCAGCAGTGAAGTCAGTGCGGTGACCATAGTCACGCCAGCGCTGGGACCGTCCTTGGGGATGGCGCCGGCTGGAACGTGCACGTGGAAGGAGCGGTCCTCAAACTGGGTCTGGTCAATGTGCAGATCGTCCGCGTGGCTGCGGAGGTAGGAGAGGGCGATCTGGGCGGACTCCTTCATGACATCTCCCAGTTGTCCGGTCAGCATCAGGCTTGGCTTGCCAGCCATGCTGGTGGCCTCCACAAACAGCACGTCGCCGCCCGCACCGGTGACCGCGAGCCCCGTGGCAACCCCGGGCACGGCGGTGCGCACCGCCGACTCCTGGAAGAAACGCTGGTGGCCAAGCGCGTCACGGATCGTGGTGAGCTCAATCTGGACAGGTGGGGTGACCTTTCCGGCGGCGACCTGGGTTGCGGTCTTGCGCAGCAGAGTGCCCAGTTCACGTTCCAGGTTACGCACGCCGGCCTCACGCGTGTACTCGGTCACAATGGTTGTCAGGAGGCTGTCGCTGATCTCAACCTCTTCCAGACGAAGCCCATTGCGCTGAATCTGACGTGGCCACAGGTATCCGCGTGCGATGGCCATCTTCTCCGAGGTGGTGTAACCGTCAAAGCGGATCACCTCCATGCGGTCAAGCAGCGGGCCGGGAATGGTGTCTGCGACGTTGGCGGTCGTGATGAACATGACGCCGCTGAGATCCACCTCGACATCCAGGTAGTGATCGCGGAAACTGTAATTCTGCGCCGGATCCAGCACCTCCAGCAGGGCTGAGCTGGGGTCGCCACGCCAGTCGTTGCCAAGCTTGTCAACCTCGTCGAGCATGATCACGGGGTTCATGGTGCCTGCATCACGGAGGGCTCTCACGATGCGGCCTGGCAGCGCCCCGATGTAGGTGCGCCGGTGCCCGCGAATTTCAGCCTCGTCGCGCACGCCGCCAAGCGCCATGCGGATGAACTCCCGGCCGGTCGCGCGAGCGATCGACTCACCGATGGAAGTCTTGCCCGTGCCTGGAGGGCCGATCAGCGTCAGAATCGTGCCGGTGTGCCGGTCGTCCGGGATGCCGCGCTCCTGGCGGAGCTTTCTGACGGCTATGAACTCGACGATGCGGTCCTTGACGTCCTCCAGTCCGGCGTGGTCGGTATCCAGTACCTCACGTGCGTAATCGGGGTCCAGTCGCTCCTCTGAGCGTTTACCCCAGGGAACCGCCAGCAGCCAGTCCAGATAGGTCCGGATGACGCTGGATTCGGCTGACTGCTCGCCTACTCGCTCAAGTCTGCCAAGTTCCTTCTGGGTCTGTTCGCGGACCGGTTCTGGCATGTCCGCCGCATCGATCTTTGAGCGGTACTCATCGATCACAGACGCCTCGTTGTCACCGAGTTCGCGGCGGATCGAGTCCATCTGCTTGCGCAAAAAATATTCCCGCTGCTGTTTTTCCGCACCGGACTCCACGTCGTCACGGATGCGTTTACGGACCTGCAGCTCGGCCAGCCGCTCCTTCTGAAGGGTGAGGGCAAGCTTGAGCCGCTCGATCACGTCCAGCTGCTCAAGCAGCTCGATCCGTTGCTCATAGTTGAGATCCGGTGAGTATCCGGTCGCGTCGGCCAGTGCGCCGGGCTCACTGATCCCGCGCAGGAATGACTGTACGCGGTGGTCGGCGCCGATCAGGTCCAGGATCTCTTCGACAACAGCGCGGTACTCACGCTCCAGGTCGCGTGTGTCACGGCTGGGGATCGCGCCGGGTTCATCCGGGTGTTCTTCCACATCCACGTAGAGATTGCCGTTTGGTTCGGTGGTCGCCGCGCCGGCGACGCCGCGGTGCAGTCCCTGCAACACAACCGCCCGCACTCCGCCGGGAAGCCTCACCGTGTCTTCGACGGTCGCGACGGTGCCGACCGACGCGAACTCATTGTCGTGCCGAGGCACCAGCAGGACGCGACTTTCACCGGCGGTGTCCACGGCCAATGTGACCGACATGCCCGGAAAGACGACCGCGTCGTCCAGCGGGACCAGTAACAATCGCGTCATCTTGCGTTCACTTTCCAACTGAGCTGACATTTGTTGAGCAAAGGATACAACGGACTGTCGTGCGTCGCCAACGATCTAAGTGCATGCCACTAAGATTATCGCAGTTGGAACCGTGTGCTTTCAATTTCGCCTCCCATTTGGCAAACTTCGGTCGTGCGTAACGTCGAGATCATCGACCGGGGTGCCCCGCGTGACGTGCTGGCCGCTGAGGAGTTTGTGCTCCCTGGGCCCGATCCGCTGCTCGTCCCCGAGCGGTTGGATCTGCCCTCTGACTTGGTGGGTGCCGAGGCGCGCAGCGTGCTGGTGGCAGAGGAGTTTGCGATACCTGCACCCGAAGAGGCCCATGAGGAGCCGATGGGTGTGGAGCGGCGCATGATTCAGATCAAGACCGTCGTGATCATCGGCGGTATGACCCTGGTCGTAGTGAACGTTTTCCGTCGCCTGCAGCGGCGCTGCGAATGATCTGGCGGCCGGGGTGGCACGTGCATAAGCGTGCTTGACAGGAGGCTGTGATACCGGTGTGTTGAACGCGGCATCCAGCCGCGCTTCACGCGTGTGCTGAGTGCCGTCGTTCGCGTCTTGGCAAAAGGTCGGTGATCGTGCCGTCTTGGAGTTCAGCCGAGAAGGCGATCGTCTCCGATAGGGTCGGATGAGGGTGGATCGTCAGCGCCAGGTCGCTAGCGGTGAGTCCTGCCTCCAGTGCAAGCACTGTCTCGGCTATCAGGTCACCAGCGCCCACGCCTACGATGCCGGCGCCCAGCAGGCGGTCGGTCGTTGGCTCGAAAAGCAGCTTTGTGAACCCTTCGGGGCGGCTCAGCCCGAGTGCGCGTCCTGATGCAGCCCAGGGGAAGGAAGCCTTCTCATATTTCACACCGTTGGCTTTGGCGTAGGTTTCCGTCAGTCCCATCCAGGCCACCTCTGGGTCCGTGTAAGCCACCGACGGCACAGTCAGCGCGTCGAACCGGGCTCCTGCGACACCAGCGATCACTTCAGCGGCAGTCTTAGCCTCATGGGTGGCCTTGTGTGCCAGCATCGGGCCGCCAGTCACGTCACCGATCGCGAAGATATGCGGGACGTTGGTGCGCTGCTGGGCGTCAACCGGGATGAAGCCGTGCTCGTCGAGGTGGACCCCCGCCGTCTGCGCCCCCACGGTTCGGCCGCTGGGAACGCGTCCGACAGCGACCAGGATCTGGTCGAAGGTCTGATCCGCGGTCTGTGAGAACGAGACCCTCAAACCGGTCTTGGTTGCCGCCACTGCGGTGACCTGGATGCCAAGGTAGATAGCGGCCAGCTTGCCCTGCATCCTTTTGTGCAACGGCCCGACCAAGTCCGGATCGGCGCCAGGGATCAACTGGTCCATCATCTCAACGACCGTAACCTCCGCGCCAAGCGCGCTGTAAACCGTGGCCATCTCAAGACCGATGATGCCTCCACCGATCACCAGGAAACGGTGGGGGATCTCCTCCGGTGCCAGCGCGCCGGTCGAGTCGACCACGCGCGGGTCCGCGGGGATGAACGGTAGCCTCACCGGCTCGGAGCCCGTGGCGATGATGCAGTTGTTGAAGCTGATGTCCCGGTCGCCGACGCGGACCGTATGGGGCGCGGTGATCTCAGCCATGCCTGTGATCACCTCTACCTTGCGCTGCTTGGCCATGCGCGCCAAACCGCCGGTGAGCTTGTCTACGACCCCCTGTTTCCAGGTGATCAGCTTGGGCAGATCAATCTGGGGAGGCCCGAAGCTGACACCATGCTGTGCCATCTCCTGTGCCTCTGAGATCACTCTGGCCGCATGCAGAAGAGCCTTTGACGGGATGCATCCAACGTTCAGGCACACGCCACCTAACGTCGGCTGTTTCTCCACCAGGATGGTCTTCAGGCCCAGGTCCGCTGCCCTGAACGCCGCGGTGTAACCACCCGGACCGGACCCGATGACTACCACCTCCGCGTCCGCGCCGGCCGCGCTTGGCGTTGCGCTACGGGCCGTGGCAGAGCTGTGCGGCAGATCGGCCTTGGCCGGGTGTGTGTCAGAAAGGTCTGCGTTTGCCTTGATTTGCGACGACTCCGCTGGGGTTGTGTCGGGCTCCAGCTTGACAATGGGGGTGCCCTGCTTGGCGTGGTCACCAACCTTGACGAGCACGGCATTGACGGTTCCCGACGCCGGTGACGGGACGTCGACGGTGGCCTTGTCAGACTCGAGCGTGACGAGTGGATCTTCGGCTTTTACCGTGTCGCCGACCGCCACATGGATCTCAATCACTGCAACGTCGGCAAAATCGCCGATGTCAGGAACATCAACCTGGAGCGTGCTCACAACAGGACCCGGCGCAGATCACCCAGGACCGTGGCGAGGTGAACGACAAAGCGCGCGGCTGAGGCGCCGTCGATCACTCGATGGTCATATGAGAGTGAGAGAGGAAGCATCAGCCGTGGCGTGAAGCTCTGTTGCGCCTCGCTCCACACCGGTTTGATCGCGGCACGGGTGACACCGAGGATCGCCACTTCCGGGGCGTTGATGATCGGCGTAAACGACGTGCCGCCGATCCCGCCAAGGGACGAGATTGAGAACGTCCCGCTGCTCATCTCATCGCGTGAAAGCTTGCCTTCACGTGCCTTGGCTGATAGCTCACCGAGTTCCCGAGCGATCTGGACCAGACCCTTGCCATCTGCGCCGCGGATCACAGGCACGACGAGCCCGTTGGGCGTGTCTGTGGCAAAACCGATGTTGAAATAGTGCTTGAGGACCAACTCCTCACCGTCAAGCGAGGAGTTGAAAGTCGGGAACGCCTTGAGTGTCGCAACCGACGCGGCGATCAGGAAGGTGAGCACCGTGAACTTAACGCCGTCTGCGCTGTGCTCTGCGTTTAGCTGCGCGCGCCAAGCCTCAAGTTCGGTGATGTCGGCCTCATCGTTTTGCGTGACGTGGGGGATCACCACCCAGTTGCGCGCCAGGTTCAGCGCGGAGATCCTCTGGATGCGTGTTCGCTGCACCCGCTCGGTCTCCCCGAACATCTCAAAGTCGACTGTCGGCCACGGCGCCAGGTTGAGGTCCGTGCCGCTGACGCCGTTGGGAGCGCCTACGCTCGCCTCCTGTGCGTGTGCGCTGCGCACATCCTCCGGTGTCAGCCGGCCCTTGCGTCCCGTGCCGTGGAGGCGATGGAGATCGACCCCCAGCTCCCGAGCGATGCGCCGCACCGACGGGCTCGCATACACCGGTTCGAGGCGGTTCGCATCTTCGCTGGCGGGGGTATTGCCAGTCTCGCGGTCGGCCCTGGGCGGCTGCGCCGGTGTGCCGTTCGCTTGTGCCGACTCGTCGACCCGTGTGGTGACGTCGGTAGCTGTGGCGAGAGCCGACTGAGAGGCTCGCTGCGCGACGATCTCAGCGGGCGGCACAGGTGCGCCATCGGCTGGCGCGGGCGATGCAGCAGGCACGCCACCAGCTGGCGCGGGGGGCGTCTGCGCGGGATCCTCCTCCTCGCCGGTTGTCTCGAGGTCGACGATGAGCGTCCCCTCAGAGACCTTGTCGCCCACTTTCACGTGAATTGCGGTGACCGTTCCCGCCGCTGGCGATGGCACGTCCATCGTCGCTTTGTCGGACTCAAGGGTGATGAGCGGATCCTCCAACACGACCGTGTCACCGACCGACACGAGAATCTCAATGACCGGCACGGCGCCGAAGTCCCCGATGTCGGGGACAGTCACGTTCAGCTGCCTGGTGGCTGCGCTCATACGGCGGTCGGTATCGGCGCGGACGGGTCTATGCCATAACGCTTGATTGCCTCGGCCGCCTGCTGTGGCTGGATCATCTGATCGTCGGCCAGCGCTGTGAGTGCCGCCAGCGCCACGTGATAGCGGTCAACCTCAAAGAAGCGGCGGAGGGCCTTGCGGTAGTCGCTACGCCCAAATCCGTCCGTGCCCAGCACGCGATAAGTCCGTCCCCGCGGCCCGTCCGCGGAGTTGACGACCCAAGCGCGGATCATGTCTGGCAGGGTGCGGACATAGTCCGTTGAGGCGATCACCGGACCCTGGCGTTTGGCGAGCTGCTCGGTAACGTAGGCGACCCTCCGTTGCTTGTCGAGCGGGTGAAGCATGTTGTGACGGTCTGAAGCGATGCCGTCACGTCTGAGCTCGGTGAACGAGGTGACGCTCCACACGTCTGCCAGCACGCCGAAATCCTGCTCCAGCAGCTCGGCCGCGGCCAGCACCTCGCGCAGGATGGTCCCCGAACCCAGCAGCTGGACGCGCGGCTTGCGAGAGCGTGGTGAGCCGGCATCACGCAGCAGGTACATGCCACGCAGGATGCCATCCTGACTGCCCTCCGGCATCGGCGGGTGAGCGTAATTCTCGTTCATCAGCGTCAGGTAGTAGAAGATGTCCTCCTGCTCGGTGATCATGCGGCGCAGGCCGTCCTGGATGATCACGGCTACCTCATAGCCGTAGGCAGGGTCGTAGGCACGACAACTGGGCACCACTGAGAACAGCACATGGCTGTGGCCATCTTCGTGCTGGAGGCCTTCACCGTTCAGGGTCGTTCTGCCGGCCGTGCCGCCGAGCAGGAACCCCCGTGCTCGGCTGTCAGCAGCGGCCCATATCAGGTCGCCGACACGCTGATAGCCAAACATCGAGTAGTAGATGTAGAAGGGGATCATCAGCTGGCCATGAGTGCTGTAGGAGGTGCCGGCCGCGATGAATGAGGACATCGAGCCGGCCTCTGTGATGCCCTCGTTGAGGATCTGCCCGCCGCGATCCTCGCGGTAGTACATCAGCTGCTCGGAGTCCTCAGGCTGGTAGAGCTGGCCCTTCGGCGCATACATGCCGACCTGGCGGAACATACCCTCAATGCCGAAGGTCCGCGACTCATCCGGGACGATCGGTACCACGCGTCGGCCTATCTGCTTGTCCCGCAGCAACGTCGCCAGCACTCGCATGAACGCCATCGTCGTTGAGATCTCCCGCTCACCGGTGCCTTCCAGTTGCGACTGGAAGGCGGAGAGGTCCGGTGTCTGCAAAGGCGCTGCACGGCGGCGGCGCGCCGGCAGGGAACCGCCAAGCGCCGCGCGGCGCTCGTGAAGGTAACGCATCTCCGGAGAATCGGACGGCGGCTTGTAGTACTCGGCTGCGCGAGCCTGCTCGTCGGTCAGCGGCAGCTCAAACCGGTCACGGAACGCGAGCAGCGCATCTTCGGCCATCTTCTTGGCCTGGTGGGCAATCATCTGGCCCTCACCAGAACTTCCCATCCCGTAGCCCTTGATCGTTTTGGCGAGGATCACGGTCGGGCGCGAGGTCTCACGGACGGCGGCTGCATAGGCGGAATAGACCTTCTGCTGGTCGAGTCCGCCGCGGTTGAGCTTCCAGATCTCAGTATCTGACAGATGTGCGACGCGCTCAAGAAGCACGGGATCCTTGCCAAAAAAGTGCTCGCGAACATAGGCGCCGTCGCGGGACTTGTAGGCCTGGTACTCACCGTCAACTGAGTCGGTCATGACCTTCACGAGGCGACCGTCAACATCTGCCTCAAGCAGCGGATCCCAACGTCGGCCCCAGATCACTTTGATCACATTCCAGCCAGCGCCGCGGAAATCCGCTTCAAGCTCCTGAATGATCTTGCCGTTCCCGCGCACCGGTCCATCCAGACGCTGCAGGTTGCAGTTGACAACCCAGATCAGGTTGCTCAGTGCCTCGCGTCCGGCCATCCCTATCGCGCCCATGGCCTCGGGTTCGTCCATCTCACCGTCGCCCAAGAACGCCCACACCTTCCGGTCTTCCAGCTCAGCTATCCCACGGTTGTGAAGGTATTGCATGAACCTGGCCTGGTAGGCCGAGGTTATCGGCCCGATCCCCAGCGAGACCGTGGGAAACTGCCAGAAATCCGGCATCAGCCACGGATGCGGGTAGGAGGAAAGCCCGTTACCGGCGGTCTCCTGGCGGAAGTTGTCAAGCTGCGCCTCGGTCAGCCGACCCTCCAGGTAGGCGCGCGCATAATTTCCGGGTGAGGAGTGGCCCTGGAAATAGATGAGGTCGCCACTATGCTCTGGGGATGGCGCACGCCAAAAGTGGTTGAACCCGATCTCATATAGCGCCGCCAGCGACTGAAACGATGCAATGTGGCCGCCCAGCTCGGAGGAGTGCTTGTTGGCGCGCACAACCATCGCCATCGCGTTCCACCGTACCGCCGAGCGCAACCGGCGCGCCACCTCGAGATCACCCGGTATCAGCTCGTCCAGTGCAGCCGGAATGGTGTTTACGTACGGGGTGTTGAGGCTGCCGATCGGGCCGCTGCCAGCGTGCTGGGCGCGCTCGATGACGCGGGTCACCAGCTGTCGCGCGCGGGCAAGACCGTCGTGCTTGACCACCGCATCCAGTGCCTCGAGCCATTCATCGGTTTCGGTTGCGTCGATGTCGGCTGTCTCGCCAGAGGCCTGGCCGATGGTGTCAGTTAGGTTCAACGTGTGGTCCTGTATCGGTGTCGGAAGTGCTTGACAGCCAATATAGAACTCGCCTTTGACCGGCACGCCGGTTCGGATGCGCCGGTTCGGATGCGCCGGTTCGGATGCGCCGGTTCGGATTCGCCGGTTCGGATTCGCCGGTTCGGATTCGCCGGTTCGGATTCGCCGGGTCCGCGACGCGCCGGGTCAGATGCGCCGGGTCAGATGCGCCGGGTCAGATGCGCCGAGTCAGATGCGCCGAGTCAGATGCGCCGGACCAGATACCTTGAGGGTTGTGACGCTGGTGCAGATAGAGGCTCCGCTTGTGCCGCCGTGGAACCGGCCCGGCGCTGGCGCGCTGGATCGTCTGGTGGTGCGCTCGGAGCTGCTGGCCGGCAACCCGCTCGGCGACCCGGCCAGTCGGCCTCCTTTTGTGTATCGCTCCCCGGGAGTGGTGGCCGGCGTTGCCGATCAGGTATTGAGCGTTTACGTGCTGCAGGGTTACAGCGGCCAGCTGGATGGTTGGCTGGCGCGCAAGCCGTTTGAGCCAACCTTCATTGAGCGGCTTGACGCGATGTTCAGCGCTGAGGGCAGCGATCTTCCGGACGCGGTGATTGTGTTTGTCGACGCCTGGACCGCACTGGGCGGCTCGCAGTTTCTGAACTCCACCGCCACTGGGCGCTACACCGATTACGTGTGTGAAGAGGTGGTGCCGTTCATTGACGCCTCCTATCCCACCGCCGGCGTGCGCGAGCGCCGTGGTATCAGCGGCCACTCATCAGGAGGCTATGGCGCGCTGGCGCTGTCGATGTTGCGCCCGGACCTGTTCGGGGGGCTTGTGGCCCACGCGCCCGATGCGCTCTTTGAGGTCTCATACTTGCCTGACTTCCCGCGCACCGTGAGAACCCTGCGGGATGGTTATGCCGGGTCGTTCGACGCGCTGTTTGCCGAGATTCGCGCTGCGGATCATTTTGACTGGGCTCGCTGGGGCGTGCCACTCAGCGTCTATGCGATGGCGGCGGCATACTCCCCCGACCCCGACCGGCCAGGCGGGGTGCTGTTGCCATTTGACACCAGCACGGGTGAGCTGGTCACGCCGGTATGGGAGCGCTGGCTGCGACACGATCCGGTGCGCATGGCCGAGCGTCACCGCGACGCGCTGCGTTCCATGCGCCACATCCATGTTGAAGCCGGGCGCGCCGATGAGCACATGCTGGACATCGGCGCGATGGCGTTTGTGGCGGTGCTCCGGCGACTGGGCGTTGCACACACCTTCGAGCTCTTTGAGGGCGGTCACGGTGGCGTTGCACATCGCTACGGACCGGCCATCGCCACGCTGCTCAGGGCGCTGGCGGTGTGAGGCGCTGGCGTTAAGCCGCTCGTGTTGAGCGAGACCTGCGAGCGGCACCATCCTGGCGTGTGGCCCCTCTGCGTGGGGCGCGGTACCTGGGTGCTCGACCGCCATCCTTGCGCGGGGTCTCGTGGACACTGACGCTTGAACCGCCGGTCAGGCCGTGCTGAATGCCAAGCTCGTTGGCGATGCGGGCCACGTCGTGGCGCTGGTCAGGTGAACACAGGGTGACCCCGATCCCGCTGGCGCCCGCCCGGCCTGTCCGACCAACCCGGTGAACATAGGTTTCGGAGTCGTGGGGTGGATCAAAGTTGATCACGTGTGAGATGCCGGTCACATCGATGCCGCGAGCGGCGATGTCAGTTGCCACCAGCGTATCCACGGCGTAGGAACCGAACTGGGCAAGCGCACGTTCGCGTTGTGCCTGCGTCTTGTTGCCGTGCAGGGCGACAGCATCTACGCCGGCGCCGGCGAGCTGTTTCACCAGCTTGTCAGCACCGTGCTTGGTACGGACAAACACGAGCGCAAGATCACGCTCTGCGTGCAGCTGCTGAAGCAGAGCCTCCAGACGCGAGGTGTGGGGCATCTCAACGAAGCGGTGCTCCACCGCTTCAGCGGCTCGCCGTTGGCTGGGCCCCTGCTCGTGGTAGATCGCGTCGACCGTGTAGCGCGTGGCGGCACGGCCGGCCTCGCCTTCCAGGGTCGCCGAGAAAAACATGGTCTGGCGCTTGACCGGGCAGCCAGCGATGATGCGGTCGAGCGCCGGACGGAAGCCCATGTCGAGCATACGGTCGGCCTCGTCTACGACCAACAGCCGGACGTGGTCCAGACTGAACGCGCCCCGCTGCAGCTGATCCTCCAACCGACCTGGGGTCGCGACGACGATGTGGGCGCGGGCGGCAGCCTGAGCCTGCTTATGCAGGCCTATGCCGCCGTAGACGGCGGTGATCCGCAGCGCTTTTGCGTGTGCGAGCGGACGCAGCTCGTCCACGATCTGTGCGGCCAGCTCGCGCGTGGGGGCGAGGACCAGCGCTGCTGGGCGACGAGCCTCGACGGCTATACGGTCGATCATCGGTACACCAAAGGCAAGTGTCTTGCCAGAGCCGGTGGGCGACCGGGCAAGCACGTCACGGCCGGCAACGACGTCGCGGTACACCTCTTGCTGGATGGGGAAAGATAAGGTCACGCCGCGGGCGTCGAGCGCATCAACGACAGCGCGGGACACGCCGAGCTCGGCAAAGGACTGCTGTGACATTCAATACTCCTTGGCGGCGCGAAACACGCGTCGCCCATAGTTCGGGAGGCGGTGGCTGACCCGAACCGTGCCGGACCGGTCGCCTACCGAAGCGGTTTCAGGCGACCACCGGCAGCAAAAACAAGCAGCTGCCCCGTGGTCGGCGGTGCCGGCCACCCGAACAACGCTAGCAGGCGGCTGCGGGTGCGCGCCAAGTGCTGCTCTGGCACGTCCCCGCGGCCCGCCCCGCAGGAGCGCCGGCCCGTCGGGGTGATGTTGTGGGCACGGGCCCCGCAGGCGGGCCCCGCAGGCGGGGAAGGAAATCCCCCGTGGCGGTAACTGTTCAGGTGTCGGCGGCTTGGTTTGGGCTGTGATCTGGTGGCGATCTGGGCCGGGGCGCTGTGGAAGTGTCAGGGACCCGGTTGCGGGGGCTGGTGTTGAGCGCCGCTGCCCGCAACCGGACTCGGCGGCGCTTTACAGCTGGTTTGGTTTTACTGGCTGTGTCAGCGGCCGGGTTTG
>JBMFHK010000080.1:0-12234 GCA_049976865.1 Solirubrobacteraceae bacterium | reverse complement strand
TACGCGGCGCCGGTCCGCGCCACCACACGAGGCCCGGCGCGCCGCCCCTGGAGTCAACGCGGGCCTGCTCAAGCCGAAAGAACGCCGCCTGCGTTAGTGTGTCCGGTGCATGTGTCGGCTGTTTGGGATGTCCGCAGGCTCAGCACCGGTTGCCGCAACCTTCTGGTTGCTTGACGCTCCCGACAGTCTCGGGGTCCAGAGCCACAGGAACGCCGACGGCACAGGCGTGGGTTACTTCGACCCGACCGGGACCGCACACGTCGACAAGCAGCCAATCGCCGCGTTTGAGGACCGTCGCTTTGCCAGCGAAGCACGTCACCTGCGATCACCCACGTTCATCTCCCACGTGCGCCAGGCGACCAACGGTGGGCTGACAGTCGCCAACACGCATCCGTTCCGCATGGAGAATCGTCTGTTCGCACACAATGGCGTGATCAACGACGTTGCGCGACTGGACCAGGAGCTGGGTGACTACCGCGCCCTGGTGCAGGGCGATACCGACTCCGAGCGTTACTTCGCGCTGATCACTCGTGAGATCCAGCGCCATGCAGGAGATGTCGACGCCGGAATGCGCAGCGCGGTGAACTGGGTTGCCGAGCACCTGTCTGTAACGTCGATCAACTTCGTGCTGATCACAGCCGACGGGCTGTGGGCGCTGCGCTACCCGGAGACCCACTCCCTGTTCATGCTGGAAAGACACCCCGGCGGTGCCGGTGCCCGCCAAGCGCTGGCCATTGATCAGCGCAGCGGTCACGGGACACGGATCCACAGCGAACAGGCCCGAGACCGCCCAGTGGTGATTGTCGCCAGTGAATGCATGGATGACGACCCGGCCTGGCGGCCAATTTCAAGCGGCGAGCTGATCCACGTTGACGGCTCGCTTGCCGTTGCAAGCGAGCGCGTCATCGCTGCATAGCCCAGAGAGCCCTGTCGGAGAGCCCTGTCGGAGAGCCGGTCAGGCGACAAGGATTACGACCACCACGAACCCAACATAGGTTGCTGCGATCACGGACCCTGCAATGCGGCGCAACCCCCGGCCATGCAGCGCCAACGCCAAAACCGCCAGAGTGAACCCTCCATACCAGGCGGTGATCAGCGTGGTCTGGCTGGAAGGCTGACCAAGGCCGACAATCGCGGCGGGGATCAGAAGCCCGGCAAGGACGTTCAGTGTGTTGCTGTTGAGCGCAGCGCTCAGGGTTGCTGCACCACGCCCGCGTCGCGCCAAATAGATCGCCGAAACAGCGTTGGGAAGACTTGTGACGACAGCCAGCACAAGACCGCCTGTCACGATCTGCGCAACGGCGTGGCGGGCACCGAAGGTGAACGCCGCCTGCTCCATGGCGATGCTCGCACCGATCACCACCGTCAGAGCGCCGGCGGCAACCATAACGTCACCAAGTCGCGCGGGACTCGTGTCAAGAGCACCATGAAGCTCCGCCTGCTCCTGCGAGACGGCCTCCGCAAGCCACTCTCGCCAGCGTCGTGCAAGTCTGCCGCGCTTCGGGCTGGCGGAGATCGTGGCGTAGGGGATGAACACCGCCAACCCCAGCAGAACACCGACCGTCACAGGAACACCGGTTATCACGACGCTTGCTCCGATCCCGGCGATCAGGAGAGCCGTCAGGCCCTCAAACAGCACCACGCGGCGGTGCAGCGCAACATAACCAGACACGACCGCGCCCAGACCGAGCAGCGCCGCGAGGTTGAACACGTTTGAGCCAAACACCACCCCGGCGCCGATCCGCGCGTGGCCACCGAGCAGCGCCGTGACAGCCGAGGTGATCTCCGGACCGTCGCCGGCCAGAGCCGCAAGCATGCCCAGCAGCGCTTCAGAGAGGCCCAGCCGCGCTCCGATCCGCTCCAGGCGAGAAACCAGCAACCAGCTTGCGGTCAGGCTCGTTGCGGCAGCGACCGCAAACAACGCCACCAGCAGCGGGTCAGCCATGGTGGCGAGCCCTGACCTTGGGGACCCACACCAGCTGCGCTGCTGAACAGCGCCCGATCGACATGAAAGCTCCAGGTTGCGTCACGCACCTCCTGCGCAGACCCACGTACGCTTGCTGCCGACCAGACTTCCCGGCTCTCCTTGCCAGGAGGCTAGCCGACTCTGGGTCACGGTGCCGGCAGCCAGCCCCCGGGGTCCACGCGGCTGCTCACCAGCCTGCCTGTGGCTAGGCTAGACGGCCGTGTCAGTCAGCTCCATGACGACGTGCGGACCGATACCGGGGATTTCAAAAACGTCGGAGACAGCGCGGAACCCGGCTCGCTCGTAGAACACGCGAGCGGGCGTGCGCGCGTTACACCAGATTCGCCCCGCGCCGTGTGCGCGAGCATGACTCAGCAGCGCGTGTAGCACGAGCGTCCCAGTGCCGGCACGACGTGCGTGCGGAGCCGTTGCCATGCCGCGCAGGCGCCACCCGCCCGGCTCGCCGTCCGGTGCGATGAAACCAACCGCAATCAGCTGCTGGGCATAGAACGCGCCGACCGCAAAGGCGTCTTTGGACTCATGCAAGGCCAGCTGCTCAAACGTGTCCTCGGGCCTGAGGACAGCCTGGCGCAACGCTCGCGTCTGTGCGATCGGCACCGGTCTGACAGATGTGGCATCCACACAACTGATCCTAACCTGGGGCCCGGAACGTCAACCACCCGGCTTGCCGGCCTGCACGTTCTGGGCCGTGGTCAGCGTCACCTGCACGAACTCCGGGCTGCTGCGAGTGGAGGGACTGGTTGAGAGCGCACCGAACCGTCGTGTGAAAGTCGCGGGGATGACCGCCCGTGATCTGGAGTCGCTGTGTGTGATCGGCGTAACCTGGGAAGCTGAGATGGTGCGTCTGTCGCTGCCGCTGATGAACTCCGAGGACATCACGCGGTTGGAGGGTCACATGGCTGAGATGACCCACTTCGCCAACGAGCAGGACTACAGCCGGTGGATGGCGCCTCACCGTCAGCGGCATTTTGGCCGCGCACCTGCGTCCTGGTTGCCAGACGAGCATCGCTTCATCCTTGACGCATGCAATGCCAGAGACCGTGAGGCGGCCAGCGCGGTTTACCGGCCGCACCGGGCCTCCCGCGCACCCGCCAGGCGGTCAGCAGACCGTGGCCGCAACATGACACTCAAACGGTTGGTCGTGGGATCTCCGCGGCCTGAGCAAGGAGGTTGCTGATGGACTACCGTCCACTCGGACGCACCGGCGTGCAGGTTTCCAAGCTATGCCTTGGGACCATGATGTTTGGTAGCTGGGGCAACACAGACCACGACGACTCGGTTCGGATCATCCACGCAGCGCTGGATGCCGGCATCAACTTCGTGGACACCGCTGACATCTATTCGGCGGGCGAGTCGGAAGAGATTCTGGGCAAGGCGTTGAAGGGCCGTCGCGACAACGTCGTGCTGGCCACAAAGTTCTTTGTGCCGATGGGCGACGATCCCAACCAGCGTGGCGGTTCACGCCGATGGATCATCACCGAGGTTGAGAACTCGCTCAGGCGGCTCGGCACTGACTGGATCGACCTCTACCAGGTGCATCGACCCGATCCGCGGGTCGATGTTGAGGAAACGCTCGGCGCGCTGACAGACCTTGTAAGGCAGGGCAAGGTTCGTTACATCGGCTCGTCGTCTTACTCCGCCGGTGAGCTCGTTGAAGCACAGTGGACCGCGCGGTCCCGCAACCTTGAGCGTTTCCGCACAGAACAGCCACCTTACTCACTGCTGGTGCGCGGGATCGAGCTTGACGTGCTGCCCACCGCCCAGCGCCACGGGATGGGGATCCTCAGCTACAGCCCGCTTGCCGGTGGATGGCTGTCAGGTAGCTGGGGAGCCGACAGCTCACCTACCTCCCCGGCACGCCAGCGCCTTGCCGCGCGCTTTGACATGTCGCTGGCGGAGAACCAGCAGAAGCTGCGGGCCATAGAGCAGCTTCAGCAGGTGGCCGCTCAAGCGGGAGTGTCGATGATCGAGATGGCGATAGCCTTTGTTCTCAACCATCCGGCGGTGACCTCAGCGATCATCGGGCCACGCACCATGCAACAGCTGGCCAGCCAGCTCCCGGCAGCCGACATCACCCTTGACTCAGCGACCCTTGACCGCATCGACGCGACCGTCAAGCCGGGTGTCAACCTCAACCCCGCCGACACAAGTTACGGCGATCACACACTGCAGCCATCGGTTCGCCGACGGTGAGACCAGCCTCATGCCGCCGCGAGTCTCGCGCAGCAGGCGCGCGCCATGCGCAAGCACAACGCTGATTGCACGCAACCGGCACAAACCGCGGGACTCGCTGGGGGTCTGTCCGACCAAGTCTGTTTGGTGGGTGGTGAAAACCAGGACGGCTGTTGCACGGCCGTCTGAGATGCGAACCCGCAAAGAACACGGGCGACTCCAAGCGAACCCGACGCGCCCAAAACCGCGATCGGATGCCGTTCGCCGCTCCACCTGCCGTAAGAGCTGACAGCGCAGAACACGACGATGCTCCAGCGCCGAGAAGACCACAGGTGAGGACGACGGCACACGCGGGGAAGGAAATATCCCGTGGCGGGATATTTCCTTCCCCGCTCTGCTAAAGGGCCGGCTGGGCGACACGACAGACACAGCGGATGGAACCTGCTCCGGGATCGGTAGATCTTCCGGCTGCTTTGGGCCTGCTCGCCGAGCCGAGGGTCACACAGCTGGCTGCCGCCGAGACGATCAGCTAAAACGACCCGCTAACCGCCCCCTGTCAGACGCTCGCGTTTGCTTTGCGTTTGCGCAGACGCAACACAAGCCGCTGGCGCCTAAGCGTCCGGGAACCCTGCCTGACCGTAAGCTCGGCAGGCAACATCCTGCGCGCGCGCAACAACCGCTCCCCGGTAGCGTTCAACCGCACTACCAGCACCTTACGCTCACCGCCCGCCAGGCGCATAGGCGCCACACCAACGCTCACCAGCCGGTGCACCAGCCTCACGTGGCCAGCACGCGCCGCAACCCCAACCAGTCTGCCGGCACGAAAAGTCTCTGTGACGTGCAAGCTCACCATAACCGAACACGCCTGCTGGCCAGAACCCCGGCAGGAAACCGGCACTCTCACAGCCCCGCCCACAACCCGGCCAACACCAGCCACCCCCACACCAACCGGAGACGGCGAGATCAGCGGTGTGGCCAGATCAAACGTCGCGGACACCGACTCAGGCGCACCCATCAACACCGTGCACGTGCTAGACGCGCCTGAGCACCCGCCGCCAGACCAGCCCGCAAACACAGACCCTGAGGCCGACGTCTCAGTCAACGTCACTGTCGAGTCCTGGGCAAACGGCGCAGAACACGTC
This sequence comes from Solirubrobacteraceae bacterium, assembly GCA_049976865.1. Classification (GTDB taxonomy): domain Bacteria; phylum Actinomycetota; class Thermoleophilia; order Solirubrobacterales; family Solirubrobacteraceae; genus Palsa-465. Next base: position 6,933 of record JBMFHK010000080.1, on the reverse strand, counting down.
CCACTACCCGCACTACAGCTGATCCCCGCCGGGTTGCTGGACACAGACCCCGACCCCGACCCAGCCAACGACACGGCCAGCGTGTAGGCCGGGATAAACCTCGCGGACACCGACTCAGGCGCACCCATCAACACCGTGCACGTGCTAGACGCGCCTGAGCACCCGCCGCCAGACCAGCCCGCAAACACAGACCCTGAGGCCGACGTCTCAGTCAACGTCACTGTCGAGTCCTGGTCAAACCACCCAGAACACAGCTCGCTACCACCACCACTACTACAGCTGATCCCCGCCGGGTTGCTGGACACAGACCCCGACCCTGAACCCGCCAGCGAAACCGTCAACTTGTATAACCCCGGCAGCGTCCGGGACCCCGCCGCCGACGCGCTAGCCGGCAGCAAAAGCGCCACAACAGCCGCGCAAATGGCCACCACAATCCGCCAAGCACGCATCGCAATCTCTCCCTTCAAAAAACCCCAGTCACCCGACGGCGCGCGTTTTACCACTTTCAGTATCCAGGCTCCGGAAAGGACCTCGCAGCTCCAAAGCCCGCCGCCAGGCTGAACTCAAGAACACCGCGCGCCGTCCAGCAAACTGGCAACGGCGCCACGGGACAACGGCAAACGCAAGCGGCCTGAACCGTCAACGCCCGGCGGGAGCGCTCCGCGCGATGATTGTCAACCCCTCGCGATAAATAGCCGTTCGCGCAATCCCGTCCGCACCGATCACGCCGCGATACATGCCTTGGCAGTTGAACGGCATCGCGACCCTGCCAGTCGCGTCGACTGCCACCAGCCCTCCGTCGCCGGAAGCCTCTAACAGTTCGGCAACCACGTCCTCAGCGGCCTTCGCCAGTGTTTGTCCGCCGATCCGCACCCGCGCGGCGATCTCGTGCGCGGCTCCGTAGCGGATGAATACCTCTCCGGCACCTGTCGCCGAGATCGCACAAGTTCCGTTCTCCGCCCACGTTCCTGCTCCAAATACAGGAGAGTCACCGACACGGCCGGGAGCCTTCGCCGTCAGCCCACCGGTCGAGGTCGCCGCAGCCAGATTGCCGTGACAGTCACGCGCCACAGCGCCAACGGTTCCGTGTCGATCGGCGTCGTCACGGTCATCGGGGCCGCCGCGCTCGCGCCGTTGCAATTCACGCCGCAACGCCTCCCAACGCCGCTCCGTGTAGAAGTAGTCAGGGTTCTCGAACGCGATGCCCTGAGCCCGGCAGAAGCTCACCGCTCCCTCGCCCGCCAGCAGGACCGCATCGGAGTGCTCCATCACCGCTCGAGCGGCGAGCACCGGATTACGTGGCCCTACGACTGCGGCCACGGCACCGGCGGACCGGTCCAGACCGTCCATGACCGCCGCGTCCAGTTGCACCTCTCCGGACGACGTGAAGACGGCGCCGCGTCCCGCGTTAAACAGCGGGTTGTCCTCAAGCACCACAACGGCCTGCGTGACCGCGCCAACGGCGCTGCCGCCGCCGACGAGAAGCCGCCACCCCGCGGTCAGTGCGGCGGCCAGACCCGTCCGATAGCCCGCCTCAAGCTCGGGGGTGAGGCTTGACGGACTCAGGGCCCCAGCGCCACCGTGGATCGCCAGCGAGAACTGGCAGTCTGCTCTCATGTTTTCGTTCATCTGCTTCGATGGCCGCGAACTAGATCAGCCCGGTTGCGACCGACCCGCCCTCAGTTGCAGGCACGGGCGACGCACGGCGCCTGTTCAGAGTTTGCGAACTCTGACCGCGGTTCCGTAAGCACAGACCTCCGTCCAGTTGGTGCCCATCTCCGAGGTGTCAAAGCGCATCGCCAGAACCGCGTCGGCACCCTTTGCCTCAGCTTCGGCGACCATTCGCGCCTGCACCTCGCTGCGACTGTCAACCAGGTTCTTGGTCATGCCTTTCAGTTCGCCGCCGGCCAGGGACTTCAACCCTGCGCCCAGCTGCGAACCGAGGTTCCGGCTACGGACCATCAACCCGAAGACCTCGCCCAGCACCTCGGTGACTTCATAGCCCGGCAGATCGTTCATCGTTGAAATCAACATGCTGCGATCCTAACCGGCCCCGGTGACATCATCGGCGTGCCACACAAGCTCGCTTCCTCCTTCGATCGCGGCTCTCACCCGGTCGTGGACGCCTGGCGGTGCATCCCACGGCCGCGCAGCTCGCGAATATGGCTGCCGACGCTGTCAGACTTCGGACTGTGCGACCGACTTTTAGGCTTTGCCGTAAACGGTGAGCTTTAGACAACTTTCAGACGATGCCCTCCAGCAGCTCAGCGATGAGCAGCTCATTGACTACATGCGGCAGGCTCGCGTGGCTGGGGCGCCGGGCGCTGGCCGGAGGGCGCTCATGTTTCTGGTCTGCGGCTACGAGCGGAAAGTGCTGTTAAGGCTGCGACTGAACCACCCGGCGCTGGCGCGCGGCGATCTTGATGATCCTCGCGGAGGATATCCTCGTCTCCGCGGTAGCGTCAGCTTTTGACGGAGCCGCGATCGGACAGTTCAAGGCGTGGCTGAACACGATCACAGATTGCCGGGCGGCCGACTACGTTCGCAAGATCGAGAGGCGCAGGACCGTCCCGCTGTCCAGCGAGCACGACGGTGAGGACGGCTTGCCGTATGGCGGACCCGAGGCCGCGGTCGACGGCGACTACGGGGCAAGCGAGCTTCACATCGTGATCGACCAGATACTGAAGACGCTTAACCCACTGCACAGCGAGGTGATCCGGCGGCTCCTCGCTGATTGATGTGGGTCAGGGGATGGCGGGCCCAGATGCTCAGGCTCGATCACCCGGCGACGCGGGACGGCTTTCGGACGGTGTGGCCACCGGTGAGCACCCTCACGTCCACTTCAACAGACCCGTATGACCTCGCGTTCCTTGGCGCCTGCGCCGACGCGATCATCGGGGCGTTTGAGAGCGAGGCTAGCCGGGCGATCATGGTTCGTCTGATTGAGAGCGGCCTTTTACAGCGACACGTCCTCGCCGTCTCCGAGCACCTCGGCGTGACTGAGGAACTCCCCGTGATCGTGCTAGCCGACGACCACGCACTTGATGCCTTGCACTTCCCGGGGGCGCAAGCGCTGACACTTGCGTTCCTTGGAAGAGACGAAGAGGAGCTCTCCAACGCCGTCAAGGTTCTGGCGCTCTCCGAAAAGCCGGTGTCGCTTGTCTGTGACTGGATAGCCGGCGAGAATCCCGCTGCTCAAGTACAGACGCGCCACCAACTCACAGTGCTTGCGCAAAGAGCGCAGCGAGCGCCAAACACCAAAGAGGATCGAACACTCCTGCGTCGTTCAATCCTGGTGTCTCTTGGCGCGATCCGCGCGGCTCGCGGTCTGACTGACAGCGAAGCAGCCGCGCTTTTGCACCAGATCAGCTGGCGGAGCGCGTGAGCGGCGGCCGTTTGCCAGCGCTGGCCAATCTCTGGCCTGACTTGTCAGGAATGGACCGGTTGACCTGACCTAATCGGCATGCGTGATTCCAATGGTTTTCTTCCTGCACCTGACGTTCGCGCCACGGTCTCGCTTGACGGCCGCATCGTTGCGGTGCCCTGGGAGCGCGGCATGCTTCAGCCGTCCGGTCCTTTGGCGTGTGACTTCCGTTCCGAGCGGCTGCTTGGCATCTTCGACCTGGCGATAGAGACGCGTACCGATGACGGCGCAACGCTCGCTACTGACCTGACCGTCCATGACGCGTTCCGCGGAGTCGACATGGCCCGCGGCTTTGACAGCATCCCGGCCTGGGCGAAGGCCATCGGTTTCAGCCGCGTGTGGCACGGCACGGAAGTCGTTGCCCTTGCACCCTGGGAACCGAGCGGCGAGTGGCATGTGGAATGCAGCCGGTGCGGTAACACCTGGTTTGACAAAAGCCAGTGGTTCTGGGTCAACGTGCGAGCGACCGGCCGACTGCCAACCATCTGCCCTATCTGCTGCGAGCCACTTGAACAGCGCCAGATCTCAACGCGCGCCACGGCGACGCGAGCCCAGACAGGCTGTCCCGCCACCGTTTCTGACACGCCGTACATCCCAGAGGTGCGGAGGCTCCCGGATGCAGCGTGAGCACCCGCACATAGGGCTCACCAAGGCCGGGATCAGGGACGTCTCCAGCGTGGTCAACTTCGTCGGCGCGCCGGTACAGGCCAGCCTTCAGTTGTCATTTCTTGGTTGGTGTGGCCGCCTACCACGTCACCACTCGCGGCGCTGCGAGTGAGACGGTGGGCGGCCCGCCCGCCCACCGCTAATGGCGGGCCGGCGCGAGTTGCAAACTGATGCGAACCCGCAAACAACACGGACGCCTCCAAGCGAACCCGGCGCGCCCAAAACCGCGATCGGATGCCGTTCGGCGCTCCACCTGCCGTGAGAGCTGACAGCGCAGAACACGACGATGCTTCAGCGCCGAGAAGACCACAGGTGAGGACGACGGCACACGCGGGGAAGGAAATATCCCGTGGCGGGATATTTCCTTCCCCGCTCTGCTAAAGGGCCGGCTGGGCGACACGACAGACACAGCGGATGGAACCTGCTCCGGGATCGGTAGGTCTTCCGGCTCCTTTGGGCCTACCCGCCGAGCCGACGGTCACACAGCTGGCTGCCGCCGATCAGCTTGGGGCGACGACGGTCCAGCCGAGCGCGCGGGCTGCGTCAGCCATGCGATCGTCGTAGGTGACGATCTGGCGCACCGACCCTCCTAGCTGGTGGGCACTGGCGAGGTGGATAGCGTGAAGCGAGCGCAGCTCCGGCGGCTCCAAGCGACCGGCTTCGTAGAGGACGCGATCACTGACCCGGAGAAGCTGGATGCGCCGCAGAACCTCTTCGCCCCGCGCCAGAGCCTCGGGTCCGTTAGATAGCAGCGCTCGCGCGACCTCTGCGCGCGCCAGCGCGCTGCTGACCAGCGGCTGGCGTCTCGACAGGTAACGTCGAAGTGCGGCTGACTCTGGTTCCCGGATAACGAGCTTGACGATCGCCGAGGAGTCCAGGTAGGTCAGTCGCTGATCAGCGCTCATCACGCCGCAGTCGCGCGAGCACCGACGACGGAGCCTCAGACCCAGGACGTGACGGCAGCGGCTCAGGCAGATCCGAGAGGTCCCCTTCGGCTTTTTGGAGATCGCCTGAGGCCCTCAGCCGCTCAAGCGGATCCTCCGGTAACGGCCCCAACATCGCGACCGGTCGCCCATGATCGGTGATCTCGATGCTCTCGCCACTCTCAACCAGCCGCAGAAGCTCGCTCGCTCGCTGCCGCAATTCCCGAACACCAACACTAGTCATGTGCTATTTGTAGCACAAACTCTTGGACCTGCGGTCACCAATTATCCAGCGCGCCACTTCCGCTCAAAGCGAGTCTCTCGTGGACGTGGCCGGGATGCTCGCCAGTAGAGGAATGCGAGGCCAGGCCGCCCGGATCGTCGTGGAACTTCGGCGACGATCCTCGCCGGTTGACGCTTACACGGCTGGGCGCTGGGTGACCTCGCGGGCTGCGGCCCTCGCTTTCGCTACCCAGTTATCGAGCATGCCCAGGTGCATCACCGCGACCGCAAAGCACCGCCGTGAGCGAGATTCACACCCAGCCAGCACACAAGGTGATATGCACATATCTTTATATGCGCGAGCGCATGTGGTAGGCTTCCGCCCCATGCTGCTCAGCGTTGAAGACCAGGTCCAGCTCACCGCCGGGCTCGAGTTCGATCAGCTCGTGAGCACGCTGCGCGCCGTCGCAGAGCCGACGCGCCTACGCCTGATCGCGCTGCTGGCGCAGGAGGAGCTCACCGTGACGGAGATCAGTCGCGTGATCGGCCAAAGCCAGCCGCGCACGAGCCGCCACCTGCGGCTGCTCGTCGACGCCGGCATCCTCGAGCGCGAGCCCGAGGGCGCCTACGTCTACTACCGCCTGGCTGAGGACAGCGCCGAGGCTGACCTCGCTCAGGCGATCGCCACGCTCGCTCCGCCCACGGACCCGAATATCACCGCCGACCTGGACGCGCTCGCGCGCGTCCGTCGGGCCCGTACCCAGGCCGCCAGCGCGCTGCGCAGCGCCCACGCCGAGGAGCTCGAGGCGCTGCGCGGCCTCTACGCCGGAGAGGAGGCCGTCGAGGCGGCCCTGCTTGAGATGTTGACCAGCACCGGCCCGATCGGCCGCCTGCTCGACATCGGCACCGGCACCGGCAAGATCCTCGAACTGCTGGCGCCACACACCAGTCAGAGCGTCGGGCTGGACTGCGACCATGACATGCTGTCCCTGGCCCGCGCGACGCTCAGCGAGGCGCAGCTCTCCGGGGCGACCGTGCGCCACGGCGACCTGCACCGCCCGCCGTTTGAGCCGGCCAGCTTCGATGTGGCCGTAATGCACCACGTCCTGCGCCTGCTGGACGCGCCCGGCAGCGCGCTGGCCGACGCCGCACGCCTGCTGCGCCCCGGCGGCAGGCTGCTGGTGGCCGACTTCGACGCGCACGACCTGGAGGAGCTGCGGTCGCTGCACGGCCACCGTCGGCTGGGTGTCTCAACCGGCGAGCTGGCCGGCTGGGCAGCCGACGCCGGGCTCCGCGTCGAGCAGGAGCGCGCGTTGCCGCCCGGTGGCAACGGCGACGGCAAACGCCTGACCGTCAAGCTGTGGCTGCTGCGGATCGCGGAGGAGGTAGGCACCTGATGGCCCGCATCTCCTTTGAGGTCTTCCCGGCGCGCACCGAGGCCGGCGAGCACACCCTCTGGCAGACGCTCGGGCGACTGACGCCGCTTGCGCCCGCCTTCGTGTCGGTCACCTGCGGGGCCGGCGGCGGCAGCATCGACGCCACGCTCGGCGTGCTCGAACGGCTCAATGCAGCCGGGTGGCCGCCGGCCGCCGGCCACATCACCTGCGTGGGCCGCTCGCGTCAGCAGACCGACGCCCAGCTCGAGCGCTACTGGCACGCCGGCGTGCGCCACATAGTGGCGCTGCGCGGCGACCCGCC
>JBMFHK010000079.1:0-12328 GCA_049976865.1 Solirubrobacteraceae bacterium | reverse complement strand
GACAAGCTTGACCCCACCCTCACGAAAGGGGCTTGCGCCCTAAAAACTGGTCAAGGAGGCTGATGTCGAGCACGCTTTGGAAGGAGGGAGAGCGGTGCTCTCCCTGGTGTTGTCTCCGACGAAGACCGGCCGCTGCGCGGCCTTCTGCTGCGCACGGAATACGGGGCGTTGGCGTCAGTTTGGCGGTAGATAACGTTCTCGGCCGGCGGAAACGGTCTGGGCTTCTGTGGAGCGTGTCTCTAGCTTGTGCTGTGCGTCCATTGCGGCTGGCGGTGCACTGATCGGCCAACGGACAGCCGGCGCAGAGTCTCCCGAACCTGGCGGCCTGGCCGCTTTTGAGCTTGCGCAGCATGACGGTGTGACCGGCCTGACAACAAACCGTGCCGCAGTCTGAGTCGATCGTGAAATCTGATTTCGGGAACCGGCCACCCGGTGCCCGGGGCCTGGGTTTTGCAGAACGCCTGGACCCCGGCCTGCTCGAAGGTTTCCAGCAGCCGGCTGGTGCCCCATAGGCACTATCGCCAAAGACCTGTAGCGGCTCCTCGATACTCGTCTCGACGGTCTCGACGGTCTCGACGGTCTCGACGGTCTCGACGGTCTCGGCGGTCTCGGCGGTCTCGACGGTCTCGACGGTCTCGCCGGGGAGGTCCTGGGCCAGAAGAGCCTCCGCGACGCTGCCATCACTGGCATTCCCAGCGGTCAGCTGCGTGGCGAGCATCATCTCGATGTCCGGGTCGATCGCGCCATGCCCCTTGTAACCATCAAACGAGCGGGCTGCGGTCTTATGACCATGCCGGGCGTCCGGGTCAACAGTCGAGATCGCCCGGTCCTTGGCGACCCCGCGCACGATCCGGAACACCCCGTCGCTGTCCTGCCGCAGGTCCTGGCCGACGGTGGTCGCCAGCAGCTCACCGGCCTGCTCCAGCCCAGGCTCGAACTCCCACCCGTCAAGCACTCCCAACAACGCCTTGGCGTCGGTATCAAGCGCGTCAACAAGCCGCTCCCTCGCGATCCGGTCCTCCCAGTCACACACCGGCTTGTCAGAAGACCGGTACTCAGCATCACGCACAAGCACCGTGTGCACGAACCCGGGATAGTCGAAATCAAGGCCGCCGCACGCGTATTCCCAGCGCAGGTCATAGGCGAACCGGTCAACCGTCTCCCAATCAGAACGCCCCTCCAACCGCCCCAACACCATCACGACCGCAACGATCATCGGCGGCACCGACCACCGGCCGACATCACAGAACAAGTCAGCACCCATCACATCGCCGAACAACTCAAAGCACTGACGGTGCAACAAGCCGTAGATCGAGTCCGCAGACACCCGGCCCTCACAAAAGCTCTTCGTTGTCGCGAACAGATCCGCCAGACAGGGCGTTATCCCAAGGCCCATACCGTCAAGTATTACTTGAGGGTGTTACGGAAAAGCCGCCCGAAAACCACATTCCTAGTTGGCGCGACCCTCAACGCTGTAGCGCCGACGTGCCTGACACGCCGGCGGCCCGCGCCAGGAGCCGCACCAGGTCACGGTGGATGCCAGCCTTATCGACCTGGAAGCGCGCATCCGTGACACGGATGATGCGCTTACTGTGGGCCTGCAGCCAGGCGTCCTTGCGCCGGTCACGCTCAATGTCAGCGATGACCGTGTGGTATGGGCGCCCGTCAAGCTCCAGCGCGAGCCCGTGCGCAGGCCAGTAGCAATCAATCTCCCAGGGACCCATCCGGATGTTGCGCTGCGGAGGCGGCAGCTCAGGGTGGCTTGCCAGCCAGCGGTCAAAGGCGCGCTCAAGCGACGACTTGCGATCCCGGTGCGGCAGGTACGCGGCGCAAACGCTCTGCACCAGACGTGCGCCAGGCACGCCGCGATTGCGCTGCAACGTAGCTGCAAGATCAGGAATGTCCAGCAGGCTACGTCTCACGGCATGCTCGATCAGCTGGTGCAGCTGCTCCGGATCTGCACCAGCAGCGGCAGACTCGATCAGCAGACGCGGTACCGAGCTGACGCGCAACCCTCTGCGCGTGCGAACCTCTGACCGGTGCGGCCGGCGCGTGGTGCGAGAGACGCGCAGGCCCGGGTGCCCGGGCGTGTGCTGCGCATATACGCGTACATCGATCCGGGCCGGCACCCCCGCCACCATCCCCCAGACCACCGCGGCGGAGGCGCCGGACATCCAGGCTCCGGCGCCGACCGCCAGCAGCGCGGCACGCAGACGACCCAGATCCGTAAGCGCCGTCCGGCCGTCACCGTACACACCATGGTGCAACCGTTGCAGGTCACCGTGCTCCACCAAACCGTCGACCTGACGGTTCGTGTAGCCGATGCGCCGCAGGTCCGCCAGCGTGATCACGCCGTGGTTGCCGCGTAGCGCCCGGGTGAGAGCGAGGTCTCTGGCCATGCGCGCGGAAGACGTCGCAACTCGGGAAGACGCCACACGCAGGGCCGGCCCCACACGCGGGGAAGGAAATATCCCGTGGCGGGATATTTCCTTCCCCGCGTTGCTAAAGGGTGGACTGGGCGGATCGGGCGACACGGGCGAGCCGGGCTCAGCGGGCGCGGCAGGCGGATCGGGCGACACGGCCGCGGCAGGTTGGTCGGGCGCGGCAGGCGGATCGGGCGACACGGGCGGACTGGACGGGTCAGGCTCGGCAGGCGGGTCGGGTAACACGGGAGGCGCGGGCGGGTCGGGCGCGGCAGGCGGGCCGGGCGCAGCGGGCAAAGCGGGCACGGCGGGCAAAGCGGGCAAAGCGGACGACACAGAGGCAGCTGATCTCAGGTTGTTGCGCGTCACCGCCAGATCACCGCCAGATCATCGCCGGAGACCGGCGCCAAGACAACGCCGACCTGTGCCAATTCTGTGACAAACGGTGACGCCGCCCACCCCACGCACCACGGCTGACCGGTCACCGACAGGCTGCGCTTCTTTCTGTCAAGTGCCCAGACGCACCGTGGCCCGCTGACCACGGCCCCCCCTGACCGGACCCGCAGCCTCACCTGCCAACCGCCGAGTGACAGCGGGTTGTTTGCTACAGTCGCCCGCAGTCAGATGGAGCCCTGACGAGGGGTCGGCACGCCACACAGCCGCAAAGACCCCCGAACCGCCCAGCACACAAAAGGGCTGACGACTCCTTTCGCCAACCGGCCATCCCCGAGATGATGCGAAAGGAGCAAGTTTAAGCGGATGCCCGCCGTCCCCGACTGGGCAATACAGGTGCTGCAGGTGCTGGTCATCCTCGTGGTGGCGCCGCTGATCACCGGGGTCATCGCGCGCGCCGAGGCGATCATTCAGCAACGCCACGGGCCGCGGATCCTGCAGCCTTACTACGACATTCTCAAGCTGCTGCAGAAGGAGACGGTGCTGCCGGAGCCCGCCGGTCCGCTGTTCCGCGTCGCGCCGTACGTGAGCTTCGCCGCCTACGCGACCGTGCCGCTGTTGATCCCCGTGCTGACCACCTTCGGGCTGCCGCTGGGATGGATGGCCGACTTCTTCGGCGTCGGCATGATCCTCGCGCTCGCCAGCTTCATCGTCTCGGTCGCGGCCGTGGACAGCGGCAGCCCCTACGCCCAGCTTGGCTCAAGCCGCCTGCGCAGCTTCGGCGCCTTCAACGAGCCGACCCTGATCTTTGTGACCTTCGTGCTGGCGCTGGTCAGCCACACCGACCTGCCCTACGCGTTCGGGGCGGCGATCCGCTCCTCCGCCGTACAGGTGTTCAGGCCCAGCCATCTGCTGATGATCGCCGCCTTTTTCATGCTGGTACTGGGCGAAACCGGCAGGATCCCCGTTGAAAACCATGGCGGCACGCTTGAGTTCGGCCAGATCGAGGAGGCACGCGTAACCGAGCACTCAGGCCCCGGCCTGGCGTTCCTGCGCTGGGGCTCCGCCGTCAAGCAGATGATCCTCTTCACGGTGCTGATGAACGTGCTCGTCGTGCCGTGGGGGATGGCGGCGCCGACCCACACCGGCAGCACGAGCACGAGCCTGGGGGCGCTGCTTATCGCGATCGGGCTGCTCGTCGTCAAGGCGCTCGCGGTTGGCGCCGCGATCGTCGTGGTTGAGTCCAGCTTCGCCAAGCTGCGCCTGTACAAGATCCCCGAGTTCAGCGTCGCAAGCTTCATGTTCGCGGTGCTGGCGGTTGTGATCTTTTTGTTTGAGCCCGCCTACGGGGATCTCCATCTCACCCTGTTTGGCGCAGCGTCGACGATCACGGCCGTGACCGTGCTGCTCTTGGAGTTCGGGCTGCTGCGCTCCCATGAAGTGTGGGAGCAGCTGCGGCTGTACTCGCTCGGGTCAACGCTGGTGGCGGCCCTGGCTGTCATCACGGCCGCCACCGGCCGTGGCGGCAGCTCGCTCTACGCTCTGGCAGCGGTCACGATCGCGCTCAAGGCGCTGCTGTTCCCGCTGGGTCTGCGCTACATCGTGCGCCGGCTTGACGCGGAGCCGCGAGTACCCTCGCTGATCAGAGCGCCAAGCAGCATCCTGATGGCGATCATGCTGTCTGGCGTAGCGTTCATCGCCCTGCGCCCCGTGCACCTTGGCACCGAGGCGGCGCTGCCACTGTCAGCTTTGCCGATCGCGGTCGGCGGCATGCTCACCGCTTTTTTGCTGATGATCCTGCGGCCCTATGCGCCCTCACAGGTTGTCGGCTTTCTGGCGCTTGAGAACGCGGTCACCGTGGCCAGCCTGGTGATCGCCCCGGGGCTGCCGATCATCCTCGCGCTGCTTCTGCTTTTTGACGTGCTGGTCGGTGTGCTGGTGTTCGTGGTGCTCGTCCAGTATCTGGCGATCCAACGCACGGCCGTGCGAACCGACGAACTCAACAGGCTGGCAGGATGAGCTGGGCGCTGTACACGATCCTGGGGGCGCCGCTGCTGGCAACGCTGGTGAGCCTGCGCTCAAGCTGGCGCGTCGCCTCAGCATTGAGCGTCACCGCGGGCATCGTGACGCTCGGATTGGCGATCCTGATCGGCCTTGAGGTGGACCACGGCCGCGTGCTGAACGCCGCCGGCGGCTGGCTGCGCATCGATCCGCTGGGGGCCGTCTTTTTGCTCGGCACCGCGCTGGTGTACTCGATGGCGTGCGTGTTCTCGGTCGGCTACCTGGGCGTTGAGCACAACAGCCGGGGCTTCATCGGCTTTGCGCGCCGGTACTTCGCGCTCCTGAACCTGTTCGGCGCGGTGATGCTGCTGGTGCCGCTCGCCGCTGACTTCGGCACGCTGTGGGTGGCGGTCGAGCTGACCACGATCGTGTCCGCGCTGCTGGTCGCGATCGACCGTACCGACGCCGCCTTGGAGGCCGCGTGGAAGTACGTGCTGATCGCCTCAAGCGGCCTTGGGATCGCCCTGCTGGCGGTCATCATCCTTTACGCGAGCGGCACACACGTGCTCGGCAGCGCCTACATGCCGAGGTTCACCAGGCTCATCGGCCATGCGCACAGCCTCTCCCATGACGCGGTTGAGCTCGCGTTCGTGCTCTCCGCTGTCGGGTTTGGGACGAAGGCCGGGTTTGTGCCCACACACACCTGGCTGCCGGACGCACACAGCGAGGCGCCCGCGCCCGTCTCAGCGATGCTGTCAGGGGCGCTTCTGTCAGCAGCGTTGTACGCGATGCTGCGGTTTTTCCAGGTGGCCGTTGCCAACGGCGAGGCCAGCTTCGCCGAGCACGTGCTCATCGTGTTTGGAGCGATCTCCCTGATCGCCGCGAGCTTCTTTGTGTTGCGTCAGGACAACTTCAAGCGCCTGCTCGCCTACTCCTCGATCGAGCACATGGGCATCATCGCCCTCGGCATCGGGTTCGGCGCGCCACTGGCGGTCGCCGGCGCGCTGTTGCACGTGATCACCCACGCTTCAGCCAAGGGACTCGCTTTCTTATCAAGCGGCTCGCTGCTGCGCGGTTATAACACCAAGCAGATCGAGCAGGTCTCAGACGCCGGGCGCCGGATGCCGTTCACCGGGCCGATGTTTTTGGCGGCGGCGCTCGCGCTGTCAGGGCTGCCGCTCTCCGGCGTGTTTCGCAGCGAGTTTGAGATCGTCGTCGGCGGGTTCTCCGAGCCCCAGTACGTGGGCGTGGTGCTGCTGATCGTGTTCGTCAACCTCGCGTTCTTCGGAGTGATCTGGCACACCGGCGCCATGGTGCTCGGCCGCGACGTGCTAACGGCAGGCGCCACCGCCGGCCCGCTGGCCGGCGGTCCACTTGGCAGCGGAAGCGGTGGCGGCACCCTGGTAGGCGCGACCCTGACCGGCGGCCCTGTCGACGGCGGCGGTGGCGACACCCTGGCAGGCGCCACCCTCACCGGTGCCGAGGCGAGCGTCCGTGAGCGCAGCGCCTGGATGCTCATAGGCATGGCCGGCTGCTTGTGCGTCGTTGTCGCGCTGGGTGTCCATCTGCCCGGGGATCTCAGCGACCTGCTCGTCAGCGCCCGCCACGTGCTGGAGGTGCAGCGCCCATGAACGCCGCCGAGGCGATCCGCAGGACGGTGGAGATGACGGACTTCCGGGCGACGCTCGGCGAGCTGCGCGACGCCGGCGCGCGCTTTATCACAATCTTTCTAGCTGAACTCGCCGGTCGCGCCGATCTCGCTGATCGCGCCGAGCCCGCCGGGCCGGCGCTGGTTGCGCTGCTGGCGCTGCACGGCGACCTGATCCTCCTGAAGGCCCCGGTCGGCCCTGACAGCCGGATCGACGGTCTAAAGCTCGGCGACTGGTGGCCGGCCGCCGCCTGGCCGGAGCGCGAGCTGCTGGAGCGCAACCCGCACCTGGTGGGCGAACGGTCCGTGACTTCTCCGCGGCTGACGAGCCCCGACCCCGACCTGCTTGACCGTACCCTCAGCGGGCTTGACGTGTTCACAATCCCGTTCGGTCCGGTGCGCTCAGGAGTCTTTGAGGCGATCCAGTTCCAGATCGAGACCGGCGGCGAGGACGTGTCCCGCCTGCAGACGCGCCCGTTCTTCAAACACCGCGGGATCCAGGCGCGCATGCGAGGCCTGACCCCGGCACAGAGCGTGGCGGTCGCCGAGCGGGTTGCGGGAGTTGCAAGCTGCGCCTATGCAAGCGCCTTCTCTGAGGCGGTGGAGCGAGCGGCGGGGATCGAGGCGCCACCCCAGGCGCAGCGCTGGCGCGCGGTGCTGTGCGAGCTTGAGCGCATGGCCTGCCATCTTGACGTGATCGCCAAGGAGGCGGAGACCACCGCGCTCTACGTCGGCCAGGCGCGTTTTCAGCTGCTGAAGGAGACGGTGCAGCAGCTGCGCTCACGGCTCACGGGCAGCCGCTTCGGCCGTGGAGCGATCCTGCCCGGCGGCGTGCAGACCGCCGGTCAGCTCGACCCGCAGGGCCTGCTTGCAGAGTTTGACGGCCTTGAGCGCGAGCTTGAACGCGACCGGCGCCTGTTTTTGGCGACCGCGTCAATGACCGACCGGCTGAACGGCAGCGGGCACCTTGACCGGCGCCTGATCGAAGACTACGGTGCCGTCGGGCCGCTGGCCCGCGGCTCGGGCGTGTCGGTCGACGCGCGCCACGAGCGTCCCTACGGGGCTTACCGGCGACTCGGCCTGCGCGTTGTGACCGAGCCTGAAGGTGACGCGCTGGCGCGTATCAACGTCCGTTTCGGCGAGCTGTCTGAGTCGCTGAGGATTTTGCGTCAGGCCACCGAGCAGATCCAGCGTCAGCCGGGCGCCTTGACCGTGCCGCTGCCCAAGCGGGGCAGCGGCACGGGGTGCGGCTGGGCCGAGGCGCCCCAGGGCGAGCTTGTGATCTGGGTGGCGCTGCGTGACGGCCTGATCGGCCAGGTGCACATCGCCTCCCCCTCGTTGCGCAACTGGCCGCTGTTTGACCACGCCTTCCCCAACGACGTGCTGACCGACTTTGCGTTTATCGAGCACAGCTTCGGGCTGACCGTGGCGGGAGCGGATCGCTGATGCTCGCCTGGATATACCGCGGCCTGCGGGGCGGGCGTGTGAGTACCCGCTACCCGGCGCCGGGCGCCGCTGTGCCGCCTGGCGCAAGCGATGCGATCAGCGTGACGGATGGCTGGGCGCCGCTGCGCGCTCGCGCCCGGATGCTGGGCCGCTCGGTCCATGTGCGTCACATTGACTGCGGCTCTGACGGCTCGGAGGAGTGGGAGATCCTGGCGCTCTGGAACCCTTACTACGACATCCAGCGGCTCGGCTTCTTCCTCACCAACTCGCCCCGGCACGCCGACGTGCTGCTGGTCACCGGGCCGGTGACCGCACCGCTGCGTGCGCCGCTTGAGCGCACCTGGGAGCTGATGCCCGCACCCAAGGCGCTGGTCGCGGTCGGGGATGACGCTTGCGGCATCGGCCTTTATGCCGGCGACCGGCAAGCCGGCGCGGGTGCGCTGACCGCCGGTAGCAGCGGCATGAATGCCGGCGACCGGCAAGCCGGCGGGGGTGCGCTGACCGCCGGTAGCAGCGGCATGGATGCCGGCGAGCGCCAAACCGGTGCGGGTGCGCTGACCGCCGGCGGCGTGGCGGGCGTGCTGCCGGTCGACGTGTTTGTACCCGGCTCCCCTCCCGCGCCGGCCGCGGTCATGCAGGGACTGCTAAAGGCGGTGGGCCTCGGATGAGCGCGCTGTACGCGATCGGGATGGGAGCGCTCGCGCTGGCGGTGGCGCTCGCGGCGCTGTGGCCCTCCCGGCTGGGTGTGCGGCTGGGTTCGCGGCTGGCGGCGGCGGGAACGGCGGTCGGCTGTGTGCTGCTGGTTATTGTCGGGCTTGACGGAGCGCTCGGCGGAGCGTCCGGCGGAGCGCTGGGCGGGGCGCTCGGCGGGGCGCACGCGCCCATGGTGGGCCTGGGCAGCTTTATCGGGTTCGGGCACAGCGCGCTGCGCGCTGACGGGCTGGCCGGCATCTTTTTGGTGCTGACGGGCCTTACCGGAGGGGCCGTGTCACTGACTTACGCCGAGCTTCCCGCCGGCCGCTGGCTGACGCTGCTTGCAAGCACGCTGGTGCTGTTCACCGCCGTGGCGATCGGTTCGGACAACGGCTTTCTGTTCTTCCTGGCCTGGGAGGCGATCACCGTCTGTGTCTACCTGATCGCAAGCGCCGGCGGCGAGCGCCAGGATCTGCTCGACGGCTACCTGACCGGCACGCTTGCCAAGGTCGGCGGCGCGGCGCTGCTTGCGGCCTTTGCGCTGCTCTACGCGCACACGCACAGCTTCTCGCTGGAGGCCTGGCATCACGCACGCCTGGGCGCCGGTACACGAGAGGTGCTCTTCGCGCTGTTTCTGGTCGCGTTCGGCAGCAAGGTGGGTGTGCTGCCGTTGCAGGGAGGACTCCCGGCCGGTTACGGCTCGGCGCCCCGACTGGGTGCCGCGTCGCTGTCGGTCGCCCTGGGCGCCGGCTTCTACGGGCTGTGGCGCTTTGAGTTCGGCGTGCTCGGACCGCTGCCGGTCGCCTGCGGCGACGCCCTGCTGGTGATCGCCGCGGCCACCGCGCTGGCCGGCATCAGCTACGCGCTCACCCAGGATGATTTGCGCCGCTTCCTTGGCTTCTCGACAGTTGAGAACACCGGCATCGCGCTGATCGGCTTTGCGGTCGCGCTGATCGGCCAGTCGCTGCACCGGCCGGAGCTGGCCGCCGCCGGGCTGCTCGCCGCCACGCTGCACGTCGCCGCGCACAACCTC
Organism: Solirubrobacteraceae bacterium; assembly: GCA_049976865.1. Classification (GTDB taxonomy): domain Bacteria; phylum Actinomycetota; class Thermoleophilia; order Solirubrobacterales; family Solirubrobacteraceae; genus Palsa-465. Next base: position 2,691 of record JBMFHK010000079.1, on the reverse strand, counting down.
TCAAAAACGCTCGCGCTGGTCAGTATCGACCGCGTCGGCATCGCCATCGGCGTGCGCACACTGGACCCGCTGGGCGGGCTTGCCCGGCGGCTGCCTTTCACGGCTGGGACGCTCGGGGTTTCAACGCTGACACTCGCGGCGATCCCACCGCTGGGAGGTTTCGTCAGCGAGTGGCTGACTTTCCAGGCGCTGCTGCAAAGCTTCCGCATGCCGTCGCTTCTCTCACAGCTGCTGTGCGCGCTTGCGGCCGCGACGCTCGCGCTGACCGCCGGGCTCGGCCTGCTGGCTTTTGTCAAGTACTACTCCTTCATTTTCCTGGGCCGTGCACGCAGCGTCTTTGACAGCGCGCACGAACCCTCACGCTGGCCGCTCGGCGCCGGCGCGCTGGCGGTGGTGATCCTTTTCCTCGGCGCCGTGGCGCCGTGGGAGATCCACCTTGTCGGTGCTGCCCTGCGCCCGCTGGTGGGCTTTAACCTGGCGTCAAGCACGATCAGCGGCCCGCTGGTGCTCACCCCTGTGTTTGCCGGCTTTGCGGTGCTTGACCCGACCTGGCTGTCAATTGTCCTGCCGGCCTACGCGCTGCTGGCCGGCGCCCTGGCGTTGGCTGGCGGCCGACACCGACATGTGCGGCGCGCGCCGGTCTGGGTGACCGGCAGCGGCGCCGATCTGGCCGGCGTTCAGTACCGCCCTTCGGCTTACTCCAATCCGATGCGGGTGATCATGCGTGGCCCCCTCGGGTTCCGCAGCCGCCTGCGCCCGGCAACCGCGCCGCAGACCAGCGCGCCGCAGACCAGCGCGCCGCGAACCAGCACCGCGCAAACCGGCGCGCCCCGCGTGCTTGAGCGCAGCGTTGTGCTCGCGGTCGAAGCCTTCCTCTACCGGCCTCTCACCCGTCTTGCCCTGCGCGTGGCGGCACTTGTGCGAGCCACGCAGTCCGGCCATCTCTCCACCTACCTGATTTATATGCTCCTGACCCTCATTCTCGCCCTGTCACTGATCCCGGTCCTGCACTGATGTTCCAGAGAATCCTGCTGGCATGGGACGGCTCCGAGCTTGCGCTGCGCGCCTTCGAAATTGCGATTGACATCGTCCGCCGCTACGACGCCGAGCTGACCGCCGTCTCCATCGCCCACTCCCCGGCCCACACCGAAACGGCTGCTGTCCGCGCCGAGACGATCAAAGCCGCCCGCCAATACCTGACTCAGAGCTTCCAGGAGGTGGCCGACCGCGCGCACCGCGCCGGCGTCAATGTCACCCATGAGCTCGTGGAGGGTGAGACGCCCGCCCAGGCGCTCATCCAGTACGCCCACGAGCATGGCGCCGATCTGATCGTCTGTGGCCACCACCACAGCGGCCGTGTCGTCCGGCTTTTGCTCAAAGGGATCGCCGAGGAGCTGATCGACAACGGCACGCCGGTCCTGGTCGTAAACGACACCCTGCGTTAGACGGCAGGTGATCGGCCGGTTGGATCGCCCGCAACCGGCCCGTTACAAGTCGCTTCCGGGACGACGAACTGGTGCGGCTCAACCGGTCACTGATCATGTTCCTGGGGCTGGCGTCCGCCTCACGGACCTTGAGTGGACGTTGAGTTGACCCGAGCGGACTTGAGTGGACCCGAGCGCACCTGAGTGGACCTGAGCGCACCTGAGTGGACCTGAGCGCGCCTCAGTTCTCCGGCGCTTGCAGGAGCACTCCGGGCTAATCAGTTTCAAAGTCAAACACGCGATCGTGGCGCTCTTGCTCCGGCGGCTGCGGGCGGCTGCGGGCCGGCCGTAGCTGGACGGGTCGCTGGATGTCGGTCCGGGCGATCGCCAGGTAGCTGACCAGCGCGAGCACCACGATCACAACCACAAGCGCCGTGGTTCCGTTGCCAAAGTTGATGCCGCTCAGGCTCGCGGGTTTGCTCACATAGTCCGCAAACGATGCGCCCAGCGGGCGCGTGAGAATGTAGGACATCCAGAACGCCGCGACCGCGTTGAGACCGAGATACCGCCAGGCAAAGCCCGGCAGCAGAAAGACCACCAGGAAAAAGATGCCTGAAGCCAGGTAGCCCAGCCCCACGCTGCTGGCCGTGAAGTCCCCGAGGGCGGTGCCCAGCGCAAAGGTGGAAAACACAACCGCCCAGTAGAACGCTTCACGCCGCTGCGTGGTGATGCTGTGAATTGAGAGCGTCCCCTCCGACCGGTACCACATCCGGAACACCACGGCCAGCACCACAGCCCACAGCAGGGTCGTACCCGCATACGGGATGTGCACGTCCAGGTGCATGAAGTCCGCCAAGCCGGTGCCGGCGATCGCAATCGCATAGGCCAAAGACCAGTACGCAAACGCCCGGTAGCGGTTGGTTGAGAACTGCAAGACCAGCGCGATCACAAACAGCGCAATCTCGACGCCGCCGCCGACAAAGTTGCCGTAGCGCTTTAGATAGTCCGAGGTGACCTCACCGCCGGCGGTAGTGAGCACCTTCACCACCCAGAACAGCACGATGATCTCCGGCACCTTCGCCGCAACAGGCGTCGGCAGCAACCGTCCGATCCACGGTAAACGCCCAGCAGCGCGGCCCCGCTGGGCCGCGCGCGCGTAGCGCTCAGGCATCACGCCGCTGGCACTTCTGGACCGTCAACATCGGCTGCCTATCTTAGTGGTCCCCGCCATAAGTTCCGTCGTGATCACGCGGCGATCGCGGCTGGC
>JBMFHK010000078.1:9383-12451 GCA_049976865.1 Solirubrobacteraceae bacterium | reverse complement strand
GCGGCGATCCGTTGGACACCGCTCCAGGCTACTGCACCGAGATGGAGGACCGATTAGGACAGATTCCACGGCGTCGACAAACTCGCTGTCGCTTCCCGACAACGCGCGCGCCATTGCGGCCATTCCAAGCGGGCCGGGTTCAGCCGCGGCGTCCAACCACGCAGTGCGGTCGGCTCCGATCAGGGTCTTCGGCGCTACACGTTCCAGCAACTTACGGACAAGCAGCACCCACGACGATAGGCCGGCCTCCATCGACACGCCGGCGCCGATGACGAAGGTCAATTGTGTTGCAGTGGCGAGATGCTCAATGATCGGTTGAGGATCATTTGCGCCGGCCGGCACAAGAAAGCCGGGACGTTCAGCTACCGGTCGGGCTGTCTCACCGGCTTTGAGTTCACTGACCAACTCTGTGGCTCGGCCGAGAACTGCGTTGAGATCGTCGATGTTCTGGGACTGCATGGTTGGGAAGCTACGACCTCGGAGGGACAAGACCGCCCACAGATGTCGATCTGTTAGGGGTGGTGGAGGGAGGGAGTGTCGACGGCGCCGCTGTTTGTGCAGACGCCTGCACACGCTCCCCCATTACGCGGCCTCGCGTTCGTCATCGTCCGACTCGGATGGCTCGAACGCGGCGGATAGCAGCCGGGCGTCGATGTTTGTGTGCTCACGACTGATGAACACGAGATCGGCCTTGCCGGTCTTCGGCGAGCGCTCCTTGTGCTCTTTGAGCGCGTCGGCGACCTTCTCGACCATCGGGACGGTGCGTGACTTGCAGGACTTCGTCGGACCGGTGGTGTTCGCGCTGTTGCTCTCATAGACGCGGATCGAAGACTGCTCGAAGTCGACGTCCGCCCAGGTGAGCGCGAGCAGCTCGCCGCGGCGCAGGCCCGAGAGCGCGGCGGTGAGGTAGATGAGTGCGTCCTGCTGGTCCTCGAAGTCGCGGAGCGCCTGCTCGGTATCTGAGACTGCCGGGCGGTTCGGGTCACGGTGGGCGCCGCGGGCCGCTGCGGCGACGAGCTGGTCAATCTCCTCGGGAGAGAAGAAGTCAAAGCGGGAGGGGTCATGGATCTCGCGCAGGCGCTTGACGCGGTCGACGGGGTTGACGTTCAGGCCGTGGCAGTCACAAGCGGTCTCGAAGATCCCATGGAGCTGCACGACGATCTTGTTAACGGTCTTGCGGGCGCGTTTGGGCTCGTCGTTCTCGTCGGTCTCCTTGGCGAACTTGTCGCGCTCGAACCAGTCCTCGGCGACGTCGGCGAAGGTCACGCCGGTGCGCTCCTGACGAGGCGCCCGTCGACGAGGTGCGGTTCCTCGACCGGATCTTCTATGTCCGCATGACCAACGCCGGCGGAACCGGGCTCCCGCGAGACAGGCAGGACGTACTGGGCACCGACGTCGATGATCACTCGGCCAGATGGCACGTGCTGCGCACCACGATCCTGGTCTGAGCACGACCAGCGGCCTGACGGGCAGCACTAGCCGATCGTCTGCTTGATCGCCACCAGCGGGAAGCGGCTGATCGGCTCGCGCATCTCCGCGGGCGTGAAACGCTTGACACTGCGAATCCGCCACAGCGGCTGGCGGGTGTCTGGATTACCGACCAGGAAAGAGCCACCGGTACACCCGTAGTTGATGCGCTCGCCCCCAACCGGCGCGGTGGCGCCCGTCATGTAGACACAGTGGCGCCCGTCGGCTGTGAGGATCGCCCAGGGCAGCTGCGGACCTGGCGGCAACGGTGCAGTGCGCGGCAGGCGCCGGGTCAGGGTCAGGATCGTGACCGGCCGCCAGGGGCTGATGAAGCACGCGACGCTGTGTGCGTGTGCCGAGCTGGCAAAGCACGGGTCAAGGATCATGTTGCCCTCAAAGCAGCGGTAGGCGTGCGGCGTCTGTGCGGCCAGCGACGCAGTCCAGCAGTAGCCGTCCCCGCGCGCAGCCACATGAAACTCGGGTGCGAGCGTCCCGTGGGCGGTGAACACCGCAAGACGCGCCGTGTGCTCGGTGCGCAGAAGCACCGCCGCCAGCGCGCCGCCGCCACCGGCGACCACGGCGAGCGCGACGAGCGGGCCAAGCCACCGCTGCGAGCCACGGTGCGCGCCACGCGGACGGCGTGGCGCCCGGCTAAAGGCGTGGCGGGAGCGCTGCACGGGGGCGCCGTGTGGGTCGGCCATGTGCAGCTCCAGCCGGCGGCGCGCGCGCTCGCGCGCCGCCGCCTCCGGCGCAGGCTCCCAGGCTCGCAGCGCGTCGAATGGGGCGCGGTCACCCTGCGGCGGGAAGCTGTGTCGCTGCTCGCTCATCAGCGGGCCACCGGGTTTGTGGTCTCGGTCGCGAGCGTGGTGGCACACCGCTTGCGGGCACGAGCAAGGCGTGAGCGCACCGTCCCGACCGGCACCTCCAGGGCCAGGGCCACCTCTTCATAACTGAGCCCGCCGAGCGCATAGAGCAACAGCGCGTCACGATCGGGGGCTTTCAGCTCAGCCAGCGCCGCGGCGACCCGAGCGGAGTCGCGCTGCGCGTCGGCCCGGTCGATCGCCTCCGCGTACTCGTCTAAAGCAGGCTCGCGACGTCCGCCGCTGCGCGCGTGGGCGCGCAGGCTGCGCAGCTCGGTGCGGCGACGGCGGGCCAGCAGACGCGAGGCGATCCCGTAAAGCCACGGCCGCGCGCTCTCGAACTCTGGCCGGTAGCGGCCACGCAAGTCAAAGGCGGTCATGAACACTTCCGCGGCAAGCTCTTCCGCCGCCTCCGGATGACGGCGGCGAAGGTAGCGGTGTATCTCGTCATAGTGACGCTCAAAGATCAATGTGAACTCCTGCGGGCGGTCAAGCGAAGCTGTGATGACGGCCGCGTCGTCCGGACCGGTGCTCACGTGCGTGGACAGACCGTCACGGTGTTGCCGTCGCCACGCGCGAGCACTGCTGTCCCCGCCGGACGCGTGAGAACGTGGCCGGTACAGGAGCGCAGACGCGTTGTGGCGATCTGCCGCCGCGTGGCAGCGCCGGCTGACGGCACGGCCAGCGCGCTTACGGCGGCCACGGCGGCGATCAGCAGCGCCGCCAACAGGGCGATGATCA
>JBMFHK010000078.1:0-9283 GCA_049976865.1 Solirubrobacteraceae bacterium | reverse complement strand
GATCAGCAGCGCCGCCAACAGGGCGATGATCATGTTGTAGTGCATCGATGAACGCGACATGGAATCTCGGGAGGCTCGGTGAGGTGACTTCTCAGCCGTATATGCCCGCTCGGGCGATTCCGGTTCTCAGCCGGCCCGAACAAGAGTGGCAGCAGCGCCGCCGGGCGGGCCAACACCCAAAAGCTGTGCAGGTCCCCTACACGAGCGACAGCGTCAAGACGCTCGGCGTGCAGTGCAACCTGGGCGAACGGCCAGCGACGCGTTCTGAATCGGTCATCCCATGATCGCGTCGCCAGTGGTCGGGTCGAAGAACTCGACCCGTTCGGGCCGCACCACAAAGGAGATACGGTCACCAACCGCAACGGGCGTCCGAGGCTCGAGGCGTGCGATGTTCAGTGCCCCGCCCATCTCGGCCTCCTCCAAACCGTCGGCGGAATCCACTCGCTCTGAGCGAACCATATCGGCGTCAGTCCTAAAGTGCACCAGCAGCTCGGAGCCGAGGGCCTCAACGATCTCTACGTCGCCCCGCAGGATCGGCTGCGGAGCCGATGCGCCCGCTGGCGACAGGTCCTCCGGCCTGATACCGACAACGACCGGCCGATCCTGATAGCTGCCGAGCGCCGGAGGCCGCTCGGCAGCGGCGCGAAACAGCTCCAACCGCTGCGAGCCGAGCATCACCGCACGGCCGTCCGCGGTCAGCGCGCCCGCGAACAGGTTCATGGCCGGCGAGCCGATGAACCCGGCCACGAACATGTTCCTGGGATGGTCGTAGAGCGCCTGCGGAGTGTCACACTGCTGGAGCAAGCCGTCGCGCATCACCGCTACACGGTGCCCGAGCGTCATCGCCTCCGTCTGGTCGTGGGTGACGTAGATGGTGGCAACGCCAATGCGACGCTGGACGCGGGCAACCTCAGCGCGCATCTGGACGCGGAGCTTGGCGTCAAGGTTCGATAGCGGTTCATCCATCAGGAACACGCTCGGCTCTCGAACTATCGCACGACCCATCGCAACCCGCTGGCGCTGCCCTCCCGAAAGCTGCCCTGGCCGCCGGTCCAGGACCTCGGTGAGGCCGAGCACTCGCGCCGCTTCGCGTACACGCTCCGCCACCTCTCGCTTGGGCTGCTTGCGCATGCGCAGGCCAAAGCCGATGTTGGCGGCAACATCCATCTGCGGATACAGCGCGTAGTTCTGAAAGATCATCGCGATGTCACGGTCACGCGGAGCCACGTCGTTAACGATCCTGTCCGCAATGCGAATCGCCCCCGAGGTGATCCGCTCAAGCCCGGCGATCATCCGCAGGACGGTGGTCTTGCCGCAGCCAGAGGGCCCGACAACAACCATTAGCTCACCGTCGGCGATCTCCAGGTCAAGGCCATGCACAGCCTCCAACCCGTTGCCATAAACCTTTCTGACAGCTTCCAGGCCGATCGACGCCATCCCACTCCCACTCGTTAGCAGTTTCCGTTCTCAAGACGCAGCACCGACCATCCAGCCGCGATCGGCACCTGGCATCTGACCGCGCGGCCCTCGCGGTGGGCGACGCGGGTCAATGGCACCGGCACGAACCGGCCGCCGTTGCGCCCGAGTACCGCGACCTGAGCACGCCAGCATTCCGGTCGCTGTACCAATGCCGTTACCTGGGCCCCTGCGCAAGTCCCGCCGGCGGTTGTGGACGACCAGGAACCATCCTTACTGCCTGAAAGGTCGAGCAGACTCACCGCCAGGGTGCGCGAGTTCTGTACGACGCGCGCGAAAAGCGACCCGCCGAGGGGCTCAGGGCGAACCGGAACCGCGGCGGCCACCGTAACGGCAGCGTTCTCATCGTCAAGCTCGAACCAGCTGGTGTCGTTGCCCCGTCGGAACAGGTCGCGGCAACGCAAGCCAAAACGATGCCACTCGAGCACTGTGGCAGCTTCCTCGGCGGCTAACCGTTCGTGCCTTACGTAATACGGGTGACTCAGCGCACCGGCCGCGTCGCCGAAGATCAATGTGCCGAGACCGAGAGCGGTCCCGATCGCCTCGGTCAACACAACCGTTCGCAACGCTCCAGGGCGGTCGCCAGACCAGACTGGAGGATAGATCGCCAGCGTATCCCCGTACGGCTCAGACATGCGGCCGGCGCTGCGAGCCATCAGGCCTTCAAGATGGCGCCAGCGGTCGTTCGGCGGCCAAACCTCGACATAGCGGAATGCTGGCCTAGCCGCGGGCGTGATCCCGGCCGGAACACCGTTGACCTGGTTGAAGCTGATCACCGCGCTTGGGCGCTGTTGGCGGACGACGGCAATGAACGCAGCGTATCCCTCTCTTACATCCACAACCACGCCGTGAGCGTTGATGGCGTCCCGCGGGTACCCGTAGGTGTCGAGGTGAAAGCCGTCGAAGCCGAGCACGTCCGCCGCCCGTCCATAATGTTCGAGCCAGTGCTGCTGCCACTCCCGGTTACCGGGATCCATGACCTCGAGCAGGTCGCCGAGGGCCTCCGGAGAGCCGTCATTGCGCAGCAGGCGCCACTGTGGGTGGGCGCCACGGTCACCAGCGCAGACCGGAGCATATGCCTGGGCAACGGCACCCATCCGCCTGATCCCTGCGACCAGGGCCTCTAGCGCGCTGCGGCTTACCTCCCGTCCCAGCGGGTCGTGGTAGACGCCTGGGGGTCCGAGCGGCTTTGAGTAGCGCTCCATCCAGTCGTATACCTGGACGACCGTGCAACGCAGGCCGCGCAACCAATCGAGGCTCTCTGGGACCGTAGCGTCGTCGAACGACGTGGCGAAACCAAGGATCGGGTCCTCACCCCTGTCGGCTCGCACACTCACGAACTCCTCCGCCATCAGCAGGCCGCCGCGGGTATGGATTTCGACCGTGTGTGTGCCGGCTGGAACGTCGCCGAATCTGGCCTCGTCGGCTGCGATCACCCCGGCAACGGTCTCGCCGAAAGCGGTGCGGATCGTTGCCGCGGAGACCTCGCTGCCAAGCCCACCGATGATGATCTCCTCGTCCGTCAGGTAGAGCGTGCGCAGATCAGAGAGCAAACGGGTCATCTGATGCCTCCGACCGAGACGCCATGCCGGAACCATCTCTGCGAAGCCACGTAAACGAGAATGCTGGGCACGGTCGCGAACATCGAGCCTGCGAACAACGGCCCCCACTGCGTCGTGTGCTCGCCGATGAAGAAGTTGAGCCCAATCGGCAGCGTGAAGCGCGATGCGCTGTTCATGAGCGTGAGGGCAATCACGAACTCCTCCCAGGCGAAGTTGAACGTGAACACCGCAACCACGGCAAGCGCTGGCGCGGAGAGCGGCGCGATGAGGCGGGTGAGGACGCGCAGCGTACCGGCACCCTCGAGCCGGAAGGACTCCTCTAGCTCCTTGGGGATCGCCTCAAAAAATCCCCGCAGAAGGAAGATCGAGAACGGCATGTTCTCGCTCGAGTAGATCAGCGTCAGACCCGGCAACGAGTTGGTCAGATGCAGCCTCGCCATCAGGATGTACTGGGGGATGATCAGATCGACGCTCGGCACCGCCAGGCTCGCGAGGAACAGATAGAAGATGATCTCCTTGAATGGAAACCGGTAACGCGCGAACGCAAACGCCGCAAGCGAAGAGAACACAACGGTGATCGCAACCGTCCCCAAGGCAACCGCCATGCTGTTTACGAAGAATCGGCTGAAGTCGTTCTCGGTCCATGCCTGCACGTAGTTGAGCGTGGTCGGATTCGAGGGGATCAGCGTTGGATGTGACTGAAGGATGTCGCTGGTCGGTTGGAATGACAGCGACACCATGTAGAGCAGCGGGAACACAGCCACCGCCGCGAATACGCACGCCAAGAAAAACCGTGTGCGCGTCCAAGCACGAAGCCCAAACAGCCCAGGCTCAGGCTCTGGCCAACGGTGCCCAACCCCGCGGCGCTTGGGCGCAGCGTCGGAAGAGAGGGCGGTCACTTCGTCTCGCCCCCTCTGATCAAACGTATGTTGATGACGCTGAAGGACAGCACCACCACTGCCATGACGGAAGCGATCGCCGCGGCATAACTGAATTGGAAGAACGTAAACGCCTCCTGGTAGGCAACGCCCAGAAGAACCTGGGTCGAGCCGTAAGGACCGCCCTGCGTCAGCAGGAACACTTGGATCCAAACCTGGCTGGCACCGATCAGCAGCAGCACTAAGACGAACGCTAGGGTCGGGCGAATGCTTGGCAGCACGACGTGCCGCCAGACGCGCGGTTCACGCGCGCCGTCAATGCGCGCCGCCTCCAGTAGCGTCCGGGGCACGCCGTCTAACGCGGCAAGAAACATGATGAAAGACCAGCCGATGCCCTTCCAGATGCTGGCGATCCAGATGACCGCGTCACCTGTCCACCGGTGCGCCAGCCAATCCGTGCGAACGGTATGACCAGCGAAGAGGGAAAGCACGGCGTTGGCGAGTCCACCCTGTTCGGCGAAGATGTAAGCGAAGATGTAACTGACCACAACCCAGGAGGTGACAACTGGGATAAAGATCAGCGCTCGGAAGAGGCCCCGCGCCGGTAGACGGTCGATCAGAATGGCGGCAGCCCCCAAGCCGAGAGCCATCTGTGCAGGCACCGTGATCACCACGAACAAGAGCGTGTTCAAAGCCGCCGTGCGGACGGCTGGATCATTGAACAGAGCGCTGAAGTTCGCAAAACCAACACCAGGGTTCTGCGAGCCCGGGAAGATATGCCAGTCGTAGAAGCTGATGTCGAACTGGCGATATATGGGGTAGATGATGAAGACCGCGTACATGAGCGCTGCGGGCAGAAGCAGCATGTACGGAGTCGCAATCCGGCTGAAATGCAGTCGCCGTGGCGCGGCGCCCGGTGATTCCGGGCGCCGCTCGATGGTGCTTGTAACGCTCACCAGACTCCTCGGCGTTACGGGGTCAGACCCCGCAATGCATCGTTGGCCTCGGCGGCAGCAATGTTCAGACCAGCCTGAACCGAGACTTTCCCTGCCAGAATCGCACTGAGCTCAGCGGACCAGTCGCTGTCCATCTGGCTATAGCCAGCACTCACCGCACGAACCCGAGCGGTTTTCAACTGACTCGTAAACACCTTGTAGTACGGCGTGGCCTTGACCTCGTTTCTAGCATCCGAGATCTCGGTCGACATGTCGCCCTGTGCCGCCATCGCGTCCTGCGCAAACGGCGAGTCCAGAAACTCGGCGAACTTCTCCGCATCGCTGATGTGATGGCCTCCACGGGCGACCACAATGTCCTCGCCACCTACAGTCGAGATGGACCCCGCGGACCCCTTGGGGAACGGTGCGATGCCGTAATCAGGCTTGGGATGGTCGGCGGCGTACGTCGGCACAGCCCACGGGCCATCGATGTACATCGCGTATTGACCCTTCGGGAACCCTTGCTCGCCTGAGACGGCACTGGCGCCACCCTGAAAGTCACTGCCGATGTCGCCTGCTTTCAGCAGTGTGACCAGCCGGGTGACAGCGGCAACCGTCTTGGGGCCATTCATGAATCCGGTTGCCTTCGTGTAGGTGCCGTTCGTGAAAGAGCCTCCGGCGCTCCAGACGTACGGGGCGACATTCCAGATGTCCGTGCCGTCGACGCCCAGCCCATACTGTTGCTTGGATGTGTTGGTCAGCTTGGCAGCATCCGCATACATCTGACTGAGCGTCTTGGGCGGACCGGCGATGCCCGCAGCCCTGAAGTCAGTCTTGTTCCAGAACAGAGCCTGGGTGTTCGTGTCATCGGGAAACGCGTAGTAACCCGGAGCCTCGCCTTTGGCGATGTGCGTCGTCGCCAGCGGGCCGGGCAACATGTTCTTCTTGATCGCCTGGAACGCCGGCAGCTTGCCGACGTTGACCACCACGCCCTGCGCTGCAAGTTGCGGAACCCACTGAATGTCGGAGCGCATCAGATCAGGCGGGTCACCAGCCGCCGACGCGGCCAGGAACTTGGACAGAAGGTCGGCGTATGGATAGACACTGGCCTGAACCCTTATGCCCGGGTTCTCGCGTTCAAAGCGTTTGATCACAACGTTGACGAAGGTCGACTCTTCCTTGTCGGTCGTGTTGTAGGTGCTCCAAAACTGGAGCGTGACAGGCTTGACTGCCCGGTGCGCCTTCGCGGATGCCGAAGCCGCCGTCCCTATGGCCACCGCAACCGATCCGGAAACCCCGATCGCCGTAAGCATGGCGAGACTTGATGCGGCGTTACGTCGCCGCCATGTCCAAAAGGCTGGACGTTGCACTGATAACCTCCTCATTGGTATCCGCCCGAGCGGTAGACCACTCGAGCACTGCTTGCCCGAGCCCACCGCTCGGGCACTTTTAGATCGCCCGTCCGTCATGCCACAGCTCCATCAATGACGTCTGCTTGGGCGTTCAGTTCGGTGCAGAGCACCACGTACATAGCATGGGACCAAGCCAGGTCGGTCGCCGGCGGCCCCCACTGCTGCTTCCACTCTGCATAGTGGACAGGATCCCGACGCTCTCCTCCAAACTGCTCCGCGAGCCGACCCTCAGCGTCGATGTGGTCGGTGATCCACTTGTGGCAGTTGCGCGCCGCCTCACGGTCGCCGGTCGCGGCGTAGTGCCAGCCGAGTGAGGCCGTCAGCACGGGCCAAGCGCCGCCTCCGTAGTACGTGTCTGCCGGGTAGCGGCGCAGGCCGCCCTCGTAGGTCAGCTCTTCCACGATCAGACGCACCGTCTCCTGAAAGAACGGGTCGCGAGGCTCAACCAACCCAAACGGAGTCGCCAGCCACAGCAGGCTGGAATCGACTGCATCAGACCGGCTTGATTTGACGAAGTGCCCGAGACGGGCGGCGCTATCGGTGACGACCGCTCGCACGGCTTCCGCGGTCGCTGCCAGTTCCTCCATCGCAAGCGTGCGCGACGCTGACATCAAACCCCCATAGACGCAGGCGAGCGTCGATCCGTGCCGGGCGCTGGCATGCTCCTCCCAGACGTCGAAGCAGTTCGACAGGGCGTAGGCGTTCACGTAGCCAGCAACACGACGAACGGCCGGGAGGAACTCCGCCGCTGCGGTCAGATCTGCGGACATCGTGAGGTGGTGCTCGAGCGCCCACAGCCAGGTGCCGTAGCCGTCGATCTGAAAGTTGGGCCAGTCGTCGGCCACCACCGAGCCGTCAAGCCCGAAGCGCGCGGGCGGCATGCGATCGAGCACAAGCCCGTCTGGCCGCCCGTGTCGCGCTGTCGCGCGATCAATCAGACCGGCGATGCCGCTGATCGCACTGGCAACCCAGAGGTGGAATCTGCGAGCGGCCTGGTGCTCGCCAGCGCGGTCCAGTGCAAAGGCGATAAACGAGCCGTCGCGCAGCCAGCAGTAGTTGTAGGTCGCAAAGTCACGCGAGGCGACCAGAGCGCCATTGGGTTCCTGGTTTGCAAGGATGCGCGCGACGCTTACGCGCATCTGCGCGCTGATGCTCCCGTCTGAGTTACCGTGTTGCGTGTTGACCATGTGCTCAGGGCCGCCGGTCGGACTTGGTGTGTCGATGCCAGATGGCGTAGCCGGCGTCAGCTGGTGTCGGCAAGCTGAAGGACTCGCGCAGCACGAGCGTGGCCGCGCCGATCGCCCAGGCCTCGTCGCCCCAGCGCTGAATCCGCACCTCGACATGCCTGCCCTGGTCGGCGAACGTCTGCTCGTGTACAGCTGTCACGACGGGATCCAGGTAGGCTCCGCCGAGCTGGGTGCCTTCGCCACAGATGATCAGCAGCTCAGGATTCAGAAGGGTGATCATGTTGGCCACAGACAGGGCCAGCTTCTGACCAGCGTCGCCCACGACCTCAAGCGCTGCCTCATCGCCGGCGGTCGTGAGTTCGATGAGTTCCTCGCGCGAAAGCTCGCGCCCGTGGCGCTCACCTACTCGGCGACGGATCGCATCCTCGCCGACCAGTGCCTCGAGGCAGCCGAACCGGCCGCACTCACAGCGCGGTCCGCCTGGCTCAACGATCATGTGCCCGAACTCACCGGCGCTGCCCGTCGCACCGCGATAGGGCGCCCGGTCGATCACAATCCCAAGCCCGATCCCGCGACCGACACTGAGCGTAACGAAGTTACGGTACGCGAGCGCGTCGCCGCTCCACTTCTCGGCGATGGCGAGCGCGTTCATGTCGTGGTCGACCCACACCGGCAGCCGCAAGTTGCGCCGCAGCGGCTTGACGAGATCAACCTCGTGCCACTGCAGCAGATGAGAGAAGCGGCAGACCCCTGCAGTAGAGTCGATTACTCCTGAGAGGCCGATGCCCACGCCCAGCACCTTCGAACGTGGCACCGCTGCGGCTTTCAGTGCCCGGCGCACCTCGGACTCGATCGCACTAATCCCCGCGGCGGGGTCACCCACCAGCGAAACCGCAGACTCGAGGGTCGCGACGACATGAGCGTCCAGATCGCAGACAACGGTGGTCAGGCCGTCGCCTCGCAGTTTGATACCAACGACGTAACCGCCCGTCGCGTTGATGTCCAGCAAGACTGGCGGGCGTCCGCCGTTGGCCGGAGCAGTCGCAGCCTCCACAAGGACGCCCCGCTGGATGAGAGCGCCGACAATCGTCGAGACGGTTGCGGCGCTGAGACCGCTCTGTCGTGCCAGCTCGGCGCGCGAAATCGGCCGCGCCTCACGCACCAGCTCGATCAACAGGCTGCTGTTTAGATCCCGCAGCAGCGCGCGTGAGCCACGTCGCAACAGTGTGCCATCCGTTGCGACGCCGACTCCATCAAGCGTCACCTCACCTGCACCGGCTCCAGCGCCATTTCTGGCCCCAACCCTTGACATTCCGCTCTTCCCGCCCGAGAACCCCAGGCTTACTTTTTTTATTGACCTTAGTAAGTCTCCCTTGCTTTGTCAACCTCTGCCGAGATTCCGCTGCCGCTATCTGCTCGAGCTCGCAGCGCTCTGAGCCTCGGCGGGCAGTCGCCGCATCGCTACACACCGCCAGCGCCGCGCCCACCGGCCCGCGCGCTCGGACACATGCGGATCAGCGCACACTCGCCACAGGCCGGCTGCTGCGCGTGGCAGGTGCGCCGGCCGTGGCGCAGCAGGTTGAGGTGCAGCTCCCACTCCTGCCCGCGCGGGGTGAGCGCAAGCAGCGTGTCGTGCAGCTCCACGAACCCAGCGCCCGGGCGAAAGAGCCCGAGACGCCAGCCCACCCGTGAGACATGCGTGTCGACCGGCACGTCGCGCATACCGTAGGTGAACAGCAGCACACAGGCCGCCGTCTTGCGGCCCACGCCCGGCAACTCGCAGAGGTAGTCCTGTGCGGCCGGGACGCTCAGCTCAGACAGCCAGGAAAGGGT
>JBMFHK010000077.1:0-12605 GCA_049976865.1 Solirubrobacteraceae bacterium | reverse complement strand
CCAAGGCGACAAAAGCTCTCACAAGAGCCGGACCGAACCTACGGGGGCAGGCCAGCACCACGACTGGCCGCGCTCCGTTCAGCGCAACGACGCTGAAGAGCTTCGTGAGCTGCATCCGCAAGAACGGCTACCCGCAGATGCCCAACGCCGGCAAAGCCGGCTCGGTCTTCTCACACAGCCTGTTGTCCAACAAGAAGTTCAAGAAAGCGCTTGTCAAGTGCGAAGGGGTGCTGACCGCAGCGTTCCGCGGTGCGCCCGGCGCCGGCGGCGGCTCGAGTACATCCACAACCTCAACCACTCAAAGCACGTGAAACAGTGGGGGTGCGTGTCTGAAACGACACGCACCCCGGCCGCCGGGGGCGTTGTTCGGCCCGCAGCGGCCGCCACTGTCGCATGACTGCGGCGCGTCGCGCAGAGGACTGCCGACCGGTACTGTGAGCGATCCAGCTGACACGGTTCTTACGAAGCTCTGCGGTAGTCCCGTCAGGATTTGCAACAGGAGATCACCGCAACAGCGATGCTGCGAATTCCCATCAGACACACCACGCGATTGGGTCCTCACAGGAGATCGTTACAGCAATGAAGGGTTTCATCCATACCCTGCCGGTGATCGCCGGCGCCGTCGCCGGTGCGATCGTCGCGCTGATCATCGCGCACGGGAGCACCACCAAAGTGATCACCCAGACACAGGTGGGAACTAGTACGCCCACAACGTTCGTACCGACCGCTCAGTCGAAGACCACGTCGGGGTACTCGATCAACGCCATCTACCAGCGGGATAGCCCCGGCGTTGTGGACATCACTGCCAAGAGCACCACGCCGGGATCCAACAATGGCTTTTTCAGCACACCGGCACAAACCTCGGTGGACGAGGGTGCGGGCGTGGTTTACAACAAACAGGGCGACATTCTCACCGACGAGCATGTGGTTGCCAACGCGCAGAGCGTTACCGTTCACTTCCAGAACGGTGTCAGCGCGCCCGCCAAGGTGCTGGGCACCGACGCGTCCAGCGATGTGGCGGTCATCAAGGTCAATGTGCCGGCCAGCGAGCTTCATCCCATCCCGTTTGCCAACTCTGACAGTGCCCAGGTGGGGGACCCGGTCGTGGCGATCGGCAGCCCCTTTGGTCTGCCGGAGACCGTGACCTCCGGCATCGTAAGCGCGGTCAGCCGCGATATCACGGCGCCAAACAACTACACCATTCCCGGCGCCATCCAGACTGACGCGCCGATCAACCCAGGCAACTCCGGCGGCCCTCTGCTCAACGCGCAGGGCTATGTGCTGGGGCTCAACGATCAGATCGAGACCAACGCTGACCAGAGCGCCGGGGTTGGGTTTGCGACACCGGCCAATGAGGACGTTCAGGTCGCCAACGAGATCATTGCGGGCCACAAGGTTGAGCACGCCTACGTGGGTGTTTGCCTGCAGGACGCCGCCGGTGGCGGCGCCGAGATCGCCACGTCCTGTGGTACTGGCAGCCCATCTGTGGTCGCCGGCTCGCCTGCCGCCAAGGCGGGACTGAAGGCCGGTGACGTGATAACTGCGGTCAACGGGAAGAAGATTGCCAACGCTGACGCGTTCATCTCTGTGGTGAGTGAATATCTTCCGGGTGACACCGTCACGTTCACGGTTCACCAGAAGAACGGCAGCGTCAAGAAGCTCAAGATCACCTTGGGTAACCGTCCGGAGACAGCGCCGACGCTCAACTGAGATCGATACTGTGGCGTGGAGGGTCCGTGCCACAAACGGTGTGGTCGGCGGCGGCCAGCGGGCCGCCGCCGAGCGAGCGGGCCCGGGTCAGCGGGCTGGTGGGGCGGTGTTGACGCTCGAGAGTGCGCGCGCCATCAGCTCCGCCTGGACCGAACGTGTCCCGCCGCTGCGCCGTCGCCACTCGCCGGTGGGGTAAAGCTCCCAGGCGCTCGTGTCATCGGCCAAGCAGCGGTCGAGCGTGTCGGCGAGTTCAGCCTGCAGGTGAAGTGAACCAACCGGCACAAGCAACTCCACTCGCGCGTCAAGGTTGCGAGGCATCATATCGGCTGAGCCGATGTACACAGTTTGCTGGTTACCGGCCTGGAACTCATAGATGCGGGCGTGCTCCAAAAACCGGCCCAGGACGGATATGACCGTGATCGTCTCGCTCACGCCGGGTACGCCAGGGCGCAGGCAGCATATGCCACGCACGTTGAGTTCAACGGGCACTCCGGCCTGTGAGGCACGGTAAAGAGCCTTGATGAGATCCTGGTCAACCAGCGAGTTCATTTTCATTCTGATACGCGCAGGCTGGCCGGCAAGATGTGCGGCGATGGTTTGGTCAATCAGATCTGTGAGCGGCTCGCGCATCCAGTTCGGGGCGACCAGGAGCCGGCGTCCTCGGTCGGGTTGCGCGTAACCAGTCAGTGAGTTGAAAACGTCGGAGACCTCCTGGCCAAGCTCGCCGTCTGTGGTGAAGAAGCCGTAGTCCTCATACAGCCGCGCGTTCTTGGCGTGAAAGTTGCCGGTCCCGATCATCATGTAGTGGCGGACCCCATCGTGTTCACGGCGGATCACGAGGATCACCTTGGCATGTGTCTTCAGGCCTGGGGCGCTGTGAACGACGTGGGCGCCCGCCTCCTCCAGCTGACGCGACCAGCGGATGTTCTTACGTTCATCGAAACGTGCCAGCAGCTCCACCATGCACACCGCCTGCTTGCCCTTCTCAGCAGCGGCGATCAGCGCAGGGACCAGTGAGGAGTCGTCAGAGGTCCGGTAGACGGTCGCCTTGATCGCCAGCACCTGCGGGTCTTCTGCCGCCTGCAGCACGAGACGCTCGACACTGGTGGTGAACGACTGGTAGGGGTAGTGCACCAAAAACTCGCGCTCACGCATCTGAGCGAAGATGTTTGGCTGCTCGGTGGTGTCTTCAGGGCCGGGTTGCAAAGCGGGGTGGGTGACCGGTGTCCAGTCGCTCTGTCTAAGCTCCGGGTGGTCGCTGAGTCCGGCGATCTGTCTCAGATCAGTGAGATCGAGCAGTCCGGTCTGTGCGTAGAGCTGCGTGTCTGAGAGTTCCAGCCAGTCGGCCAACAGAGCCCGCATCGCGGCCGGCGTGTCAGCCGAAAACTCGAGTCTCACCACCTCGCCGAAGCGGCGTCTGCGCAGCTCCTTCTCGACCTCGGCCAGGAGATCGTCGGCTTCATCAGAGACCTCAAAGTCAGCGTCACGGGTGACACGGAACAGGCTGTGGGAGACGACCTGCATGGCCGGAAAGAGCAGGTGCAGATGGCTGCCGATGATGTCCTCAAGCGGGATGAAAGTGTCGGTGTCGATCTCAACAAAGCGCGGCAGCACCTCCTTGGGAACCTTCACACGCGCGTAGACATCGGTGTGCCGCGTCGGGTCGTGAAGGTGGACCAGCAGGCTCAGTGACAGGTTGGAAATGTAGGGGAACGGGCGTTCGGGGCCGATCGCCAGTGGGGTGAGAACCGGGAAGATCTGCTGGCGGAAGAGCTTCTCCAGCTCCTGCTTGGCGGCTGGTGACCCGTCGCTGCTGACGAGCCTGATCCCGAGCTGCGCCAGTGCGGGCCTGATGATGTCAGTGAACTGGTGGCTGTGTCGACGGTCAAGCGCCCTGACGCGTTCGGTGATCGCTTCCAGCACATGTCTTGGTGAGAGACCGTCGGCGGCGCGCTTGTCCACACCAGCTGCGATCTGCTCGTGCACGCCGGCCACCCGAACCATGAAAAACTCGTCCAGGTTTGATGTGTAGATAGCCAGAAACTTAAGCCGCTCCATCAACGGCAAGGCGGGATCCTCGGCGAGTTGCAGGACGCGATCGTTGAAGTCCAACCAGGACAGCTCTCGATTGAAGTACAACGATGGCTGTCCAAGGTCCCGCGCGGGCGTGAATTGTGCAGAGCGCGCGTCGGTCATCCGATCACCATGCGCCGCTTGAAGATCCGTTCAAACGCCTCGCCGTCACCGTAACGCTCGACGCTCCAGCGCTGCAGGGTCAGATCACCGTCGGCGATGAGATGCAGGCTCAGGCCGTCACCGTTGGTTTTAAGCCGTGCGTGGCTGACCGTCTGGTCGTGGCCGCGCTCGAGGTGCTCGGCCAAGCGTAGGAGCATTGCGCAGCGGGCGAGCAGTTCCTCGTCGCCGGGTAGCGCCAGGCGCGCCCACTCGCCAAGCTTGGGGACGCCCTTGCGGTGGTAGCGCGCTATCTGCGCGATCAGCGCCCGTTCTCGTGGGTCGTACCCGGGCAGCTCGGCGCTGACGATCAGGTAGTGGGAATGCTTGTGGTGGTCGCCGTAGTTGATTGTCATGCCGACGTCGTGCAGCATCGCTGCCGCCCAAAGCAGCTCACGCTCGCCGGGCAGTGGCGCCACCAGCTCAGCTTCTGTCAAAGAGTCGTGCATCTGAAGCGCCAGCTCTGCCACATGCTCGGTGTGAGGAAGGTCTGACTCGTACTGAACCGCCAGGTTTCGCACCGCCGCCTCCCGCACGTTGGCAAAAAGCGGCTGCTGCGCGCTCAGGATGGCTCGCTCCAGAAAGATACCGTCGCGCAACCCGGCTTCGGTCACTTCCATGCCCCCGAACCCTCCGGTCTCAAGCACGGCCTGCAGGGTCAGCGCGGCGGCCAGGATCGTGTCTCCTCGGTCCGGCTTGATGCCCGGTACGGCGCGGCGCTGGTCCGCTGAGAGTGAGGCCAGCCTGGTTGTCATCTGGGCCAGCTCTAGGGCTGAAACGGTGAACCCGTTGACGCCTATGTCGGTGGTGTCACTCAACGGGGCGCCGGATCGCTGTACAGCGGCGGCGAGGTTGCGGGCCGCGCCGCCGGTAGCGACCAGCCGGCCGCCATGGCCGGCCAGCCACGGGACGGTGCGAAGCTGGCTGGCAACGTGGTCTGCCAGCCGCTGCAGGTCTGGCTGTCGCGCCGGCCGGCCGCGGTCCTCAGTGGCAAAAAACGCCTCCGTCATGCGCAGAGCGCCGATCGGCAACGATGCGCTCTGCATCTCCTGCCGGCCGGCTACGCGGACGGTCTGTACGCTGCCACCGCCAATGTCCAGTGCGACACCGTCGGTCAGCGTGCTGGTGTTGACGATCGCGACGTAACCGTAATGTGCCTCCTGCTGGCCTGAGAGCACCTCCACCTCGTAACCGGTCGCCTTACGCACCCGCCGCAGGAACTCCTGGCGGTTGGTCGCCTCGCGGATCGCGCTGGTGGCAAAGGTGTGGATCTCCTGCGGCAAAAGCCCAACGGCCCGGCAGAAGCGAGCGAAGATACCGAGGGTCTCAAGCCCGCGCGTCATGGCCTGTTCGGTGAGTGCGCCGGTAACGGCCATGCCCTCCCCGATCCGGACGCTCTCATATATCTCGTCGGTGCGTCGCCACCATTGACCGGGCTGATCTGGTGAGTAGGTGTAGACCACCAGTCGCCAGGAGTTGGAGCCGAGATCGATCACAGCGACCCGGCTGGCCGACGTCGCCGAACGGGAACTCACGCGCGTCGCTCTCCAGCTCATGCGCAAATGATCCACAGCTGGGCGGACGTCGTAGGCGGTTGCGAAAGCACCTGCCGTGTGCTTGCGGTCCTCGGCCCGGCGCTGACGGTCCTGCGCCCGGGGCCTGTCGCCATCAGCCGGCCGGCTCGGCGTTCAGGTATCTAAACGCGGTTAGCACCGCCAGTACGGTCAGGCAGACTGCACTGGTTACACACCACTCGCAGATGGCGTGGATCGTGAAAATCTCACGGTAGGTGAGGTAGATGCTGAAGCCAAAGCCGATCAGTGCGATGCCGAAGCCGGTAGCCCTGCCAAGCTCGGCACTGACGCGTTCAGTGATGATGTAAGAGACGAACAGGGCGGCGTAGCTGATCAGACCGAGCAGGGCGACCGGCACGCCGTCAACCTGCGCCCATTGCGAAGACTGGACGGTCTCACAGCTTGAGTGGCCGTGATGGGCTCCAAAGCACACCAGCGCACCGAAGCCCTGGTAATGAACGTAGGTCAGGTAGGCTGCGTCGAGACCGCCGATCGTGGTGAAGATCACGATCGCGGTCATCAGTCGGCCGCTGCCGACCAGCGAACTTAGGCCGCGTCGGGTACCGAGCGCGGCCCGGCTCATGAGGAAACTGCCTTCACCGCCTGGGTGAGCTGTGCATACGTTAGGATGCCGGCGCCCAAGGCAGAGCTGCCTTTGGGTCCGGAGATCACGAACGACGGTGTTGCCTGGAAGTTGTACTTGTTCTGGGCTAGGGCCTCATCATGGCTGATCTGGGCGCGTAGCGCAGGAGATCCGGTGGCGTTCTGCCACTTGGTGTAGTTGAGTTGCGGGATCTGCCGCGCGAGTTTGTCCAGGAACGCTGTGTTTACGTACGGTGACCCCTCAGCGCCCTGCTGATGGTAGAAGAGCTCAACGTAATACCACATCAGGCCCTGTTTGCCGGCCGCCAGCGCGTCAGCCTGCTGCCTGTTGAACAGTGACTGGCTGAAGTCGTTGCACGTGGCCGTGCACAGCGACTTGTACTGCACCTTGGCGATGCGGGCGCGCACGTCTCTTGCGATGAATTCAGGAAAGCCGCTGCCTCCGAGGCCTCTGGCAAAGTCGGCGCAGACTGGACACTGCAGATCACCAAAGTAGGTGAGCGTCACCTTGGCGCTTGGGTAGCCAAGCGTCTCACCGCTCTCGGGGATCCCCTTAAGCAGCGTGTTGACCTGCTTGTAGACGGCGGTGGCGGCAGAGCCTTGCTTAAGTCCGCTGGTCTTGGTGGAACCGCCTGAGCCTAAGGCGACGATCACCACGACAACGATGGCGATCGCGATGATCCCCGTGCCACCGAAGATCTGAAAGCGCCGGCTGCGCTGTTTGCGGGCGGCGCGCGCCTGTTCCTCTGCCAAGCGGGCGGCGCGCGCCTGGTCCTTCTGTTCTTTGCGTGAAGCCATGACTCGCCAGAATACCTGCAGCCGTTCAAAGCGTCCGTAAGAGCTTTATCAGAGACGAGCCTGAGCGGCCTGCGGGTGGGCCGTTGGATGTATATGAGTGACCTTGAGGCCTGTTAGACGCTGCAATTTGCAGGTTATCATGGTGTTATCGGTCGGTATCGTCTGACGCCAATCGGATCGCTTTGCTCTACGCTGAGCACATGACGCCTGAAGAGAGCGCCGAGCTGGACAGTGCCGCAGCGGCACCCAGCGCTCGGCGTGGTACACGGCCCATGCGGCTTGCGGTGATAGATCGAGACACCGGCTTCATGCAGGTGCTGTCCAACCGCCTGGATGCGCTGCACTGGAGTACGAGACAGCTCTCCAGCCCGGTTTCCGTAGATGCGATTCTCCCGATGCGCCTGATTGCGTTAGTCGTGGACCTGGCGGTGCTTGGGCCGGGAAGCTGGGAGTACCTGGAGCAGGTGTGCACGCGGTTTCCGGGTTTAGCCGTGGTCGTGTGCACCGGCCCTTCGTCGATAGCGCAACGCGTGCGTGGTCTGCGTCTGGGTGCGGACGCCTGGATGACCAAACCCTGTCATCCTGAGGAGCTGATAGCTGTCATCCACGCTGCGGCCAGGCGTCACCGCCGCGCGCAGATGGCGCCGCTGGCGGACGCGGTCCGGATCGGTGGGATCACGGTCAGGCCCGATCTGTACCAGGCCTATGGACAAAACGGAAGCCTTGAGCTGACCGCCCGGGAGTTTGAGATCCTCCAGTTGCTCGCCCAGTCAGACCGCGTGTTGCCCCGTGAGGAGATCTATGAGCGGGTCTGGGGGTATGCGATGGCGCATGGCGATCGCTCGGTTGACGTGTTTGTCCGCAAGCTGCGGCAGAAGCTGCGGGCCGGCTCTCCCCAGTGGCACTACATCCACACCCACTTTGGGGTTGGCTACCGGTTGATGCCTGAACGCATTGGCGAGCAGGCCGACGGGATCCAGGCGGATGCTGTTACCGAAACGGCTGGTGGTGGTTTGCTGGCCAGACCGGTGCCGGAGGAGCAAGCTGTGCTGGCGAACGTGGAAGAGTTCCAGGCTGGCGTTGCCAGCGGCTGAGCTTCTGGGCCGGTTGCAACCACTGAAGCAGAGCAGCTGAGATGCCCGACACAGGACAACCGCTGCCCCGCTACGGTGCTCATCGTGAGGGCGGCCCCGGTTTCCATGATGAGCTCATTCACCTGGAAGACCAGGTGATGGGCGGTTTGGACATGGTTGTCACACAGGTTGACCGTGCCATGGAGTCCATCAGCTTCCAGGATGTGGAGCTTGCCGCGATTGTCGCTGCCGATGATCGCCGCATTGACGAGCGTTACATTGAGGTTCATCAGGGAGTGCTGTCGTTGCTTGGCCGTCAAGCCCTGTTTGCCGACGATCTGAGGCTGGCCGCTGCGCTGCTTCACTCGATTCGCTGTGTGGAGCGGATGGGCGACCAGTGTGCGAATATGGCCAAGCTGGTGCCGCTCTCAGGTCATGAGCCGCCCAAGGATCCGGTGATCCTTGGTCTGCTGGAGCGGATGGGTGTGGCGGTGCTCGCCCAGGTGCTGCAAACCCGAGACGCGTTCCGGACCAGGCATCTCTCGTTGGCTCGTGATCTGGTGCGTCAGGACGCGGAGGTCAACCGGCTCAACCGTGAGATCTTTCAGCGGGCGGTGGACGCAGGCGACGATTCGGACGTCCGCGAGTGGGCGATGTTCATGATCTTGGCTGCGCGCGGCCTTGAGCGGATCGGGGATAACGCGGTGGACATCGCCGAGCAGACCGTGTTTGTGGAGACCGGCCTGCACCGGGCGTTTGCTGAGGCTGAGCGCCTGAATGGACACGGGGCGTAGCGACGGAAGCCAACGTCGGTTCGGTGTCTCTGAGTTCGTAAAGTTCGGCTGTTCCCGGCCGATCACCGTTGTGGATCGGTCATGCCGTGAGCTTCTCTGACGCCCTCACATCCGTCTCAGCCATTGAGCAGCAGGTCGCCCAGCTACGCAGCGGGGCGCTGCTGGATGCCGCGCTGGGTGTGAGTGCGGGCACCGTAACCGCAGCATCCGGTTCTGCAACAAGCTTTGCCGACGAGCTGGCGGCTGCGGGGGGTGCCGGTTCCAGCGCAGGCGATGGTGGGGTGCCGCTTGGCGCTGTTGGCGCCGCGGCAGCCAGCAGCGCCAACCTCCCGTCTGCGGCGCAAACGCAGCTCACCTCGGCGCAGCAGCAGTTCGCCTCCACGCTGTCCGGTGAGACGGGGCTCAGCCCGGCCGTGGTCAGCGCCTGGCTGCTTGCCGAGGAGTCAGGCAGCGCCGCGCAGGCACGTCAAGCACAGAACAACAATGACTGGCTGAACATCGGCTACACCGACTCTGGCGCCTACGGGTCCACAGATTCGGTCTGGTCCAATCCGGTGTCTGCCGCGACCGCGACCGCGCAGTGGTTGCAGGGGCAGGACGCCATTCCCGGCTATGGAACCGCGAGTGCCGGCATTCAGGCGATCCAGGCGAGTGTGGGGCAGACGCCGGAGCAGCAGATCCAGGCGATCCAGGACTCGGGGTGGTCGTCAGGCGGGTACCCCAGCCTGCCTGAGATTTATGGCCAGTTGGTCGCCTAAAGCGGAAAGCACGCCGCAGAGTGGCGGCCCCGACCGGGACCCCGGTCAAGGTGTGCCAGACAGGCCGGTCTGTGTGCACCAGGACGGCGCGTGCGCTGGCCTGCGCGCCGTTGTCCGGTCAAGCCGGCCAGTCAGCGCGCACGAAGATGGCGTTGACATCGGTCACTGCCGCTAGCAGGTACCGCCGCCGCCGCATGATTTCAGTGAAGTCGCCGAGCCTCTGTTCGTGCTCGCACTGAATAATGCTCGGTCTGAAATCCGTATCCATGGCGTCAAGCACCTGGGCGTCGAAGCCCTCGATGTCAACCGAGAAGAAGTCGACTGGGCTCTGCACGTACATGCCCAAAAACTCATTGATGTGCAGGTTCTGGACAGTCATCGTCTCAGTAATGCCGTCCACGCCACCGAAGGACACAAACTGAGCTATGTGATCGCGCGAAATTGACGTCAGCTCGTTGCTGTCATGGATGTGAAGGACCACGGCGTCATCATGGGTGGCGGTGATGGCGCAGCCAACCACTGTGTCGAGAGGCCGCACACGGCGCAGCGTGGGCACCAACTTGGGGTTGGCTTCCACGAGGATCCCGGTTGCGCCGTAAAGGCGATATAAGAGATACGTAGCACTGGTCTGGACCGGGTGGTTTGCGCCGATCTCCAGGTAGCGCACCGAGTTCATCTGCCGCTGTTCTTGGCTCAGCCGTGCGCGAAGCAGCGCTTCAACAATCAAATCTTCGTTGCACTGACCGTAGGTCTCGTAAACGTTGGTTGGGATCGGGGCCGGTGCGATCTGCTTGGTGGCGCACTCGTGGGCAATGAAAGGGTTGGCAGCTAGATGACGCATGTGGCTTCCCGGTCGACCGCGCGTTGTTTGAGCCTCAAGTAGCGGAGCGTAGAGCAGTCTGTGGCACCGTGGCGTGGCGCCTGGCTACAGGTCTGCTCTGGCTGGCCGATCAAACGCATAGATCGGGGCTGAACCGGAAGGCTTGGGCTTGTGCTAAACGAAACACCGACCGCGGCGCCGGGGCTGGCGTGCCAATGTTGCCGCTGGAAAATCAACGCGTGAGTGCTACACCGTCCACGCAGGCGGCATCCGCGCCGATGGTCTTGGCGCTGGCGGATGAGTTCGCGCTTCACCCTGAGTTACTGCACGCATGGACCAGTCGGTTCAGCGGAGAAGATCACATAACCCTGGTGATCCTGCCCGGTTCTTGGGCGCCGGAGACGGTTTTGGCGCAGCTGCCCGGCGTACTGAGCGCGGCAGGCATTGATGAGCGACCGGAGTCGCCGACCACCGTGGTTCTCACCGGCCCACTTGATGACATCGATTTTCAGAGGCTGCGAGCAAACTCCGTGGCCGTTTACAGCGCGACCGCGCCCAGCCAAAACCTGCACGGACTGGACGTCACGACCAACCTGGAAAAACTTGCCGCGCTCGCTGTTGGGGGACGTCAAGCATCAACACTGTCGGTAGACGTTGGCGAGCAAGCTGAGCCGTCGTTCAAAGCCACCGTTCGCAGCTTTGACATCTTCGACACGCTCATTGCCCGCCGGTGTATCGAACCCCTCCGGGTGTTTGGGATAGTTGAAGACCGCTCTGGGATTGCCGACTTTGCGAAGCTGCGCCGACGCGCGGAGCTTGACGTCGCGCATCAGCCGTACACCTTGACGGATATCTACGCACGCTTGTCCACGCTTCTGGCCGTGGATGCCGACGGCCTCCTCCGTCTACAGGCGCTTGAGATCGAGGTGGAGTCTGAACAGGTCATCCCGATCGCTGAGAACCTTAGGCAGGTCAGGCATGGGGATCTGCTGGTCTCCGACATGTATCTCCCTGCCACCGTGATAAGCGAGCTCTTGAGTCAAGCCGGCTTTGACAAACGCACCGGCTTGGTGGTTACCAGCGACGGCAAGGCCTCAGGCCGGATCTGGCCAATCCTCCAGCAACGCTGGCAGATTGAAACTCACACCGGCGACAATGAGCACTCCGATGTCAATGCGCCGGCTCGGCTGGGCATAACCAGCCGACACACCGCGGTGCACGCGCCCAACGCCGTTGAAACCTATCTTTTGGACGCTGGTCTGCGAGATGTTGCCCAGCTTTGCCGTGAGTTACGGCTCGTGACCTGGTCTGACGATCCGGATCTTCGGATGGTTCAGCTTGTCCAGGCAGGCGCCAACATTCCCCTTCTGCTGATCGGCAGCGTGCTGCTGGTCCGGCATCTGCAGCGCCACAACCTTTCCAGGGTGTTGTTTTCAAGCCGTGACTGCTATCAGTGGGTCCCGTTGTTTGAGATTGTCGCCACGCAGATGGGGGCCAGCTGTTCCACAAATTACTTCTACACCAGCCGCATTGCACGCATCTCTGCGTCAAAGGATTATCTGCAATACGCGTCCTCACTTATGACAGCTGATGCTGTGGTCGTGGATGTATGCGGCACTGGTCGGTCTCTTACGTTGCTAGCCGACGACCTTGGACTCAGCGAGATAAATGCGTTCATGCTGCACCTGATGGCGCCGCTGCGCGAGCACGAGCTGATCGGGCCGGCCCGGGCGAACCTGCACACTGGGGGTGTAGTTGGGCCGGGTGAACCAGGTTTTGACAACGAGCTTCTCGAGATGTGCAACTACGCTGACCACGGTATGATTCGTGATGTCGCGATGGTCATGGACCAGGCCGTGCCAGTGCTCGCCGCCGACGAACGCTCGGGACGCGAACGGGCTGCCGTAAACACGCAGCTTGCGATGGTTAAGCTGGCCGCCGAACGGCTCCAGCAACATGATCTCAGCAGTTGTGAGGGAGCCGACGACGACCTGCTCGGCACAGCGTTTCGCCTCATCTACAAGGCGCTTTCGGCGCAGAGCCAGATTCGCGCCCTTTACGGTGCGAGTCACGAACGTGAGAATGGGCGTGTCGTCGAGGCTTTGCTTGGCGCTTCCCGCTGAACGGCGCGCCCGGTGCTGTGGATGAGTCCGTCCTGGCTGCCAACAGTCACGTGTCTGATGACCGCACATAACCACGCTCGTTTTGTGGAGGAAGCGGTTGTCAGTGTGCTCACGCAAGAC
>JBMFHK010000076.1:0-12665 GCA_049976865.1 Solirubrobacteraceae bacterium | reverse complement strand
CCCCTGGAGATCGGCCTCCTGATCAGGAACGGTCCGCTCAGATGGATATCCCTTTCACTCACAATCTGCTGGTACGCGCTCAACGGCCAAGCCGAACAGGACGTCCAACACCGCCGCCGGCACGCCCGCTGATACCGCCACAAACGCCACCCCTCCTACCAGGACATGCTCGCAAGCCTACGCCGCGAGATGATCGCCGCCCAATACCTGCCGGTTACCGGTCACGCCCCCAAACCACGAGAAATCACCAACCCCGCAACAGCACTGACGGCAACAGCCAGGTAAACGCCGAAACTTGAGTTGAGTCTCGACTTTGGCTGTTTAGCCGAGCTTGGCGGCCCAGGCTTGTTGGAGCGCGCTGAGTTTGTGTTGGTAGGGGGCGCGGAGCCGTCCTGGTGAATATTGCTGGGCGATGATTGTGCGGCGGAGCTTTGCTTGCATGTCAGCGAACGATGGGTTTGTCTTTGAGACATACCATGGGGCGAGCGCGCGGCGTTCAGCGACATCGTCGGGGTGATGTCCTTCAAGCGCGTACCAGCAGATGGTCATCGTCATGGTCAAAAACTGGAATGGGACGGTGCGTTTGACGGCTTTCTCGACGCGGTTCTCGGCGTCACCGACACCGGCTTGGTGTTTGGCTTCTTCGAAGCACACCTCGATCGACCAGCGGTCGCTGTAGCGCTCCACGATCTGCGCGGGGGTGGGTGTGAGATCGGTGGTGATCAGCGCGAGCTGATAGCCGGCGGGCTTGATGTCATCGTTGATCAGGATCACGCGCACAGGGGTCTTGGCGCCGAGCGGTTCCCACAGGCAGTCGATCACCGCCAGCTTCAGTGTTTCGGTTTTGCCGTAGCGCCGGACGGTGTGCATGGCCCATACGGTGGCGGGATCGGCTGAGATCTCTGAGAGCTTCCCGAGCCGCGCTCCCCATTTACGGGGGCGGCCGCGTTTACCGGTGCGTGGTGGCGCGGGGGCGTAGAGCGCCGCGTTTGTGCGCAGCCGGGAGGTGATGGTGACTCGGTCTGGAAGCCCTTGCCAGACCCCGGTCGCGTACGCGCTGTCACCGACCAGGTTGATCTGGCGGCCTGGTAGCCGGCCGGCGAGCAGAAGCGTCATCTCCCGTGCCAGCACAGGCTTCCCGGGCCGCTTCGGATCAGGCTTATCGGCCTTGGCGTACTCGCTACGGCGTGGGCGCCACAGCCGGAACAGCACCGGCAGGCACACGGTGCGCTCCAGCATCGGCAGCGTCACACAGATCCCGATGACAGTCCAGTTGTTGCCCCACGCAACGGCGGCCTTGTCCGAGTTGGCGGCCCGGGTCATGATGGTAGAAGCAGCCCCACACCTTCCGGCCCCAGCGCTGCAGCAGCGTGTCATCAACAGCGACCGTGACCGCCTGATCAGCGGCGAAGAACCGCTCGACGATCAAGACGGCGAGCACCAGCCCGAGATCATCGGGATCCCATCGCGCGCGGCTGAAGAACCGGTGCGCACGCGAATGCTCCCACACCCCCGACAAGCGCGCGCCGATCAGCATCTCGCACACCGTCCGCCGGCCCGTCTGGCCTATCTGACCGGCCACCATCGCCCGGAACGTCTGAAACGACGGTTGCGTGAAACAACCCGTAAAGAGAGACAGCAGCCCGTCCAGCGAAACGGGAACATGCAGGAGCATCGGCGGCGCCTTTCGTGGACAGCCACGAACCGGGCGGCTAACCCGACGCGGCATCAGGATATCGACACCCCACGCTTCGAGGTTGCCGCCGGTGCTCCTGCCCACACCACCCGCCACTGACGCTCGCACCGCTCCCACAGGAACGTCCCGCCAAGCGCCAAACCGTCGCTCTAGCCGGCGCTCACCGCGTCACAAAATGGCCAAAGTCGAGGGGCTTCTATGGGAGGCTAAAAGATGACCGCGCTTTTGGGGCGCCGCCCCGTCCCTGACGCGCCGGCAGGCAGCGTGGGCCAGGTGGATGCGCCAGCCCGGGTGCCGTGGCGTGAGCTTGGGAGAAGACGATCCTCCGCCCCACGGTGCCCGGCAAGGACGGCAAACGCGCCGGGGATCTGCCCAGCCGTGACTTCTCTGCCTCCCGGCCAAACCAGAAAAGCGGCTATCGGCTTTCACGTATGTGCGCACCTGGGCAGGCTGAAGGCATGTGAGCTTCATCGTCGACTGTTTCTCCCAGCGGATGGTGGCCTGGCACGCGCAGACCAACATGCACACCAGCCTGGTCATGACCCCGATGAGAATGGCGCTGTGGGAACGCGACCGCCAAGGCCACCCCGTAGCGCCCGGCGAGATGATCACACACTCCTTCGACTCAACCGGTCCTCGCAACAGTGTGTAGTAACTGCACAGTAACGGCTTCGTTGCTTGGTGGGTTCAGGCGGCTATCGTCGCGTAGGCGCGAGCGGAGCGAGTGCCGTAGCGTATGCTGGGTACGGATGTTGAGATCGGAGGTGTAAGTCCTGTCCTGGAGCCCTGACAGGGGGAATCCAACATTGACGAGGCAAGGGCGCGGTCCCGGAATTGACCGGGGCGGTTCCCAGTGCGGCTTGGTATGCGCTGCGGGGGCTTCCGTGAGGGCGGGTCTGAAGAAGGCCATAGATGTGTCGTGGTGGCGAACGAGAGTGAAGCGCCGTAAGGCGTCCCTTGGTGGGTTAGCTGTCGCTCAGCGGCGATGCCTGGTTCCTGTTGTTGCCAGGGGCGTAGTGGTGACGCGATCACGACGAAATCTCAGCATCTCACCCCAGGAGATCTGCTGGGCTCCAGCCCGATCGGGCTGGTAGGGCGGAGAACGAGAGGACGACGGTTCGATGGCCCAGCAGAAGTCCGAGGACCGAGTAGTACTCGAAGGCGGCTGTAATGGCTGCTGAGCGTGCCGGGTCGAGTTTCGGTGGGCAAGGGAAGGCGGTCCCGGTCGAAGAAACGGTGGTGCAGCTCAGGCTGCCGGTCGTGACAGCAGAAAACCCGGAAGGGGCTACCCGCAGGAGATCCCGGGATCGGCTTGGGGAGATCCGGGCGGGAGCGCCGAAGGCGACCGGCAGGACGGAGAGTGCAGCGCCTGCGCCCATGGCCGAGACACTGAACCGCGTCTAACGCTAAACGTATAGATCCGCACCGTTAATAACGGCAGCTCCTCCGCGTTGCTAAAGGGCCAGCTGGGCGACGCTGCCGAGGGGCCAGCTGGGCGACGCTGCTGGCGGGCCGGCTGGGCAAGCCGCCGGGGGTTCAAACTGCTGAAACTCACACAGGACCGACCGGACCGAAGAGGTCAGGCCAGTAGGCCTATGGTCGGTTGACGGTGCCGACCAGAATCACGTGACCTGGTCGCTTGGGATCGGGTTGCGTCTGCAGCGCGATCAAAATCCGCACGAAGTGGTCCGAGTCGGCGGGGAGCCGGCCCGTGATCCTAAGTCGGCCACCGGCACCGACCAGGTCCGGAACCCAGCCGACCAGATGGTTATGGGCGGTTGTGTCCGACAGCCAAACCGCGTAGGCATTGTGCGCGGTGTTGGCGGGAACGCCGCGGGCAGCGAGTACCAGATATTCCACGCCGTGGTGGCGGACGACCTCCGCCACCCCTACGGCCGCCGAGGTACGGCTTGGTGAGTTCAGGTGGATCTCCACGGGCCTTGCGGATCTGGTGCCAGCCGCTCTGGCAGCGGCGGTTTTGGTTCCCGGCTGTCCAACCGCACGATGGTGCGTTGCTCTGACAGCTGATGAAGGGCCGTTGGCTGTCAGGAGGAAGATGGAGACGCCCACGGATGCCACAACGAACGCGACAGCTGCTCCCAGCAAGCGACGGCCTGACCGTCTCAGCGGCGGTGTGTCGTCAAACGAGGCCGATGGAGGCAGGGTCACAGCGGCGGCAACGACGCGCTCGGACGGTGGCGGCGGCGGTAAACTGAGTGGTACCGGCTGAGACGGCGGGGCGCCGCCGTGCAGCGAAGACGGCGTTGTCGTGGTCAGCGCCTCAAGAATCGGCGCCAACGCCTGCCCCCACGCACGGTCGGCGTCGGCGACCGTCAAATACTGCTGCACCTGGTCAGCGACCGTCCGGGGTAGCTGCCCGAGCAGATAGTCGCTGACCAGTGAGCGTTCCGGACCGCGGCTGACCGCCGGTGGCGTCAGGGCGTCCAATGCCGCCAACGCGCGGTCCCTCACCGCAGCCCGCTCGATCCTCAGCGTGGTAGCGATCTGATCGTAGGTATGCCCTCTCTGCAGGATCATCTGGAGCACCGCCAGCTGGTCGGGAGGAAGCCTGTTAGCGGATGTCATGGCGTGCAGAGGTAGAGCAGGCGGCCGCGAGCCTGGTGTCGAGCCGCGCCCAACGGCTGGCTGGCGTTATTGTGCCGATGGTGCTTGCGGCTGATGTCTTCCAGGACCCGATCGGATTTGACAGGCTTTACGGCCTTCAGATAGTCACACTCGAACCTGCGCTGGCGCGTGGGGAACTCGTGATTGGTGATCAGCACCTCCAACCGTTCGGTCACGTTCACGGAGGTGTCTACTGCGCGATCGCGGAGGGTCTGTGTTCCTACGCAACCGCCGCGGTGGTTACGGCTCGCGGCATGTTTGCCGTTGGGATGTCAAACCACACAAGCTTTTTGAGGCCCGCTACGCACGGCACCCTCCACGCCACCGCGACACGCAAGCACGCCGGCCGCACCACCTGGATCTGGGAGGTTGAGATCACTGACGATGAGGCGAGGATTTGCGCGCTCACGCGGATGACAGTTGCGGTGCGCGATCTGCCCGCGTCAGCTGACTGAGCGTTGTGCGCAAGCCGAAGCTAGGTTAAAGGCGACCTGACACTACAAAGACGACTTACCCGTATCGGATCAGGGCGTGTACCGGATAGTCGGCAAGGCGGTCCCGTCCATGAAAAGCCTCCAGCTCTACCAGGAACGCACAGGCAACCACCTCGCCGCCAAGACGTCCGACAAGCTCGGCCAGCGCATGCGCGGTTCCACCGGTGGCAAGCAGATCGTCATGGATCAGTACGCGCGCCCCGCCCGCAAAGGCATCGGCATGCATCTCCAGAGCATCGACACCGTATTCAAGCGTGTACTCGGCGCTGACCGTTTCATGGGGCAGCTTGCCGGGTTTGCGGGCGGGGACGAAACCAGCGCCGAGCGAGTGGGCCAGCGCTCCCCCCAGAATGAACCCACGAGCCTCGGCTGCCACGACGAAGTCCACACCGGTTCCCGTCACGCACTCCGCCAGTGCTGAGATGGCAGCGTCAAGCGCGCCGGGGTTCAGCAGCAGCGGCGTTATGTCCCTGAACAGGATTCCGGGCTTTGGGAAGTCGGGGATGTCTCTGACAAAGGTGCGCAGATCAATGCTCTGCGAAGTGCTGGTGCGTGGTTTGTGTGAGGCTTGCTCCATCAGCTGGCGATATTACGCAGATCACGGATCAGCAGCAGGTGCTTGAGCCGCGTGGTCACCGACACCAGGTTTTCAAGCGCGTCGAGTGCCTCCTTGCGCCGCTCCGGGTTGCGGGACCGCAGCGCTGGCGCCAGGATGCTTTGCAGCAGCGCGGATTCACGGTCGGCCGAGGTGCGGAAGACCCGCAGGTTCCGTCCGCCGACCCCGTAACGCGCGAGCTCTGAGGCGGCACGGACGATCTCTCGTTCGGTTGCGTCGAAGTAGCGTGTCCCCGCTCGGATCTCACCGTTGATCACACCAAACTCGACGAGTTCTGTGATCACCGGCTCCGGAGCGCCGGTCGCCTGCACCACGTCCTCCAGCGTGTAGAGCGCACCCGTATCGCGACTCACCGAAGGTGGGCGCAGCGCTGGCGCGGATTCAGCCGGGACTTTCACCTCCCGTTCGCGACGCCCGGCGGTGAGCTCCTGGCGAATCACCCGCAGCGGCAGGAACTCATCACGCTGAAGTCTCAAAATCGTCCGCAGACGTTGCACGTCCTCGGCTGTGTAGAGCCGGTAACCGCCCGCGGTCCGCCGCGGCGAGAGCAGCTTCTGGTCTTCCAGGTACCGGATCTTGGAGATGGAGATGTCAGGGAACTCAAGCTCCAATGCCTTGCACACCGCGCCGATCGTGATCGCCTTTGGGCGACGGCTCGGTGCGGACTCCGAGCCTGGAACTGCAGGGTGAGTGTCGCTCACGTCAGCGATGGACATCAATACCCCAGAAATGCAAGCTTGTATTTGCCGATCTGCAGCTCGTCGCCGTCGCTGAGCGCTTGAGAGTCGATCCGTCGACGGTTTACATAGGTGCCATTCAGAGAGCCGCAGTCATCGATGAAGTACTGCTCTCCCCGTTTGACGATGACGGCGTGGTCACGGGAAACCGTGATGTCGTCGAGGAAGATGTCGCTGTCTGGGCGCCGGCCGACAGAAAGCCTCGGATGGTCCAGCGCAAAGGCCTCCCCCGCCCGACCGCCGCCAGCTCGGATCACAATCATGGCGCCGCGCCGGCCGGCGCGGTCAACGCTCAGCTCGTCCAGCGCGCTGCTGTCATCGACCTTGAAGCTGGCCGTGGTGGACTCGCCGATGGCGGATTCGCTGCCGCCCATGAACGCGCCACAGCGTTGGCAGTAGTTGGCACCCTCTGCGTTGGCAAAGCCACACTCAGGACAATGCTGCATCACAGCGCTCGGCGTCTCAGCTCGCTTCCGGCGAGGCGCCCTCGTCGGAAGCGTCAGCCTCGACCTCTTTGAGGTCGTCGGCGGATGGGTAGTTGCCGGTCAGGATGTCGGTCAGACGTTGGACATCGGCGCCGGAGATCGCCAGCTCACCGCTCTGATCCTTGCGGCGCAGCCGGTTGACCAGTTCAGCGCGAAGGATGTCGATTCGACCGTGCAGGATCCGGCGTTGATAGGAGACTTCGAGTTCCTCATCGGTCAGCTCCTTGATGAGGTCCTTCAGTTCCTGGTCTGTCAGAGATCCCAAATCTGGGAATGTGTCCATACGAGCGTTCCTCCGTACAGCAGCGCCGGCGTTTCAGAAGTCTGCAACCTGCGGAAGTATAACCCTACAGGCTCAATCTGAGCTTGAGCCTTGACGGATGATGCGAAGCTCCTCTAGGCCAGTGCGTATGTAGGCCACTGTGGCGCTCAGAGCCAGCGTGAGTCCGAGGTAGAGCAGCACCAGCGCGAGCAGATGAACGGAGAGCATCGCAAAGAAGGGCGCGCTCATCGTTGGCAGGACCGCGATACGTCCCGCCCAGTTGATTTTGATATCAATGTCACGGCGCAGCGCCATCCTGCTCAACGTAAGCATCAGCAGCTCCCGGGCGATCACAAGCGCCAGCGCCCAGGCGGGAAGCAGCGAGAAGCGCCAGGCAACCGCCATGCCTGAAATCACGAGCAGTCGGTCAATCACTGGGTCAAGCAGCGCTCCCAGCCTGCTGTACTGACCGGTCAGACGGGCAGTGAAGCCGTCAAGGTAGTCGGCCCAGGCGATCACCGCGAAGATGGCGGCTGCCAGTGCGTCGCGGCCAGAAGACTGTGACAGCGCCACCACCAAAAAGACTGGTATCAGCAGCAGCCTGATTAGACCGATGCCGTTTGGAATCGTGAACGGACGCAGCGGCTGGCCGGAGCGGGTTGGCTCCGGAAGCGGCCCTGAGCGATCCAGGCCGAGCAGGCGCCTGGTTGTCAAGCGACGGTGCGCCACAGTGCAAGCGCTGCGGCGCCCGCGCCATCCAGCGGGAGGGCGCGGGCGAGAAGACCTCTGCGTACCTGCGCTTCCAGCGTGCCGGATTGAATGGTGCGACGCCCGACGGTGAGACGCAACGGACAGCCCAACAGCTCGGCATCGGCAAACTTCTCCCCCGGCCCGGCGTCGCGCTCGTCATAAATGACGCTCAGTCCCACGTCCTGCAGTTCCTGGTAGAGATGGTCGGCGAGCTCTCGCTCCGGCGACCCCGGCTTACCGAGACCGACCAGATGAACGTCAAACGGCGCCATGGCTCGCGGCCATGAGATGCCCTTCTCGTCCGCGTGCTGTTCAAGTGCGGCGGCGGCAACCCTGGCCGGACCGATTCCGTATGAACCCATCCAGATCGGGCGACTGCTCCCGTCATGATCCAGGAACCTGGCACCCAGCGGCTGGGAGTAACGCAGGCCGAGTTTGAAGATGTTGCCCACCTCAATGGCCGGCTCAATCTTGACCGGCACGCCACCGATGGTGTCGCCCAGCGCAACCGTGCGCAGGTCGGCGCGCTCGAACTGGAAGTCCCGTCCGGGCACGACGCCGCGTAGATGCGCATCTGGCCGGTTGGCTCCAGCGATATAACCGCCGCCCCCGGCCTGCACGGCGTTGTCCAGCAGAATCCGGCCCGTCATCCCCATCGGCCCGATGAAGCCGGGAGGGCCGAGGTGTCGGTCTATCTCCTCGGCGGACGCTTGCCTGAACGTGCCGCCCAGCGCGATGCGCAGCTTGACCTCGTTGACGCGATGGTCGCCGCGCACCACCGCAAGCACAAACGAACCATCTGCCGTCACTACTGGAAACGCTTTCAACAGCGCTCCGGCCGGAACCTTGAAGTGATTTGCGACCTGTTCGATGGTGGCCATTGAGGGCGTGTGCTCAAGCAGGGGAGTGTCGCCGGCGTCAGGCAGCGGGACCGGCAGCGCGTCGGCGCTGGCCACCTCCAGGTTCGCCGCGTAGCCAGGGGCAAGCACCACATCGTTCTCTCCAGCGGCGCACGGCGCCATGTACTCGTCGGAGCCGTGCCCGCCCATCGCGCCGACATCTGCCTTGACTCGATACCACTCGATGCCCGTGCGGTCAAAGATCCGCGCGTAGGCGTCGGCCAGCAGCTCATAGCTTGAATCAAGACCGTCGGCATCACGGTCAAAGCTGTAGGCGTCCTTCATCACAAACTCCCGTGTGCGCAGCACGCCTGCACGGGGACGTAACTCGTCACGTTCTTTTACCTGAAAGTGGTAAAGCACCTTGGGCAAGTCTCGGTAGGAGCGGATCATCGTCGCCGCGTGGGTTGTGATCACCTCCTCATGTGTCATCGCGAGCACCAGCTGAGCGTCCCGCCGGTCGGTCAGCTTGAACAGCTCGTCGATGTCGTAGCGGCCGGTGCGCTGCCAGGCCTCGGCAGGTTGAAGCACCGGCATCAGCATCTCCATGCCGCCGACGGCGTCCATCTCCTCACGGATGATCTGCACGATCCGCTGGTGTGTCCGCCAGCCGGCAGGTAGCCAGCTCCATAGTCCGGAACCGACCTGACGGATCAGACCGGCCCGCACCATTAGGCGGTGGCTGAGCGCCTCAGCGTCCGCCGGCGCATCTCGTTCAGTGGGAAGCAGATATTGGGACATGAGCGGCATGCCTGCAAGCGTACCCAGACACGTGGCAGCTGCGTTGTGCCGTTCGCGCCTGCACCGGGGCGACGTGGGCGGAGGCTGCGCCTGGTCACGATCGCCGCGAGCACCCGGCATGGTGAGCACATCGGCTGCCACATACCTGTCAGTGGTCCGCAATGCGGTGGGCCACCCTGAGCGATAATCGCTCTGCTAGAACAGGAATTCAGACAGATCCCCGGAGACAGGAGTAGATATGGCCTTTTCAGTACCAGACCTTCCCTATTCGTTTGATGCCCTCGAGCCTTATATCGACGCGTTGACGATGCAGATCCATCACGACAAACACCACGGCGCGTACGTAGCCAACGCAAACGCTGCGCTTGAGGGGACGGAGTGGGCGGAGCGCTCGGTTGAGGATGTCCTGACGAACCTGAGTGCACTGCCAGCCGACAAACAGGCTCCGGTACGCAACAATGCGGGCGGGCATTACAACCACACGTTGTTCTGGGAGTGGATGGGCCCCGGTAAGGGCGGCCAGCCAACCGGTGCGCTGGCTGACGCAATCGCTTCGACGTTCGGCTCCTTTGATGAGTTCCAGGCCAAGCTGAAAGCCGCAGCGATCGCGCGCTTCGGGTCCGGCTGGGCGTGGCTCGTACACGACGGCACGGGCCTGGCGATCGTCTCCACGCCCAACCAGGACAACCCGATCAGTGACGGCCAGACACCGCTGTTAGGCGTTGACGTGTGGGAGCACGCTTACTATCTGAAATACCAGAACCGCCGCCCCGAATATCTGGACGCCTGGTGGCACACGGTCAACTGGGATGTTGTCGCCGAGCGGTTCGCCGCCGTCGCCTGACCCAAGCAGGCAACGGTTGTTGATCCCGCGGCCGCGCAGCTGCAGCGGCCGCGGGGTGACCCTCCTACGGAGGCGAGATCAGCTGCGTTTGAAACGCCGGCCGGCCACCGGCGAGACCGTTTCATCGAGGCGCACAGACGCGTTGGTGGCCGTCTGCGCCTGTGCCGCGGCGGCTTCAAGTGCCCCCAGCCGCTCCGGCGTAAGCGCGCCTGCGTCCTCGTTCTCAGCCAGCCACTGCGCAGCTTCAGCCGCCGCCGCGTCGTCGCTGACCACGCGTTTACCCGCCGCGTAGTAGCGGTCAATCTCTGCAAACAGCTCATCAACCAGACGCTCAGTGGGCACCTTCTTGAGCGGCTGTCCCTTGGCGTAGATCATGCCCATGTTCTTGGCGCCGGTGATGCCAAAGTCTGCGTGGCGGGCTTCGCCGATCCCGTTCACAGCGCAGCCGAGTACCGAGATCTCAATGGGATCGTCATAGGCCTGTAGCCGCCGCTCAACCTCGGCCACGACCGTGTCCATGTCGAACTGCAGGCGTCCACAGGTTGGGCACGCGATCAGGACCGGGCCCTTGCTGCGCAGCTTGAGCGCTTTGAGGATCTCCCAGGCGACCTTGACTTCCTCTTCGGCTTGAAAGGTTGAGAGTGAGACCCGGATCGTGTCGCCAATGCCGTCGGCCAACAGCGTCCCAAGGCCGACCGCCGATTTCAGTGAACCAGACCACTTGGTACCCGCCTCGGTCACCCCCAGGTGCAAGGGGTAAGGGATGCGCTCAGCGAGCATCCGGTTGGAGGCGATCGTATTGGGGACACTGGTGGATTTCATCGACACCTTGAAGTTCGTGAAATCCATCCGCTCCACCAGTTCCACGAACTCCGCTGCAGCGGTGACGAGCGCCTCGACCGGATTGGTGAACTCAAGCTCGCGCAGATGCTCTGGCAGCGAGCCGGAGTTAACGCCGATCCTCAGCGGCGTACCAAGCTTCTTGGCTCTGGCGACAACCTCGGCGACCTTGTCCTCGCCACCGATGTTTCCGGGATTGATCCGGACACAGTGGGCACCAGCGTCAAGCGCCTTCAACGCAAGCGTGTGGTTGAAATGAACGTCTGCAATCACCGGAATTGGCGATTCGCGCACGATCGTTCGGAGCGCCTCGGCATCCTTCTCGCGCGGGACGGCAACGCGCACCAGGTCAGCGCCCGCTTTGGCCACACGCTTTATCTGCGCAAGTGTGGCGGCAAGGTCGGAGGTGTCCGTCTTGGTCATGGTCTGGACCGCGACTGGAGCGCCGCCACCGATCGGCACGTCGCCGACCATGATCTGGTTCTTGGATGGCATCTGCCGACCAGTCTAGATGACGACCGCGGGTGATCAGCCTGCCTTGACCGCACGCTTAACCGAGTGCTTGCTGCCTTTCGGGTGGTTGTGTCGGTGCTTGCGGCGCTTGGCCCCGTAGCGTTTGCGGGCGGCGGCGATACAGGTGGCACGGCGATGGCCTGCGGGCAACCGCCGGCACTCGGCGAGCGCCACCTCAAGGTGGTAGCGACGCTCGGCCGCCTCCACGCAGCGGCGCTGCTGCGCTTTCTTTTCACGAGTGCAAGCGCGCAGCGCTTTGGAAAACTGTGTGTTGGCAGCAGTTGTTTTGGGCGGATGCGAGGACGTGCCGGGGGAACTCTTGCTCGAGCCACCGCTGGACGTGCCGCCGCTGCCGTTTGTGGACCCTGCGCCCGTGCCGGATCCGGTGCCAGAGCCAGATCCGGTGCCCGTGCCGGATCCGGTGCCAGAGCCAGATCCGGTGCCAGAGCCAGACCCGGTGCCAGAGCCAGACCCGGTGCCAGAGCCAGACCCGGTCCCAGAGCCAGAGCTCGCAATGTCAAAAGTCAAGCTCAGCGACGCTTGCAGGTCAAGGGTCGCGTCGGTGAGCGTGATGTCCGTGAGTGAGACCCCCGCGCCCGTCGGTGTGCCAGAGAGCAGGCCGGTAACCGGATTGAGAGTGATCCCTGCTGGAAGCTCAGACCCAGGTGCCAGCGCCCAGCTCAGCGTGTCGCCGGCATCCGTGCCTCCAGCGGCGAGCGCAACGGACATCTGTGTGCCCTGGGTTCCGGTCAGCACACCGGGATCAACTATCCAGATCGGTGGCGCCGCACCCAGGTAGGCGTCTGGCGATTGACCCGCGCTGGCGCTGCCCGCAGCACCCGCAGGACCGGCGGTTGACGTCGCCCCCGCGGAACCTGGCGATCCTGACGCGGCACAAACCTGGCTTGTCCCACTTACGTTCACGCAACCGCCAGAGCCACCGCTGCCTCCGGGTGCTGGCGTGGTGGTGTCTCCGTCTCCACCGCCACCCCCGGTACCTGGGTCCGCACTGCCGACGCTGTTAGAGACGTAGTCCACACTGAGCGCAAAGGTCGTGGGATTCAGGGTCGACCAGACCGCCCCCCCTGTGAGGCACCGGCGGATCCGCCCGCGCCGCCCGCGCCGCCCGCTCCAGCCACACCGCCGCTGCCGCCGTTACCGCC
>JBMFHK010000075.1:0-12729 GCA_049976865.1 Solirubrobacteraceae bacterium | reverse complement strand
CCAGCCGCGATCGCCGCGTGATCACGACGGAACTTATGGCGGGGACCACTTAGCGGACCGGACCTCGCGTCCTTCGTATCCGGGCACGTGGAGCGCTCCCTCTTGGCGTTGACAGGTCAGGCCGCTTGTTTTGTAGTTGTCAGGTTGCGTCGTCCCAAGTTTGTGCGACTTCGCGTGGTGTTCGGTGGGCCAGCCGCCTGTCGGGCCAGTCGTGGTAGTGGTCGATGTAGGCGCCGATCACCGCCCGGGCCTGGTCGAGGGTTTCGAACTGGTTGTGCCACATGCAGCGTTCCTTGGGGTACCGCGACTGGGGTTCGGTGAACGCTCGGGACTCGGGATCGCGGTAGCCGCCACGCCGGTGTGCGATCCCCGGCCCTGAGAGCACCAGCTTCGTCGCGCTCGTGCATACCGCGGAGTCGTTGTCGCTCTCCAGGATCAGGCCGCTGGGTGGGATGCGTTGTTCGGTGACTGCGGACATGTCCGAAGCTGAATGCCCGCAAAGATGCGTCCAGGGCCGAGGCTGCCATCACACGGTGGCCGAGAATCGGCTGCGTGGATCTGGCGAGTAGGTCGTTGATCTCATCGCTCCGGGTCCGCACCGCGGATTCATCCGATGCACCAGGCTCATCGTCTTACGGCTCGACCACGCAACGCCCGGCAGCTCGCCCAGTGACACCGACTCATCGACCAACTCCGCAAGCCTGAGCCGGTGCGCGAGCGTCGCTGTCAGCGGCAACCCGGCGTTGCTGATCAACTACCGCTCGTCCAAGACGACCCTAACCGAATCGAGGCTGGCCGGGCCAGCAGGAACATCCGGGCTGTCGTGCACCATTCAAGCGACCACCTGACAGGGCTCGTGGTCCTGCATAGAGCCTGACAAAGCCCTGATCAGGGTGATATGTAAGCGTCGGCTTCGGACGGAGTCACCCACGTCAATCGGTGAGCCCAGACTGTGACGGTCGCGTTTGCAGCGCAGCTCCCGGACGGCTCGATCACCGACACGCTGGCGCCCCGTGAGCGCCGCCCAGCTGTCCGGTCGTGGCCCTGGCTGCCGTACGCCTCAAGCTCAGCGGCGCCTGGGTCGGTGCGGGCCTATTAGGTGCGGAGGGCTGACATCGGCGTGAGCGTGGCGGCGCGGATCGCCGGTGCCGCGCCTGCGAATATTCCGATCGCTATGCCTGCGACCGGGGCTCTGACGAGGACGCCCGGGGCGAGGATCGGGACCCATCCGTTTGACGCGGCGACGGCCGCCACGGCGATGACTCCGACCGAGATCCCGAGGATGCTGCCAAGGGCGCCCGTGCCGACGGCTTCGGTCAGTATCAGCTTGGCTATGTCAGCTCTGCCGTAGCCGATCGCGCGGCGCAATCCGATCTCCTGCCGGCGCTGCGTGACCGACAGTAGGGTGACCGTGCCGATCGAGATGATGCCGACGGTAAGTCCGATGATCTCAACGATCGAGAGCAGCTGCGACAGCGATGCCTGGACCTGGGCTCGCAGCGTCGTTGGCTGCGGCGGGATCTCAGCGGTGATGTCGGCGGTGTGGTAGGGGGCGAGCGCCTCCGGCCCCTGTTTGCCGATGAGTGGCGCGGCGCCCGGAGCGGTCCTGGTGATCACGGTCCGCTCGCCCACGTTGTTTGAGATCACGGTGGCGACGTACGGCGGCACGATGACGCCCAATTCGACCTGTGACTGCAGGGTTGTGCTGCTGAGGATGCCGGTGATCGTGAGGGCCGTTCCGTCAACGAAGATCGCTGGCGAGCCTGCCACCGAGGAGATCCCAAGCTGTGAGGCGGCAGCCGACCCGAGAACGGCAACCATCTCGTGGTAGCGATCCGCGCCGGCGTCGTAGAAGCGGCCGGATCGCAGGCGTGCTCCGATCGCCTGAAACGTCGATGGCGTTGCGGCCGTGAACGGCAGTGTCGTGCTGGTTCCGTAGCCGCTGTCGCTCGGTGGGGTGGTGCTCACGGTCTGTGGCGTCTGGTTGTCCAGCGACCAGAGTAGGCCGGTGCTGAGCACCCCGTGAAGCTTTGCGAGGCGCGCCACGCCGCCCGCGGTCAGTACCTGCGCGCCCGTCAGGCCGCTTTGAAACTGGACGGTAGTCGCGTTCAGCTCGTTGAAGGACGACGCGACGGCGTTTCTGGCGGACTGCGTGAGCCCGCTGAGCGCCACGAACCCGCCGACCGCAAGAACGGTCCCAAGCGCGCTCATGATGGTCCGCAGAGGATGCCGGCCGAGGCTGATCGCGGCCTCGCCCGCCAGCGCCACCCATGGCATACCGCGTCCGGTGATGCGGAGGACTCTGCGGGCCGGGTGAGCGGGAGATCCGCTCATCGCAAGTGCCCTCCCGCCAAGAGCTCGGTGTCCAGCCCCTCACGCAGCCTGCCGTCGCGCAGGCTCAGCACCCTTGGCAGCGCGGCGGCGATCGTGAGATCGTGCGTGACCATGACAACCGCCGCTCCACCGGCCGCGAGGCCGACCAGCAGATCGGTTATCTCAGCCGCTGTGCGCTCGTCGAGGTTGCCGGTAGGCTCATCGCACAGGATCGCCTGTGGGTGTTGCGCCAGCGCCCGCGCGATCGCCGTCCGCTGGCACTCTCCTCCGGACATGCTCCCCGGAAGTGCCGCACGGCGGTGCGAGAGCCCGACCCGTTCAAGCGCCGCGGCAGCTCGCTCGCGGCGCTCGCGCGCGGAGGTTCTCTGTGGCCTGACGGCGAGTTCGACGTTTTCCTGCGCGGTGTGGCGGGCCAGCAGAAACGACTGCTGGAAGACAAACCCGAAGAACTCGGATCGCAGCCGGGTCAGCTCTCGGTCCCCACAGCCCGCGACCCGGACCCCACCAACCAGGTATTCGCCGTCACTGGGCCGGTCAAGTAATCCGAGCACGTTCAGAAGCGTCGACTTGCCCGAGCCGGAACGACCCACGATGGCGACGATCTCGCCCGACGCGATGGTGAGAGACACCCCCTTTAGCGCGTCCAGCCGAGGCGGGCCGGCATACGTCCGTGTTACCCCGTTGAGCTCAAGCAGCACAGTCTCGTGTCCAAGCGTGGCCATGCTCTCTACCGTGCCTGGTTGCGCGCGCGCTTACGAAGCGGGTGCCGGCGCGCTCCGGAGCAGTCAGGCGCCACTGCCTAACACCACCGTCTCGCCGTTGCGCAGCGCACCGCCAACCGGGCT
Source organism: Solirubrobacteraceae bacterium (assembly GCA_049976865.1). Taxonomy (GTDB): domain Bacteria; phylum Actinomycetota; class Thermoleophilia; order Solirubrobacterales; family Solirubrobacteraceae; genus Palsa-465. Next base: position 9,550 of record JBMFHK010000075.1, on the reverse strand, counting down.
GACGACATCAGCCCCCTGGTAGCTGAGGCGGACCCGCACCCGCACTGGCCTCTGCTTACCGTGCGACAGAACGATGACGTATGAGCGGCCGCTGGCGTTGGTGACTACAGCCGCGTCCGGCACGGTGGTCGTGTCTGCGCTGTGCGCCCGAAGCCGGATCGTCACTGCGAGGTTCTTGCCGGCCAGCGACCCGGCCGCCGTCTCGTTGTCTGGAACGAACGTGACCACGTATCTCGGCGCGCCGGTGTTGGTCGCATTCCGCGAGCGTGTGACCGCGCTGATCCGTCCCGGCAGCGCCCTGCCGCTCACATCCTGCGACGCGAAGGCGCTGTCGCCGGGCCGTATCAGCGACGCCTCGTTGGCGTTGACCGTGATCGGGATGAGCGCCGCCCCGGTCCCGAGTACGGCCGCCGGCTTGCCCGCCTTCAATATCGACCCGACACGTGCAGCCGCGAGCACGCGCCCGGGTAGATGCGCGACGAACACAACCTCCCCCAACGGCACGGACGCCAGCCGCTCGACACGGGGCTTTCCAGTGGCCGCACGAACCATCGCCGACACCAGCGGCGGCGCGTAACCTGCCCGGCGGTAAAGGGCCGCGACTGCGGCGGCGGTCCCCAGACCGTAGCTCCCCGACTGATCGTTGCCGACGGACAGCCCGACTAAGCCGAGTGCCGCCTGCAATTCCGCGACATCAGGTCCGCTGTCGCCGTAGGCGAGCGAGCGGTAGGCCGGAATGTTGCCAGGCATCACGATCACGGGATGGTTCGCGACCGCGACCACCGCATCACCGGCCCCGACCTGTGAACCGTACGCATAAGGGGAGGCGGTAACGACCGGCAGATCACCACTAACGCTTGACGGTGGCTCTATGACCTCGGTCCCGGCGATCGTCACGGTGCCGCGCAGCACGAGCGTGATCGCCGCGCGGCTCACACGCACCGGCGCCGTCACCAATGACGGCGCCGGTGCCTTCGTGCGGGCCTGTACCTGCGCCGGGCTGCGGACGTTGTAGCCGACCACGAACGCCACCCCGGTCAGCACCAGCGACAGCACGATCAGCACGCCGATCGTGCGCGGCCCGGACGGTCTCACGCCATCCCTCGGACACGCACGACCCACGCTCGCGCAGGGACTCCGGTGACGCCACCTCGTGGCCGCGGGCTAGCGTTGTACCACCGCCAGCTCACGGCCCGACCGTCAACACCGATCGCGGCGCGTCACCAGCACGTTCAAGCCGCGCCACATCGCTGTTGACCTGGCTGAGAATCGCGTGGATCGCCGAGGCGTTCGCGGCGAAGAAAGCAGCCCGCTTCGCCGTCAGCACGCGCGCCTGGTAGGCGATATCGGCGCCGAAGCAGCGAGCCATCACCCGCACACCCGCAGCCTGCGCCGCGGCGTCCGCCGAAGGTTTATCAAGGTGGCGGTTGCCCGCCAAGATTATCGCGCCGTACATCGCCTCTACAGACCCTGCTGAGAACGCCGTGTGCCGGGTACACGCGGCGGCCCGTGCGTTTAGCGCACGCACAGCCGCGGACGCTTGCACCGCCGAGACCGCGTTATCCCATTCGTACACCAGCGCGAGATTTGACTTGCTCGTCATGAGTTCGCCCAACGAGAACGCGCGCCGGCTACACCTCGCGCGCATCGCAACATAGGCACTGCGCTCAGCTTGCGGCATCGACGCCTCAGGCCCTGGCGGCACACGGTAGCTGGTCAGGTTTCCGACCGTACCGGTCCGGACCATCAACGGCAGATTCGGCATCGTAGCGCTCCCATACGCCGCGGTTGCAAGAGATTCCTGATCGAGAGTGACCCCCGGAGCGGGAAAGCCCACGGCCGCAAGACAGGCCGCCTCCTGCTTCTGGTCGACACCGAGCGCAAACGCATCGATCGGCACCTGCTGCGCCAAATCCTGGCCGTCCCTCGGAAACATGACGTCAAGCACATCCGGACCAAACTCAGCGCTCGCCACGCGCACCGCCTCGGACCGAACTGCGAGTCGCTTCGAAGTGTCGCCCCCCGGGTGCGCCGAGTTAGTCGACGCACCGCAGGCGACGATACCACTAGCCAACACTATGCACAGCGCGACTGACCGCAGCCTAGTGATCACTCGCCGGCTCCTCAGTGACGCTCCCGCGCGGCTCCGCACACGCATGAGACCCAGTAGGCAGTAGTCGCGCAGCCCACAGACCCGAGCCACCAGGGGACTCACGACCACAGTGCCTCTGTCAGTCCACTATCTCGCGGGAATGTACAGTCGCTGCATTCAGTATGGGAAGTAAAGCGTCACGTTAGAGGCGCCGATGTCATTCATATCCTCAGCATGAACTGTGACGTTGGCAGCGAGACTTGGGTACAAGTAATGCGTCTCCCCACCCGATATCGGCCACGTGCCGTCGCTATGCCAACTCCCGTAGAGATAGGCCCAACCTTGCAAGTCGATTGTCCCTGGGCCGGGTTGGTAGGCGCTAAAGTTACCGCTACCCACCATGATGAGGTTTGGCGAGTTGTCGCCGGCGTAGCCAGGATCGCGCCAGACGCACGGGTTGTTGTTCCCAGAACCGCAGTACGAGTAAGCCGACGCGGCGGGCACGAGCCAAACCGCAGCGATTGCCGCGCTCGATGCGAGGGCAGCTAGAATGGTGACAACGCGCATCTTCATTTTGACCTCCGAGCTTACGGGATCGGGCGATTGTCTAGCACCCTGTAGATGCTTGAAGTGATCAGCGACGCACTGGCTCGCCTAAGTGGCTTTGGCTATGTAACGTGTCTAGCACACTGGCCAAGTACGGTCAAGTGATTGTGGACGGTACCGGCATGCGATCTAACTGCGAAGATCCGGCGCCTGACGTGGTAGTCTCGCGCGTCCGCCTTCAGTTCCGCGGTGTGATCGCCGTATATGCCTCGATCTTGCAGTGAGCGATTGGGTGGTCGTCGGTGGGGCGGGAGCGCCTTGGCGCGGGTGGTGCGCGGCCGCTTAGGGCGCTGTCGGGTCGGTTTGTGGCGCGGTCGGGATCTGGGTCCGCTCCCCTTGGCCTTGTTGACAGGTACCGGCTGACGGAAGCCCGGACATGATTTGGGGCTCTCTCGGCATGCATGTGGTCAGCTGTCACCCGATCTCGTGTGCGTGTAGTTAGTGTGATAGGTGAAGGGTGATCGGGCCGCAGGTGAGCAGCACGAGCGCGAGCACGGCCTTGGCGCTGTGGAAGCCGTAGGCGCGTCTGGTGATGAGCCGGACCTTGTTGTTGAGCGCTTCGGTGCGGCCTTGGTTGATCCCGAGGCGGATCACGGCGAGGATTCCGGCGCGGTGTTTGCGGATCGTTTTGCCGAGCTTGATGAACGGCGCAAGGCGGCTGCGGGCGAGGCGGCTGAGGAGCCGGTCGATCAGGACGGTGACGTCGTCGAGGTCCAGTCCTGCCTGGAAGATGCCGCGGACGGCTTCTTTGAGGGTGTAGTCGCGCCAGACCTCGCCGCCGGCGGCTTTGAACCGGGAGAGGGTCGCGGCCTGGGTGTCGGTGAGCTTCTCGGGCTTTTTCAAGAGCGACCAGCGGGCGTCCTTGAAGCGCTTAGCGGCGTTCTGGTCGCCGAGGGAGCGCAGCTTTCTCCAGTATGAGCGGCGGACCTCGTCAAGCGCCTGGTTAGCGAGGTAGGGTCGGCCCGCGGCGCGGTGGCGGTCTTTCGGCCGCTCCGTTTCCGCGGGCCGCCCGCCGAACCGTTACGTTGAGTTCCACGTAAACGGTTGTATGTCCCGCGGCTGGTTATGTTGAGCGGGGTGGTGCCCGCTCGGCGTTCTGCCTGCTCAGCGGGGTGTGTGTGATGGTGTGCTTGTCAACATATTCAGAGTTCTTCGAGGAATGCGAGTAGCGTGTCGGATTGACGAGATGGTTTTGACCACCACCAATCCCCCAAAAACCTACTAGGCTCCTCGCTGATTTTCGTGGGTAGCGTCCGCTGAAGTTTGGTTTCCTGGGCGGCTTCTGATCGTCGATGATGGGAGTCGTTCATGCAGGCCCAAGATGTTCTTCTGTTTTAGGCCGCGCTCGGGTTCTCGGCGCCGTGGCAGGTCACGAGCGTCGAGTTCGACGCCGAGGCGAAGCGTCTGGATCTTTGGGTGGATTTCCCGCGCGGTGCGACGTTCTGCTGCCCGGAATGCGACCGGGCCGGGCTGAAGGTCCACGACACCGAGGAGAAGACCTGGCGGCATCTGGACTTCTTCCAGCATCAGGCGTATCTGACGGCGCGGGTGGCGAGGGTGGTCTGTCCCGAGCACAAGGTCCGGTTGGTTGCGGTGCCGTGGGCGAGGCCCCGGTCGGGGTTCACGTTGTTGTTCGCGGCGTTGGTGATGGCGATGGTCCGCGAGATGCCGGTTGCGACGCTGGCCGGGCTGATCGGCGAGTCGGACATGCGGGTCTGGCGGGTCGTGCACCACTACGTCGATAAGGCGGTCGACGCTCAGGACCTCTCCGGTGTTCAGCGGGTCGGTCTGGATGAGACGTCCAGCCGTCGCGGCCATGATTACGTCACGGTGTTCGCTGACCTTGATCAGCGGCGTGGGGTGTTCGTTGTCGAGGGCCGAGATCACGAGACAGTCTCAGCGTTTTCGCTGTTTCTGGACACTCACGGCGGCAGCAGCGATCAGGTCAAGGAGGTGTCCCAGGACATGAGCGAGGCGTTCCTGAAGGGCACGCTCGCGCATCTCCCGAACGCGGAGATCACCTTCGATCGCTACCACGTCAAAAGCCATCTCTCAAAGGCCGTCGACGAGGTCCGTCGCGAAGAGGCCAAGCACCACAAAGACCTGCTTCGGAACACTCGGTACATGTGGCTGAAGCGACCGAAGAATCTGACCGACCGCCAGCGGGATCTGCTTGACGAGCTGCTCACCCAGCCATTGGAGACGGTCCGCGCATACACGCTGGCCCAGCAGTTCGACAGCTTCTATGAGCTTGATGATCCGGACACCGCGGAGGAGTATCTGCGTCGCTGGATCGTCGAGGTCGACGCGAGCGGCCTTGAGCCGCTCAAGCGGTTCGCGAGGATGCTCGAGGATCACTGGCTCGGCGTGATCCGTTGGCATCACAGCAAGGTCTCAAACGGGCTGCTGGAAGGGCTCAACAGCTTGATCCAGGCCGCGAAACGCCGCGCTCGTGGGTATCGGTCGAACCGCAACTTCATCGCAATGACCTACCTCATCGTCGGGAAGTTGAACGCCGGGCCGGTCATCGCCTGACCCACCCCCAACGTGGAGGAGCCACTCAAGATCGGTGCGATCTGCGGTGGTCTGCTCGTCGGGCTGCTCCTTGCTGCTGGCGCGAGTCCCGCCGGATGCGCCGATGCGGGCGTGGTCGTGCCGTCGACGGTAAGGGCGAGCGTGGTCTCGTATGCGCCGAGAACGAATGAGCCGCGGATCGGAACCACGGTCGCGCTCAGCGAGGTGAACAACATCGAGTTCGCGACCGGTCGTGTCGGCTACGCGCTCGGCGGCCCGCAGGGATCGGAGTTCCCGTTGAAGACGAGCGACGGTGGCCGTACATGGTTGATCGACGGGCCGGCCCTCTTCCTGCCGGTCGCCGACGGCGCCAGCGCTGTTAGCGACCTTGGTTTGCGTCTGGCTTCGCGATAGAGGTAGGGTCGTTTTTCAACCTTAAGCTGGGTAGCTTTGGGGGCCTTGATCCAGGAGGTCCAGATGATGGAGAACGGCAAGCGCAAGGCTCGCCGGCAGCTGTCGCCGGAGGAGAAGTGGGAGCTGTTTTTGGAGGTCGCCTCGAAGGAGATCTCGCAGGCGGACGCGGCCCGGAAGTATGGGGTGGATGTGTCGGTGATCATCCGGTTGCGAGCGCTTGCGAAGGATGCGGCGTTGGTGGCGTTCGCCTCCGCGAAGCCGGGGCGGGTCTCATCGCCCGAGCAGCTGGAGCTGGAGGCGTTACGGTCCGAGAACGCGCAGCTGACGGCGACGATCAAGGAGCAGGCGATCGAGCTTTCGTTGCACAGGGGAAAGCAGCGCTCGGGCTTACTGGCCCGGTCCCCGCGCGGGTGAGCGCGGGGGTCAAGCTCGAGCTTTTGGGGCTGATCGATGGTGCGCTCGGGCAGGGGTGGGCGCACGCGCGTGCGTGCCGGGTGCTGCAGGTAGAGGATGTGCGCGTGCACCGCTGGCGGGCGCGCCTCAGAGAGACCGGGAGCTTGGAGGACCAGGCTCCGGGTGGCGGGGCGGTGCACAGCATCCTTGAGTGGGAGGAGCAGGCGATCCTCTGCCTGATTGAGACGTGGGGGCCGGTGGACCGTTCGCACCGCAAGATCGCACACCGTGGCAGCTATACCGGGACGGTGTTTGTGAGCCCATCCACGGTGTTGCGTGTGGCGCTCAAACACCAGGTCACGCTACCTGGGGAGCCGGTTCGCGCACGCCCGCAAACACCCGTGTTTCCCGTGATTAGCTGGGAGAAGAACCGGATCTGGATTTGGGATGCAACCCACTTCACGCGTGCCAAGCGGGTTGCTTACGCGATCGTTGATGTCGTGACCCGCTACTGGATCGGCTATCTGTTGACCAGCGAGCAGACCTCAACCCAGGTGCAGCTGCTGTTCACCCAGGCGCTCGAGGACCAGGGGCTGCTCGGCCCCGACGGACGACTGGTTGCCAGCGTTGATCAGCCGCCGCTGGCCGTCATCGACGAGCCTGACGAGCTGCCGGTCCTGGTCGCGTGGTCTGATAACGGGACCGAGATGACCGCGATCGACACCCGCCAGTTCATGGCGATCATGTTGATCACCCAGCATCACGGACGGCCCGGCACACCCACAGACCAGGCGCACATCGAGAGCTTCTTCAGCCACGTCAAAGGCGAATGGCCGCTGCTTTTAGCGATCAGCGACCCCGCCGTGCTCGACCAGACACTCGCGCGTGTGCGCACCGAATACAACACCGTGCGCCTGTACGCCGCGATCGGGTATGTCACCCCCGATGATGACCACTCAGGCTGCGGACCCGCCATCCGCCGCGCCCGCGCCGCAGGGCTTCGGCAAGCTCGCGCCGACCGCATCCGTCAGAATCGAGCAGACAAGAAATGACACGCCCAGACCACACCACAAGCGCGCACACCCTCCCGGGGAAGAGGCGCGCTTTTGAGGGGGTCGCCCGCCGGCTGGACGCCGGCGGAACCACAGCAAGGACGCTGCCCCGGACCCCGGTCCGGACACCAACCAGCCAGCCCCCACCACCAGCTCAGCGTTGGGTTAGAAAATGCGACCGCTCTATCAAAGAGTCAGAGTGCGCCCAGGGTTGGAGGTAGCCATTGTTGAGTAGGTGATTCCAACATAAGCTCGTCGTTGCCAGCGGGTGTGAGTCCCGTCCGGGTAGCTGTCAGGAGGCCCGGTAGCAGGCTGGCGGCTTGGCCGGGAAACTGGTTGGGTCGAAGCCCAGCGTCAAAAGCCCTTTTGGGGGAGCGACTGAGCGGTCCGCAGCATTACGCGAAGCCTGCCGCGCCGTTAGGTGAGCCTGCTTTCGGGTGGGATGAGGGAGAGCCGAGCCGCGTCTGTCACGGCGAAGGCCATGGAAGGGGTGAAGATCCTGGATGTGCAGCCCTGAGGAACTCCCCGGCGTATGGGGGCGTGGAACGTTCAGAAGGTAGCGGCGGGAACTGGGGAGGCCCTCCCCGGCCCGGCGCTCTGCGGTGATCGCCGGAGAATCGCGCCCTATAACCGGTGATGAGCCGGGAAGTGGGTGGCGTGCCGGGTGGGCGTCGGAGGCGGCCACAGTACTGCTTGAGCCTGCGGGACAACAAAACCCGGGGTGAGGGAAGGGCCGCTGCTTCGTTTATGCGTCACGTACAGGGAAGGGCTGGTGAGTGCCAGAGATGGCTAGGACCACCAAGCAGGACAACGTCCGAGAACTACAACGAACGCTTTACCGGGCGGCCAAAGCCGATCCCGTAAGACGGTTCCATGCGCTCTATGACAAGGTTCACCGCAGGGACGTTCTGGAGCGGGCGTGGGGGCTGGTGCGCGCCAACCGTGGCGCGGCTGGCATCGATAGGCAAACCATCGCTGATGTCGAGCAGTACGGTGTTGCCAAGCTCCTTGACGAGCTGGCCGCGGATTTGCGGGAGGGGAGGTGGCGGCCGCTGCCGGCGCGTCGGGTGTTCATACCGAAGCCCGGGCGTGACGAGCTCAGGCCGCTCTCGATTCCTGCGGTGCGCGACCGGATCGTTCAGGCTGCCACGAAGATCGTCATTGAGCCGATCTTTGAGGCGGACTTCTTGCCGTGCTCGTTTGGGTTTCGGCCCAAGCGCTCACAGCATGACGCGCTTCAGGTGTTGATCGATGAAGCGTGGGATGGCAGGCGGTGGGTTGTTGAGTCCGACGTCTCAAACTGTTTTGAGGCGATCCCGCACTCGGAGTTGATGTCAGCGATCGAGGAACGGATCATCGACCGTCGCCTCTTGAAGCTTCTGCGCGCGATGTTACGCGCCGGGGTGATGGAGGACCAGGCGGTCACCCGCAGCGACGCTGGAACCCCGCAGGGCGGGGTGATCTCACCATGTCTTTGTAACGTCTATCTGCATCGGCTTGACCGGCAGTGGACACAGCGCGGGCATGGTGAGCTGGTGCGCTTTGCCGATGACATGGTCGTGATGTGCCGCACCGAACGGGAAGCCCAGTGCGCGCTGGCCGCGCTGCGGGAGATCCTGGGAGAGATGGGACTCACGCTCAAGGATGCCAAGACAAGGATCGTGCAGCTACGCGAAGGCGGTGAGGGCCTCGATTTTCTGGGGTTTCATCACCGCTGGGTGCGGGGCAACACCCCGGCGTCACGGCATCTGACGTTCCTGGCCCGTTGGCCCTCACAGCAGGCAATGGCACGCGCCCGCCAGCGGGTTCGCGAGATCGCGGACCGTCGTCGGGCACACGACCCGTTAGACGTGGTCGTGCAGGACCTCAACCGGTTCCTGCAAGGCTGGGCGGGATATTTTCGTTACGGAAACTCCGCGCAGGCGTTTGACAAGATCAGCCTCCACGCGTTCGCGCGGCTGGCGGCGCTACTGGCTAAACGCCACGGGCGTCGCGTCCGCTACGGCTGGGGCATGCTGTGCGCCTCCCCGGACCGGATGGGGCTGATCACGCTCACTGGAACTGTCATCGCGCCTCGGCCCTCACGGCCCAGGCGCTCGGGACGACGCTGAATGCCGACGGTGAAGAACGTCGGAGAGCCGTGTGCGGGAGAACCGCATGCACGGATCGAGGTGGCGGCGGGAGGAAACCAGGCCAGTCGGGCCAGCACGTGCCGCACAGCCGGGCGCCTCTCGCCGACCCTACCACACCGCAACCTGGCGGTGAGGAGTGCATGCGAGGCCTACGCCTATGGCGGTAGTGGCGGAGGCTCGAGCATTGTCGTGACGACCGACGCGGGCAAGCGTTGGTGGCGCGCATATCTCGGCCAGGCTCTGGTTGCGGCCGCTCAGCGAGGCAGCGACATCTGGGCGCTCGCCGCAGGCCCACTGGCCTGCCCCCGTAGGTTCGGTCCGGCTCTTGTGAGAGCTTTTGTCGCCTT
>JBMFHK010000074.1:10829-12819 GCA_049976865.1 Solirubrobacteraceae bacterium | reverse complement strand
CTAAGCCGCCCGCGGTGTGGCTCGATCGCGCGGACCAGATCGAGTCCCTGCTCGACGCTGCTGGAGAGCTTGACGTGGCTGCGCGTCCCGATCGCCGCCACGTGCCGCGTCGGGCGATGCTCTCGGTGCTCGTGTTCGGAGGTCTGCGCATGGGGGAGCTGCTCTCGCTGCGCTGGCGTGACATCGACCTCGCGGCAGGCAGGCTCTACGTGGGCGAAGCAAAGACGTATGCGGGCATCCGGCACGTGGAGCTGCTGCCGGCGCTCAGGGAGGCGCTGACGACCTACAAGGCGGGCTGCGTGAACACCGGACCCGATGACCTCGTGTTCGCCACCACGAACCGCCGCAAGTTCAGCCGGGACGGGTTCCGGCAGCGGGTCTTCGCGCGGGCCGTCGAGGTCGCAAACGAGCGCCGCGACGCGGCTGGGCTGTCTCCGCTGCCCGAGGGCCTGAGCCCGCACAAGCTGCGTCACACGTGCTGCTCGCTGCTGTTCGTCTGCGGCTACGAGCTGCCGCGGGTGATGAAGACGCTCGGGCACGCCGACTCGGCGGTGACTCTGAGGATCTACGCGCACGTGATGAGCGCCGACGAGGGCGAGCGAGAGCGGTTGCGCACGCTCGTCGGTGCCGCTTCGGTGCCCGTTGATTGGGCACCATTGGGCACTAGCGGCGCTTCAGGTGTCCCGAGCGGGCTGCTCAGCGATGCCCGCTAAACGAGAAAACCCTCCATTTGGAGGGCCTTTCGTGACGCGCCCGGCAGGATTTGAACCTGCGGCCTTTCGCTCCGGAGGCGAACGCTCTATCCCCTGAGCTACGGGCGCGGGGTGGAGGGGAAACCCACAGCGAGCTTAGCGGCCCGCAAGGTAAAACGGCAGCGCGGTAACTGACATGGCGGTGCTTCGGTGTGCGACCATGCAGAGATGGAGCTGACACCGTACGGTCTGTGGGTCACAAGTGCCATTGGTGAGGAGCGGTTGGGTGACGCTGCCGTGCTCGCGCAGGACCTGGGTTTTGGTGCTCTGTGGCTTGGCGGGTCGCCGCGGCTTTTGAGCTTGCAACCGATGCTTGAGCGGGCCCGGCAGCTGACGGTCGCAATGGGGATCGTCAACGTCTGGCAGTACGATCCGGCCACACTGGCGGCGGAGTTCACCGAACTCAACGCCGAGTTTCCAGGGAGAGTGTTGGTGGGGATCGGGGTTGGGCACCGTGAGGCGACGCCCCAGTACGGACGTCCGCTGAGTAAGATGCGCGCCTTCCTGGCTGGTATCGAGGCGGCGCCGCACCCGATACCCAGAGAGCAGATGGTGCTCGCGGCGCTTGCGCCGAAAATGCTTGACCTGAGTGCGGAGCGAACGCTCGGCATCCATCCGTACTTCACGCCACCGGCACACACCAGAGCGGCTCGCGCGCAGCTGGGTGACCGTGCGTTGATCGCGGTCGAGCAGGCCGTGGTGATCAGCTCCGACCCTGAGCGGGCCGCGACCGTGGCGCGCAGCTATGCGGCACGCTACCTGACGCTTCGCAACTACACCGACAACCTCCAGCGCCACGGTTTCACGGACCAGGATGTTGCCAACGGTGGCAGCGCCAGGCTGATCGATGCGATCATCCCACAGGGTGATGCACATGCTGCGGCGGCGGCCGTGCGTGCTCATCTGCAGGCGGGAGCTAACCATGTGTGCGTGCAGACGCTTGAGTCTGACGGCGCGATTGAGCGTGACTGGCAGGACCTTGCGGCTGCGCTGGGTATTAGCGCGCACCGTTGAGTGATCAGCCCGGCACGGGCGGCTTAGACGTTGATCCGGCATGTGCGCCCTGTTGGCGTGCCTGATGATGTGGTGTTTGCTCCTGCCGTAGGATCGTCCGGTCCTGACTGTTTTGGACTGGGCTCGCCTGGCTGCACCGGGGCGCACCCCGTGGCGGCCCCACGGTGATCTCGCCTGGCTGCACCGGGGCGCACCCCGTGGCGGCCCCACGGTGATCTCGCCTG
>JBMFHK010000074.1:0-10729 GCA_049976865.1 Solirubrobacteraceae bacterium | reverse complement strand
TGGCTGCACCGGGGCGCACCCCGTGGCGGCCCCACGGTGATCTCGCCTGGCTGCATGGCACACTGGCCAGCGTGGAATTATCGGTTTTCTTTGCGGGGACCGGCGGGTCACAGCCGTCCGCCCGCCGCGGCCTGCCGGCGATCCTGATCCGCCGTGGCGGAGAGCGGATTCTGGTTGACTGCGGCGAGGGTACGCAGCGCCAGCTGCTCTCCTCGGTGGGGCTGACAGACCTTGACGAGGTTTTCATCACCCATCTCCACGCCGACCACTGGCTGGGGCTGCCCGGGATGCTCAAGACCTTTGACCTGCGTGGTCGGGACGTCCCGCTGCGACTGTCCGGCCCGCCCGGCTTGGCGGACCTGATCGACGGGGTGATGGAGTTTGCCGGCGATACCAGCTACGAGCTCTACATCGATGAGCTTGAGCCTGGCGAGGTGCTTGAGCGAGACGGATACGAGATCGAGGTTGTGCGCGCAGCCCACCGCGGAACCGCGTTTGGGTATGTGTTACGTGAGCAGGAGCGCCCCGGTGTGTTTGATCCCGTGGCCGCACGGGCGGCCGGCCTCATCGAGGGGCCTGAGTTTGGCCGTGTTCAGCGCGGCGAGACGGTTCGCGGGATCACACCCGAACAGGTTATGGGTCCCGCCCGCCCAGGACGCTCACTGGTCATCTCAGGCGACACACGTCCATGCGACCCGGTGCGTGCGGCCGCGCGAGGCGCTGATGTGCTGATCCACGAGGCTACCTTTGCGATCGAGGAAGCGGAGCGGGCTTATCAAACCGGCCACTCGACCGGCTCGCAGGCAGCTGGCATCGCGCGCGATGCAGGTGTCACCCTGCTGGCGCTCAACCACGTCTCAATCCGTTATCCGCCGCGGGTGCTGCTTGCCGAGGCACGTGAGATCTTCGCCAACACGGTGCTGCCCCGCGACTTTGACACGATTGAGATCCCGTTTCCAGAGCGCGGCAAGCCGGTCTTCAGACGCTGGGCGGACCCCGCGGCGGGGGAGCAGCGCACGCAGTCCGACCCCGTTGATAGCGTGTCCTGACGTAGCATGAAAGTGCGGTGTCACGCACAGGCCGGCTCCGCACATGAGATAAAAGCGTGCCTTTAACCAGGTCCTGTGAGGCCAGGAAGGAAGCAGATGCCGGACGCCACCGTTGTCCTTGATCGCCAGGACATGCACCGTACGCTTGTACGGATCGCACATGAACTGGTCGAGAAAAACCCTCATGGGTTCGCGATCGTCGGGATTCATCGTCGCGGCGCAGTACTGGCCACGCGGATCCGCGGGTTGCTGCAGGCGAACTTTGGTCAAGCGGTGCCGTATGGCACCGTGGACATCAGTTTCTACCGTGATGACCTGGGCATCCGCGACGCGGCGGCCGACCGCGTCCCGGTTGTGCACTCCACGGAGCTTGACTTTGCGCTCGAGGGGCGGACCATCGTGATTGTCGATGACGTGCTCTACACGGGCCGGACGGTCAGGGCGGCAATTGAGGCGCTGTTTGATTACGGACGCCCAGCCAGAGTGCAGCTGGCCGTGCTCGTTGACCGTGGCCACCGTGAGCTGCCGATCCGCCCCGACTATGTGGGCAAGAACCTTCCGACCGCCACCGGTCAGCGCGTGAATGTCAGCGTCGAGGAGATAGACGGCTGTGACGAGGTGACGGTCACGTCAGCCGACGCCGCGCCACGGAGGGTCGCATGACACGCCACCTGCTTTCAATCGACGACCTTGGCCGCGCGGAGATCCAGCGGATTCTCGAACGAGCCCGTTCCTTCATCGAGGTCTCCGGGCGGGAGATCAAAAAAGTCCCGGCACTGAAGGGCCGGACCGTCATCAATCTTTTCTATGAGGCGTCGACTCGCACCAGCTCGTCGTTTGAACTGGCCGCCAAACGGCTCAGTGCGGACGTTGTGAACGTCCGCTCGGTCGGCTCCAGCGTCGAGAAGGGTGAGTCGCTGCGCGACACGACGCAGACACTGAGCGCCTACGACCCGGCGGCGATTGTGATCCGCTCGCCGTACGCGGGGGCGGCTGCGCAGGTGGCCGGCTGGACGGACGCTGCGGTGGTCAATGCCGGTGATGGCAAACATGAGCATCCGACCCAGGCGCTGCTTGATGTTTTCACGCTGACCCAGCGGCTGGGTGGCCTTGAGGGCCTGCGGATCTGGATCGTCGGCGACGTGTTGCATTCACGGGTGGCCCGGTCTGACATCCTCGCCTTCCAGAGGATGGGCGCCACCGTGACCGTCTGCGGGCCGCCGACGTTGATCCCAAGGGGTATCGAGTGGCTGGGGTGCTCGGTAGCTGACACGCTCGAGCAGCTTGCCGACGCTGACGTTGTTTACGCGCTGCGGATGCAGCACGAGCGCATGCGTGAAGCGTATGTTCCCTCGGCTCGCGAGTACGCGCGCCACTACCAGATCTCCAGGTCTCGCCTCCGTCCCGGCCAGCTGGTGATGCACCCCGGGCCGGTGAACCGTGGTGTGGAGCTGTCCGCGGAGGTGATCGACAGCGACGTTTCGCTGATCGTCGCCCAGGTCAGGGCGGGTGTAGCTGTGCGGATGGCCGTGCTCTACGAACTGCTTGTTGGTGCACCCGCTCTTCAGGCGGTGGCATGAGCATGGACGCCAAGCTCTTTCACGCTACTCTGCGCCCCGCTGAGCTGCTGATCACCGGCGCCCATGTGCTTGACCCGCGCACCGGCATCGATGAGCGCGCGGACGTACTTGTCCGGGGCGGCCGGATCGCCGAGGTGGGGGCGCCCGGCACCCTGTCAGCGTCCAAAGCAACCAGCGTCAACGGCGCCGGTAAGCACCTGTTCCCGGCGTTCACCGACCCGCACGTGCACCTGCGCACACCCGGCCAGGAGTACAAGGAAAACGTCGCGACCGGCACCGCTGCGGCTGCCGCAGGCGGTTTCTGCCAGGTCATCGCGATGCCCAACACCTCACCGGTGCTTGACCAGGTCAGCGTGCTGCAGGCGCTGATCGCCACCGCCCGTGAACAGGCGCTGGTACCGACGGGTTTTCTCGCATCGATCACGGTGGGCCTGGAGGGGCAGGATCTCACCGAGATGGCGGCGCTCAGTGAGGCGGGTGCGCTCGGGTTCACTGATGACGGCAAACCGGTGGCCTCAGCGGGACTGCTACGCCGGGCACTGCAGTATCAGCGGCTGGCCGGTGGTGTGATAACGCTGCACGAGGAGGACCCCAGCCTGTCAGGCGCGGGCGTCATGCACGAGGGCACGGTTTCCGCGCGGCTCGGTGTCAGCGGCATCCCGTCGGTCAGCGAGTCCACGATGGTTGCCAGAGACAGCGCTCTGGCGCTCTTCGAGGACGCGCGCGTTCACTTTCAGCACCTCAGCGCCCGTGAGTCGGTGGAGGCACTGGCCGCTGCTCGCCAGGCGGGCGCACGGGTCAGCGGCGAGGCCACACCTCACCATTTGACACTGACCGACGAGGAGCTGCTTGCGCTTGACAGCCGCATGAAAATGAATCCGCCGTTACGCACGGAGACCGACCGCCAGGCGCTGATCGAAGGTCTGCGCAGCGGCGTGATTGAGTGCATCGCCACCGATCACGCACCGCACGCGCGCCATGAGAAGGAGATGCCATTTGAACTCGCCCCGATGGGCACCACGGGGCTTGAGACAGCCTTCGCAGCCGTCTATACGGAGCTGGTCAGGCCAGGGCTGATCGGGCTGGGTGTGATTGTGCAGAGGCTGACTGCGGGCGGTGCACTTTACGGGCTGCCGGTCCCGCGGATTGCGCCGGGCGAGCCGGCCAACCTGACGTTGATCGACCTTGAGACACAGTGGACGGTCGGTGCTCAAGGCTATGTGAGCCGGTCTGAGAACAGCTGTTTTCACGGACGACGCCTGCATGGGGTGGTCGAGCTGACGGTCGCTGCCGGCGCGGTCGTGTACGGCGGTGTTGAGCCAAAGCTGCGGAGACTGAAGGAGGCGGGAGCATGAGCGCGACCCACAGCCATGACCGCCACGCCTACGTGTTGCTGGAGGACGGCGCCCGCTTTGACGGCCTCGCCTGCGGCGCGGACACGCACGCTGTCGGTGAGGTGGTGTTCACAACCTCAATGTCCGGCTACCAAGAGGCGATGACCGACCCCAGCTACCTTGGGCAGCTGATCGCGTTCACGTTCCCGCAGATCGGCAACTACGGTGTCAGCACGCGCGCGATGGAGTCCGGGGCGATACATGCGGGCGCGGCGATCATGCGCGACGCCGTGGACTACGCGGATGCTCCGAGCGCCGAGCAGGGCTGGCTGAGCTGGCTGACCGAGCAGGGCGTCCCGGCGATCACCGGTCTTGACACCCGGGCCCTGGTCCGTCACATCCGTGAGGCCGGCGCGATGCGCGGCGGCCTGTTCCCGGCGAGCATCGGCGCGGCGCAGGCCCGCGAGTTGATCCAGGCGGAGCCGCCGATGAGCGGCAGCGATCTCGCCCGGACGGTTACGCCGGCGGCGCCCGTCCCGCTGGACGGCGCCGCCGCTCAGGCGCTGCTCGGCATCACGCCCGTCCAGCATCCCGCACCGGTCCGCATCGCGATGATCGATACCGGTGTAAAACGCTCAATCCTGCGCAACCTCCTGAACCGTGGCGTCGAGCTCACCCTTTACCCGTGCGACTTTGGCCCAGACCAGCTGCTGGCCGGCGACCCGGACGCGATCTTTCTTGCCAACGGCCCGGGTGACCCGGCGGCGCTCGGTTATGTTGTCGATACGGTGCGCCAGCTGGTGGGCCGCAAGCCTGTGTACGGGATCTGCCTGGGCCATCAACTGCTCTGCCGGGCGATCGGGCTGGACACCTACAAGCTGCGCTTCGGCCACCATGGCGCCAACCATCCGGTCCTGGATCTGGCGACCGGCAGAACCGAGATCACCAGCCAGAACCATGGCTTTGCGGTGCGTGGCCCCGGCGGCTCCGCCACCATTGACGGTGACGAGCCGGTGCGCTGGCAAACGGACTTTGGCGAAGCCGCGCTCAGCCACATCAATCTCTACGACCGCACGGTTGAGGGTTTGACCCTGCTGGACGTCCAGGGCAGCACGGTCCAATATCACCCGGAGGCTGGTCCTGGTCCGCATGATTCGCTGTACCTATTTGACCGGTTTGTCGATCAGATACGCGGAGGCTGCTGAAATGCCTCGCCGAGACGACATTTCCAAGATCCTGCTGATCGGTTCCGGGCCGATCGTGATCGGACAGGCGGCGGAGTTCGACTATTCCGGCACGCAGGCGGCGCGCGTGCTGATGTCGGAGGGTTATGAGGTGGTGCTGGTCAACTCCAATCCGGCGACGATCATGACCGATCCGGACATTGCCACCACCACTTACGTGGAGCCGCTGCTGCCAGACCCGGTGGCGCGCATCATTGAACGTGAGCGTCCGGACGCGCTGCTGGCGACCCTGGGCGGACAGACCGCTCTGAACCTCGCCAAGGCGCTTGACGAGAGCGGCGTGCTGCGGCGCTACGGCGTTGAGTTGATCGGCGCCAACATCGACGCGATTGACCGCGGTGAGGACCGTAACCGGTTTCGCGAGACCATGCTGGCCGCCGGTCTGCGGGTGCCGCGGTCAGCGATCGCGCACACGCTGGAGGAGGCCCGTCACGCTGTCAGAGAGATCGGCCTGCCGGTGATCATCCGTCCGGCCTTCACGCTTGGCGGTGCCGGCGGCGGCGTGCTCGCCGACCTGGATGACCTGGATCGGCTGATCGGCCGAGGGCTGGCGGCCTCACCGATCAGCCAGGTGCTGATCGACGAATCGGTCCACGGTTGGGGCGAGTTTGAGCTTGAGGTGATGCGCGACAGCACGGATAACGTGGTGATCGTCTGCTCGATCGAGAACCTCGATCCGATGGGTGTGCACACCGGTGACAGCGTCTGCGTGGCACCGCAACAAACCCTTACCGACGAGCTTTACCAGAAGCTGCGAGACCAGGCGATCCAGGTGATCCGTGCGATCGGCGTTGAGACGGGTGGCTCCAACGTGCAGTTCGCGGTCAATCCCGAGACCGAGGAGATCATGGTCATCGAGATGAACCCGCGTGTGTCACGTTCCAGTGCACTAGCGAGCAAGGCGACCGGCTTCCCGATCGCCAAGATCGCCGCGCGGCTGGCAGTCGGCTACACGCTGCAGGAGATCACCAACGACATCACCCGGGCAACCCCGGCAAGCTTCGAGCCCGCGATTGACTACTGTGTGGTCAAGTGGCCGCGCTTTGCTTTTGAGAAGTTTCCGGGCGCGGAACAGGGGCTGACCACGCACATGAAGTCGGTCGGCGAAGTGATGGCAATCGGCCGCACTTTCAAACAGGCGTTCGCCAAGGCGCTGCGCTCACGCGAGCTTGATTTGCAGGCGGTCTTCCCGTCCGATGACCAAGAGCTGCTGCAGCGCGTCGCGACGCCGGGCGCGGAACGCTTTGACCACCTGCTTGAGGCGATGCGTCGCGGCCACAGCGTCGCTGATCTGCATGCTCTGACATCGATCTCGCCGTGGTTTTTGCGTCAGATGGAGACCCTGGCCAAAGACCCGCAGTCACCGTTCACGGGCGAGCGCACGTTCAAAGCGGTGGACACGTGTGCCGCGGAGTTCGCCGCCAAAACACCGTACTTCTATTCGGCGTGGGAACGAGAGCCGTCGGGCACCACAGGTGGCGAGGGGTCGTGCAGCGGTGAGGTGGAGCGTGGCACGCGGCGCAGCGTCGTGATCCTCGGCTCCGGCCCCAATCGGATCGGACAGGGTATTGAGTTCGACTACTGCTGCGTGCATGCCGCACAGACGGTTCGCGGGGCGGACCGCGACGCCGTGATGATCAACTGCAACCCGGAGACCGTTTCCACCGACTACGACACCTCCGACCGGCTGTACTTTGAGCCGCTCACGCTTGAGGACGTGCTCGGCGTCTGTGCGGTGGAGAAGCCTGAGGGAGTGATCGTCCAGTTCGGCGGCCAGACGCCATTGAAGCTGGCGGCCGGCTTGCAGGCGGCGGGCATCCCGATCCTGGGCACATCGACCGATGCGATCGACCTTGCCGAGGACCGGGCCCGTTTCGGGGCGCTGCTTGACCAGCTGGGGTATAAGGCGCCGCCGTATGCGGCGGCGCACACACCCGAAGAGGCGCTGGAGCGCGCTTTGGACGTCGGCTTTCCGTTGCTGGTCAGGCCAAGCTACGTGCTTGGGGGGCGTGCCATGGAGATCGTCTACAGCGTCGAGGCGCTGCGCGAGTATCTGAACAGGGTCGGGGTGATCGGCGCGGCAGGGGTCGGCGCGCCAAGCCCGACCATCTATCTGGACCGCTTCCTGGAGGACTCGGTCGAGGTGGACGTAGACGCGCTCTGCGACGGAACGGATGTCTGGATTGCCGGGATCATGCAACACGTTGAGGAGGCCGGCATCCACTCTGGTGACTCAGCCTGCGTGCTGCCACCGCATTCACTGGGTGAAGAGATGCTTGCTCAGATTCGCGAGCAGACTGTCGGAATCGCTCTGGCGCTCGGCGTGGTTGGCCTGCTCAACGTGCAGTTCGCCATCCACACAAGCGGCGGCCTGCACGTCATTGAGGCCAACCCGCGCGCCTCCAGGACGGTGCCCTTTGTCTCCAAGGCGATCGGCTTGCCGGTGGCGCAACTGGCGTGCAGGCTTGTCCTGGGCGAGCGCATCGCGGAGATGGGCCTCCCGGACGAGGTCGCCAGCGGGCACGTCTGTGTGAAGGAGGCAGTCCTTCCCTTTGACCGGTTCACTGGAATGGATGTGCTGTTGGGGCCGGAAATGCGCTCGACGGGCGAGGTGATGGGCGTCGCCCGCGACTTCCCAACCGCTTTTGCAAAGGCGCAGGCGGCCGCCGGGACGCGCCTGCCGTCGACGGGCACCGTGTTTCTCTCGGTGGCCGACCGTGACAAGCCGGCGGCAGCGGGAATCGCCATACAGTTGCACGACCTCGGCTTCCAGATCCTGGCGACGCGCGGTACGGCCGGTGCGTTGGCGCGGATGGGGATCCCTGCGAAGATCATCAACAAGCTCTCAGAGGGCTCACCGAACGTCGTGGAGGCGATTCGCAGCGGGGAAGTGGACCTTGTCATCAACACCCCGGTCGGCACCGGTGCGCGCTCGGACGGATATGAGATACGCACCGCGGCGGTGACGCACAGGATCGCCTGCATCACCACGATGGCGGGTGCAATGGCGGCCGCCCGTGCCATATCTGCCGGTGCGCATGGGGGGACGCCTTCGGTGATCTCTCTGCAGGAGCTCAATGCGCCGCCGACAGGATGAGTCTGTGCGGCTGTGGCGCCCACCGGACGCCATGACCGTGAAAGGCCTCGCCTGGTCTGAGCATGTGCTGAGTGAAAGCGGGACTGCGCGCCGATCTGGTGACGATCACGATGTCTCTGACTGCGTAGCAAACCCCTGCAAAGCTGCTGGAATACCGCAACAACGCTCGATAATACTCGACCTAAAGCTGAGGTCCAGGTGAAATTGTCGGCCAGGGTTTCCAGAGGCAGACTCAAGATGTATTGTCTGCCGCCATGCCGCCGGTTAGTGAAACCCCTCCCAAACCGATCTCCGCTCCTGAGCGCTCGCTAGTGCAGCGGATGGAAGCGCTCCAGCGCGCCAATGACATCCGTACGCGCCGTGCGCAGCTGAAACGCGACCTCAAGGCTGGCCGCCAGGCCATTTATGAGCTGTTGCTCGATCCGCCCGACTACCTGGAGACCGCCAAGGTCTTCGACCTGATGCTGGCCGTCCCGAAGTACGGACGCGTCAAGGTCAACAAGATACTTTCGACCTGCAGGATCTCACCCTCCAAAACGATCGGTGGCATGTCTGAGCGGCAGCGTGCCGAGTTGGTGGACCTGTTGCGCCGCCGCTGACAGATCGTGCGGGCCGGACGACGGTGTCCAAGGTGTTTGTGATCACCGGTCCGTCCGGGGTCGGTAAGGGAACCGTTATCCGGGCGTTGCGCAAACGGATCCCGGCGCTGGAGCTGTCGGTGTCGGCGACGACTCGGGCACCCCGTCAGGGCGAGTCCGACGGGCTTTCCTACCACTTTCTGACCGAGCGTGAGTTTGAGCGTCGGGTGCAGGCGGGAGAGTTTGTGGAATGGGCAAACTACGCTGGTCACCGCTACGGCACCTTGCGCTCAGAACTTGAGAGCCGCGTGGTGACCGGTGTGCCGGTGGTACTTGAGATAGAGCTGCAGGGTGCGCGTGCGGTCCGCGAGCAGATGCCTGACGCGGTGCAGGTGTTCATCGCGCCACCGTCGCGAGACGCGCTGCGCAGGCGTCTGATGAATCGTGGCACCGACAGTCCCCAGCAGGTCTGGCGCAGGCTGCAGACGGCCGATGCTGAGCTGGCCGCCCAGCGGGAGTTCAAACACGTTGTGGTCAATGACCGTCTCCAGGATGCCGTTGAGCAGCTGGCGGCGATCGTTGAGTCCGAGCTGGCAGCGGATACCCTTTAGTGTCGTGCAAACAAATAAGGACGACCGCTTTGATTTCTCCTCGCATTGACAAGCTGCTTGAACACGTCGACTCTGACTACGCGACCGTGGTTGTCGCCGCGCGGCGCGCGCGGCAGATCAACTCCTACTACCACAATCTCGGCGAGGGTACCTTTGACGAGTTTCCGCCGCCGATGGTGGAAAGCCGCTCCAAGAACTACTTGACGATCGCGCTGGAGGAGATCGCTCAGGGCAAGCTGAAGTACCACTATCGCTAGGCCCGCAGGCTCGGTGGGAGCCAGGCGACAGCGAGAGTGTGCGACTTTGACCCGGGGGCCGAAGTGACTTATACGGGGGTACTACGTTGAGGCTGCTGATCGGGGTGAGCGGCTCGGTGGCCGCCTACAAGGCGCTCCAGCTCGCGCGGCTGGCTGTCATGGCCGGGCACGCGGTACGTGTGATCGAGACGGCCAGCGCTGAACGCTTCGTCGGCCGAGCGTCGTTTGAGGCGGTCACGGGCGCCCCGGTACTGGTCAGCGAGTTTGAGCGCGATCCAGCGCGCGGCGCCTATCCGGGTGAGGTGGTGGCAGATCGCGTGCCCATAAGCCATCTGGCGCTGGCGGAGCGTGCGGACGTGTTCCTGATCGCGCCGGCCAGCGCCAACACGATCGCCAAGCTCGCCTGCGGCGGGGCCGACAATTTGCTGAGCGCCGCCGCGCTGGTGGCCCGGTGCCCGCTGCTGGTGGCGCCGGCGATGAACGAGCGGATGTACCTGCATCCGGCCACGCAGACAAACCTGGCCACGCTGCAAGCGCGCGGGGTGGTGGTGATCCCGCCGGGCGAGGGCGCGCTTGCTTCTCACGGCGAACACGGTGTCGGGAGGCTGGCCGAGCCCGAGCAACTGCTGGCGGCGTGCGAGCAGCACGAGCTTGATGGCACCCACAACCCAGGACACAGCGGCCGGCGCCTTGCGAACCTCAACGTGCTGGTCACGGCCGGCGGCACACAGGAACCCATTGACAGCGTGCGCTTCATCGGCAACCGCTCATCCGGGCGGATGGGCTATGAGATCGCCGCGGCAGCGCTACGGTGGGGAGCCACGGTGACGCTGGTTTCAGCCAACGTGAGGCTTGCGCCGCCGGCTAGCGCCCGGGTGATCGCCGTGCGCACCGCCGGAGAGCTCGCCGGCGCCGTGTACGACGAGGCCGAGCACGCCGATGTGGTGGTGATGGCCGCCGCTGTGGCGGACTTCCGGCC
>JBMFHK010000073.1:0-12956 GCA_049976865.1 Solirubrobacteraceae bacterium | reverse complement strand
AGCACGACGACCGCCCCCGAAGCGAGCGGTGCCCCTACCCTTCGCTTGTTTTAGGTGGACTAGATCCGGAGACCGCTGCCCGGCCGGGCCAAGCGGTAGCAGTGCTGCGGATCCCCGCGGCCAGACCAACCAACGTCGGGCGGCTCGAGCCATGAGCTCCTCGCACCTCCCTGGTCGTGGACTTCGCGCGGCGAAGGCGACTCGAGCTGAGCTCTTCGGCGATGCGCAACGCGAGTTGTGGTGTCGCGGGCCGTTCCTCACCCCCGCACCCGAACCGCACCGGTGCCCCGTTTGCGACGTAGTCGTCGCCGACGACGATCATGGCAATGCGGTGACTCCGCCCATCCCCGGGCTCTGTTTCCGGTGCAGCACAGAGCGGACGGGCCTGAGCACGTGGCAGAAGTCGTGATGGGAGACACCGCGATCTTGCGCGCAGCTCTGCGTTTAGCAGCGACCGGCAGACCCGTGTTTCCCTGCCAGCCCGGTGGCAAGGCGCCGGCCGGCGAACTCGTCCCGCGCGGTCTGAGAGATGCGACGACCGACCCGGAGCAGATAAGGGACTGGTTCGCTGCGCTGCCGAGCGCCAACCTTGCTCTGCGTACAGGCGCCGTCAGCCGGGTGGTCGTGCTCGACGTCGACGGAGATGACGGCGCCGAGTCGCTGCGCGCGCTCGAGCGTGAGTTCGGCGCCGTCCCGGCCACCAAGTCGGTCAAGACGCCGAGTGGAGGCAGCCACTTCTACTTCCGCCACCCCGGCGGCCAGGTTCGAAACAGCGCAGGACAGCTCGGAGAGCGCCTCGACGTTCGAGGTGATGGCGGATACGTACTCGTGCCACCGAGCGTTATCGACGGGCACCCGTACACGCCAGACGACGACGCCGCACCGGCGCCATTGCCGGAGTGGCTGCATGATCGCGTCGTCTCGAGACACACGCGCGGCCGGTCGACGGGGCCGACGTCACCTACCGAGTGGGTGGCTGCCATGCAGGGGCTACCCGCTGGGAAGAGAAACCAGGGCATCACGCGGCTCGCGGGCTACCTCCTCAGTCGCGACCGACGCGGCCGCTCAAGGGTCGAGCCGCTGCTGGCACGCGAGATCGTCCTTCAAGCAACTCGCAACTGCCGGCCGCCACTCGACGAGGCCGAGGCCATCCGAATCGTGGAGTCAATCGCCGGACGGGAGCTGCTCAGGTGAGCAACGTCGAGCTACTTAGCAAGCGAGACGCGCGTCGAAATGGAGGAGCGGCCCCAAAGGAAACTCCCTCGGAGGCCTCCACACGGGTGCTGCCGCCGCCAAGTCAGCCGGCGCGGGTAGCGGAGGTCTTTCTGCGCTCCGAGTTCACCGATCAAGAGACCGGAGCGCTGACTCTCCGGTTCTGGCGCGGCGACTGGTGGCACTGGACCGGGTGCCACTGGTCGCCGCTCGAGCCACCAGCGGTCACGACAAGCGCGTGGCGGTTCACCTCAGACGCTGTGACACCGAAGCCGGACGAGGGGCAGGTCCCGTGGGCGCCGAACAAGCGACGGATAGCAGATCTGACCGCCGCCGTGCAGGCCGCGACCTTCCTGTCGGAGACCGTTGAGCAGCCCTGGTGGCTGGGACCAATGAGCCCGCTGGTCCGCACACTGACAGGGGTGGTCCGCGGACCACAACGCTCCTCGCGTGTAAGGAGGGGCTACTGGACCCGGCCAGCGGAAACATCTACCGACACAGCCCGCTCTACTTCAACTCGTCTTCCGTCCCGTTCTCGTGTGTTAGCGCGGGAATAGAAAGGACCGCGGACCACGCGGACCACCCCTCGGAGTGGCTGGCCTTCCTCCATGGGATCTGGCCTGACGACGAGGGCTCGATAGAGCTTCTGCATGAGTGGTTCGGCTATCTGCTGAGTGGCCGTACCGACCTGCAGAAGATGCTGCTCCTGGTCGGCCCGACCCGCAGTGGCAAGGGCACGATCTCAAGGATCGCGAGCGAGCTCGTCGGGCCGCGGATGACGGCACCCACGACGCTGAACTCGCTGGGAGATGACTTCGGCCTGCAGCCGCTGATCGGCAGATCGCTAGCGATCATCCACGACGCTCGCCTCGGGCCGAACTCCGCAGTGGCTGTCGAGCGCCTGCTGTCGATATCCGGCGAGGATCCGCAGCCGGTCAACAGGAAGGGTCAGCCACACTGGAACGGGAAGCTTCGGGCCCGCTTCATGATCTGCAGCAACGAGATGCCGAGGCTCAACGATGCCTCAGGCGCGTTCGCTGGCCGGTTTCTGCCACTGCTGATGGTCCGGTCCCACCTTGGCAGCGAAGATCTCGCTCTGGGCGATCGCCTGCAGGCGGAGCTGCCTGGGATCTTCCGCTTGTCCCTTGAGGGCCTGAGGCGTCTGAATCGCCGTGTTCGTTTCACGCTGACCGACGCCGGCGCGGACGAGCTCGCTCAGCTTCGCGACCTCAGCAGCCTCGTCGCCGCGTTCGTGCGCGAGTGCTGCGAGATAGGAGCGAGCCGCGAGGTCGCGATCGACGATCTCTGGGAGCGCTGGAAAGCCTGGGCCGAGGACAACGGCCACCAGCCCGGAAGCAAGCAAACGTTCGGAAAGAACCTCCGTGCGGTAGTGCCCGAGCTGACCGATCAGCGCCCGCGCGGGACGGACGGAAGAACACGGACCTACTCAGGGATCGGGCTAAGCGAATGACGCTGCTCGAACGCGACCACCGGACCGAAGGGCGCCAGGCCGAAGCTTCGCGATTCTCGCAGCCGCCTTGTGAGCACGGACGGGCCGGAGAGCAGGCGCGAGCAGCGGCAGGCGACCGGGAGTCGGCGCGCGCCGCTACTGGCCCGCGAGGCTGCCAGGTCGGTGACGTCATCGTGGCTGAGGGTTCCCGCTGGCGCGTGGTCGCCCTGGACCCGGGCAGGCGCGAGGCGGTTTGTTCTCTCATCGCCGGAGCGCGTGTACTCCACCGGTTCCGGACCCCACAGATCAGCGCGGTCGAGCCTGCGGCTTCCAGGAGGGATGCACGGTGAGCGCTCCCGGACTCGCCTGGATCGCGTCGCTCGACGACGAGGACCTCGATGCTCTGGCGCTCAGGCTGTGGGGGGCCGCGGTCAGCCTCAGCCCGCGGCGGCCGACGCAGGCACCATGGAGCTGATCTCGGTCCGTGAGGCAGCGCAAGCCGTCGGCGTTTGCGAGGAGACGATTCGGCGCAAGGTCAAGGCGGGCGAGCTCCCGGACCGGCGGATCGGCGGGCGCATTCGGATCGATCGCTCGGACCTGCTCGAGCTGCTCGCCGGCGAGCCGGCTGCTCACGTGCGAGCGCCGGCATCGCTGCGTCGGCGGCGACGTGGCAGCGATGTTGGCGCGAGGGCAGAAGCATTCGCCCAGTTGCGTTGACATTTACCTACGCTTCGTTATAATCTGTCAGCATGCGATGACTCCGGCGAAGCACTCAAAGAAGGAAGTTGAGGCGGCCCTCAGGTTCGCGCAGGCGCACGGCTGGTCGGTCGAGCAGACCGCCAGCGGGCACCGATGGGGCGTCGCCAAATGCGGACACGGCTGTGAGCTGTCCGTATGGTCGACACCCAAGAACCCCGGCAACCACGCGAAGGCGATCAG
The DNA here is from genome assembly GCA_049976865.1 of Solirubrobacteraceae bacterium. Taxonomy (GTDB): domain Bacteria; phylum Actinomycetota; class Thermoleophilia; order Solirubrobacterales; family Solirubrobacteraceae; genus Palsa-465. Next base: position 9,355 of record JBMFHK010000073.1, on the reverse strand, counting down.
GCGCAGCGTTGAGCGCTGCCCACACACAGAGCAGAGCGAATGACCGAACACCACTTCACACTCATAATCGACGGGGACGTCGACGCACACATCGATGAGCTTTTCGAGGCCGGCTGCGACGACGCCACCTTCGGATCGATCGACAACACCCAGTACGCCGAGTTCGATCGCGAGGCAGAGAGCCTGGCCCACGCGATCGTCACGGCGATCAACGACGTCGAGTCCGTCAAAGGCCTACGCGTCACGCGCGTCGAACCCAACGAGCTGGTAACCATGTCCGAGGTCGCAGCCCGACTGGGACGCAGCCGCGAAAGCGTCCGGCTCCTGGCAACCGGTCAGCGCCGAGCCGGCACACGCGCCGGCCAGCGACCGTTCCCAGCACCCGCATCGCACCTGAGAACGCGCAACAAGCTGTGGCGCTGGACCGACGTCGCCGCCTGGGACGGACGACTGTCGGCCGCCGACGTGGCCGCCAGCCGCGTACTCATCGCCGCCAACGCCGCGCTCGAGCTGCGAAACCAGTCAAGCGAACTCCCCGGCAACACCGCACGCGAGCTCGCCGACCTGGCCGGAACGCGGCAATGAGCGTCCAGAAGCGCACCTGGACCACAAAGGACGGGAAGAAGAAGACTGCGTGGCGCGTCCAGTACGACACCGGCGCCCGCGACGCGAGCGGCGGCCCCGTCCGCGAGTCGAAGACATTCGATCGCGAACGTGACGCCAAGGACTTCGACGCCGACGTGCGCTTACGCCGCCAGCGCGGCGCGCTGGGCCTGCTCGATGCCGGCACCGAGACGCTTGACGCCTACGTGCTGAACACCTGGGCACCGACCTACGGAGTCGCGCTCGCGTCCAAGACCCGCGAGACGTACTCGTCGCTATACGACGCCCACATCGCCAAGCCACTCGGTTCGATCGCGTTGCGTGACTTCACGCCGGAGCTCATCGCCCACTGGCAGGCCGAGCGCCTTGCCCTGAAGGCGGGGCCGACCGCGGTGCGGCGCGCTCTCGAGTTGCTCGGAGGGATCCTGCAGCGAGCCGCCGAAGCGCAACGGATCCCGTCGAACCCGGCCAGGCTGGTCAGAAAGGCGAAGCTTCCGCGCCGCTCTGAAGTTCGACCGCTCGCACCGGCCACCGTCGAGGCGATGCGGGCGCACGTGCTGGCACCGCCGCCGCGGTTGGTTCCGGCATCCAAGGCCGGACAGCGCCCGCGCGCTGCATATTCCACGGCGGCGAGGCCGGATCCACGCACAGCCATCCTGATCTCGCTCATGGCCTATGCCGGTCTTCGGCCCGGGGAGGCTCTGGCGCTCCAGTGGGGCGACGTCGACGAGAACACGCTGCTCATCGAGCGAGCGATGTCACTCGGAGAGGTCAAGGACACAAAGACCGGCGCTCACCGCTCCGTCAGGCTCCTGGCGCCCCTCGCCGCCGATCTCAAGACCTGGAGGCTTCGCAGCGGCCGGCCGAGCCCCAGCGCGCTCGTGGTGCCCGCCGGCTCCGGAGGGGCATGGACGCGCGCCGCGTACGACTCGTGGTCAAAGCACACGTTCCACCGCGCCGCCGAGGCCGTCAACCGGCCAGAGGCGACGCCTTACGACCTGCGGCACAGCTTCGCGTCGCTCCTTCTGCACGAAGGCCGCTCAGTGATCTACGTCGCACGCCAGCTCGGACACGGCGCGCAGCTGACGCTCAGCACCTACGGCCACGTGATCGAGGAGCTCGAGGGCATGCCGAATCTGTCAGCCGAAGATGCAATCAGAAACGCTCGAGCGGAGCTCTTGCACCATGAGCGCACCAGAGAGGTGGTCTGAGCCCCGGCGCCGGGTCGGCACTTGACGAGCGAAGCCCAGCATTTGCTGGGCTTCCTGCGAAAGGTGAGCGATGGGACTCGAACCCACGACCGCCTGGACCACAACCAGGAGCTCTACCAACTGAGCTACGCCCACCGCGGAGAAAACAATCTACCAACTCAGGGACGGTTGCGAGCGGCCAGTATCCGCCCGACGCCATGCTGCCGACGCGCCAACACCATGCGCGTGGGCCAGCCGCCGGGGACGAGGCTCAACGCTACTCCGCCGATGACCGCGACCGCACCGAGCAGTTGCCAGACTCCGAACGGATCGGAGAACGCAACCCAGCCAACCACCCCGCCGACCAGTGGCTCCAGGTTGACAAAGACGCCTGCCAGAGCCGCGGAGACGCGCGCCTGGCCATAAGCAAACAGCCAGAAGGGCAGGATGGTGCCCGGCAACGCCAGCGCGAGAAAGACAAGCACCGGGCCCGGCGAGGCTGGTGCGTGCGGCAACCCAGTCAGCAGCGCTACGGGAAGCGCCACCGTTGCACCAGAGGCAAACTCGACCGCGGTTACCGACGCCACGTTCCGGCCGCGCAGAACCCGTGGCTGCATTGCGATGAACAGCGCGGCGAGCAACACCGAGCCAAGGACCAACATGTCACCTGACACGGTTGCGCCTCCTCCACCGCCCTTGGCAACCAGGACGACCCCGACCAGCGCGACGCCGTAGCCAACCCAGGCCAGCGGCGGCGCCGTCCCGTCCCGGGCTCCTACGGAGATCAACGCAACAACCACCGGCAGGGCCCCAACGAGTATCGCGGCGTGGCTGACGCTGGTGTGCGCAATGCCGATGTTCTGCAACAGCAGCACCGCACCGAAACCGAGCGCCCCGGCGGCAAACACTCCTGGCGCGAGCGCCTCACGCAGGCCTCGCCGCCCGATATACGCCATCAGCGGTGATGCCACAGCAAACCGAAGCACCGCCAGCCAGCTTGGGTCAAGCCACCGTAGCGAAAGTTTGGACAACGCCACCGTAAGCCCCCAGAGGATTCCGGCAACGGATAAGGCGAGAATTGCGCTGCGATTCTTCATGCAGCAGTCAATAATGCGCCATAACCACGCAGCTGCAGTCGCAAAACCATGATCTGCCCTCTGAAACGATAGATTTGTTTCTCAAATGGCACTTTCGCTTGATTTCATTGATCTGCAACTCCTGAAAGAGCTTCAGGAAGACGCTGACCGGCCCAACGTAGAACTTGCCCGCCTGGTCGGCCTGTCGCCAGCGGCCACCTTGCAACGTGTCAAGCGTTTGAAGGCGTCGGGCGTGGTTAGAGCCATCGTCGCCCAGCTGGACCCTGCGGCCGCAGGCTTTCCTCTCCGCGTCTACGTGTTAGCGACGGTCCAGCGGGTGCAGGACAACAGCAACCAACGCTTTGCGGCAACTGTTAGGGCGATGCCGGAGGTCATCTCGGCAGACTGGGTCACCGGTGAGATCGACGCGATTCTGGTGGTTGTCGCTCGCGAGGTTGCCGAGTTACAGCGGGTCATCACCCGACTCGCCACACGAGGCGGAGCAACACGCGTCACGACGCTGCTGCGTCTTGACGAACTCAAGCCCGCGTCGCCCCTGCCTGTCGCACCGCGCTCCGCCGAGCACCAGTAGCGAAACAGGCACGCTGCGCCCTCCTCTGCAAGCGCGCGTCCAGACCTTCAGTCCGTCTACTATTTGGCGATTCGAACTGACGGGGAGCCGCACAGAGCTCCAGCCAGCAAGTGTCGGCGGGAGCCGAAGCGATTGTCAGACAACGACCAGCCAAAGCTTGATCCACCCGAACCGGACCTGTTCCGGTCCTCGTTTGAAAGCGCGCTGCTGCCGATCTGGATCATGGACCCCAATCTACGGCTGCTGGCGGCCAACGACGCGTTTGCCGTGATGCTCGGGCGCAGCCGTCAGGAACTGGTGGGCGTCGCGTATCCCGAGCTGGTCCACACTGACGAGCGGGACGCGCACACCACCACGCTGGCCGCCGTCCTGGCCGGCTCGGAGCAAAGCGCCCTGCGGGAGACCTGCCTGTTGCGAGCCGACAGCTTGGAGGTTTTGGTAGCGGTGGCGGTCACCGCCGTCAAAGCTCAGGACGGTTCGCTGCACCATCTGGTCGGCCAAGCGTTTGACCTCACCGCCCAGCGCCAGCATGAGCAGCAGCTGCGCCACATGGCCGATCACGACCCACTCACCGGCGTACTCAACCGTCGTGGCTTTGACCGCGTGCTGCGCCGGCACATCTCACGCACCACCGCGCTGGGCGGGGACGGCGCACTGCTGATGGTCGATCTGGATAACTTCAAGGATTTCAACGACGAGCACGGCCACGCCGCCGGCGACGAGCTGCTGCGCCGGGCGGCCGCGGCGCTGACAGGACGCCTGCGGTCCGAAGACACGGTCGGCCGCCTAGGCGGCGACGAATTCGCCGTACTGCTGCCGCATTCCAACCCGGAACAGGCGGCTACAGTCGCTGACGCCTTGGTTAAGGCCGTCGCAGCCTCCGGCGACGGGGATCAGACGATCACCGCCAGCATCGGCGTGTTCTGCTTTGAGAACAGCGGACAAGCACCTCAAAGCAGTGCGCTGGTAGGCGCCGACAGCGCGATGTACGCAGCCAAGAACGCTGGACGTAACCGCTACGCGCCGTACGTTGCGGCCAGCGCCACCTGACCGGCTGACCACGCCCGGACAGACGGACCGCTATTGGCCAAAGTGGTAGCGCGGTATGCCGCGCCAGCGCCAGACCGCTCGCATCCTGAAACCGCCAAGCAAACGGACTCCTACGCCAAGCGCAAGTGCGAAAGAGCGGATCAGGCCGGTGCGCCCACCCCTACGGCAAAGATGTGCATCGGGAACACCCCCGGCAGCGTCCCAACCATCGGCAGCGTGACGCTTACCACCGTCTTGCCGACAGTCAGCGGGATGCTGACCGCGAAGATGTTGGCCTGGTGGTCGCGACGCCCGATCACACCATTGTTATCAACACCAGTCGAACTGTTGATGTAGGCAGCGGTGGCCAATGCGGCCTCCCCAGTGGTATCTGGACCGTTAAACCAGTTATCAAGCGTCAGCGTAAAAGGTTGCACGGTCCCGTCTGTGTACTGAATCGTACCGATTCCGGATTCGTCCGCTCCAGCCGATGCGCCAACGATGCTCAGCTGTGTGTCAAGCCCCGAGCCGTCCAGCAAGATGGTCTGGCCCTCGGCAGTCACGTTGTCAGGAGTCCCAGCCGGCACGTCGGGCCATTGCACGTCCACTCCGTCCGCAGTCAATGTGACGCCAGGGGTCAGCCCGATGGCCTCCAGAGCCTGGGCCGAGTAACTGTTGCCAGCGCCGTCAAAGTCAGCCGAACCAACTGCGGTGTCGTCACTGACCGCTGTGGAATTGAACGCATCAGCAAGAGTTTGGTAGGGGACTGCGACAGTCAGCTCGGCGATCGCCAATTGGTAGGTCGCTCGTCCCTCTGTGAAGGTCGGGTTCAAGGCGACGGCGTCGCTGGCCGGCGCAGTTCCGGAGGCTACCGATACGGCGAACTGCAAACTGGCAGTCCCATGCGCACCCACCCGAACCGACGGTGCGGCCGGCGTTATTGTCACTCCGGCCGGAGCGACTGGACCTAACACCACGGTGACGGCATGGTTTATATGGCTAGCCACAGAAATCGTGACCGTGGCTTGTGTCCCAGGGGCGACCGCAACACTGGGGCTAAACGACAGGGTTACTGGCCGTGCCACCGTGACGGTGGTCTCAGCGTTGAGATCGCCGGCCCCGTAGACTCCTAAAGATACGAGCGTGGCGGTCAGTTTGGTGACGTTACCTTCAGCTTGGCGCGGCGCTGTGACACGGAAGTTCCGCGTCACGGTTTGACCAGCGCGTAGTGAGATCAACGGTGATTTGGCCATTCTGACAACCGTCCATCCTGCCGGGTAATGCAGTCTCACGGTACCATCAATGATCGGGTAGCCGCCGTGGTTGACAAAACGTGCACTCACCTGGAATGAACTGCCAGCGACGACGTTGGCAGGAGCCCGCAGGATCGCGTAGCGGGCACCGATCGTCTTTCTGATCGTCAGCGTGCCGCGCAGCGGCAGCGAGCCAAGCGCCGATGAGTCACCCACATAGATTGCGTAGTGGCCGGTCGGAACCGTCCAGCCATTGGCCTTGGTGTTAAAGAAAGACAGCTCATGGCCGCTCAGCGTGAAGTGCACAGTGCGGGACTGACCCGGCGCCAACTCGACGCTGCGAAACGCCTCCAGCTGGCGTGGTGGTTCCTTGGCCATGGTCGGATCACCGACATAAAGCTGCATCACATCACTGCCAGCCACCGCACCGGTGTTGGTGATCTGCGCGCTGACATGCGCGAGCGGTGAGCTCTGTCCGGTCGGGGTTTGCGGCCCGGACGACGGATTGTTGATCGGCTTGACGGCGAGTTTGAGGTTGCTGAACTTAAAGGTGGTGTAGGAGAGGCCGTAGCCGAACGGGAACAGCGGAGTGACGTGATGTGCGTCGTACCAGCGGTAGCCGACATCCAGTCCTTCGGAGTAGTGGACCTCGCCGTCAACCCCCGGAAACTGGGATGGCGAGGCGGTTGGGATCGCTGCGAGGCTGGTTGGGAACGTTTCTGGCAGATGCCCGCCCGGATCCACGTCACCAAACAGAACAGCCGCAATCGCGTTGCCGTCCTCCTGCCCGGGATACCACGCCTCAAGCACCGCCTTGACCGCGCCCAGCCACGGCATCAGGACCGGGCCACCCGTGTTGAGTACGACTATGGTGTCTGGATTGGCGGCGGCGACCGCGGCGATCATGGCGTTCTGAGCGGCTGACAGCGAGATGTTCTTGAGGTCTGAACCCTCGCTTTCATACTCGCTGGCAAATACGATCGCCACCTTGGCAGCCGCGGCGGTTGCGGCGGCCTGGGTCGGATCCGTACCTGCATACGAGGTGACGGTACCGGCGGCGCCCAGCCGGTTGGTGATGCCGGCCAGCGGGCTCACCACATAAGGCGCGCTGACATGGGAGCTGCCCCCGCCGGCGGTCAGCGGTGCGGTGCTGCCATCGGGGCCGATCACGGCGATTGAGCCGGTGGTGGCAGCATTCAGCGGCAAAACTGAGCCCTGATTCTTTAAAAGCACCGTTCCGCGTTCAGCCACCTCCAACGCGAACTGGTCGGTGGTCGGCGTATCGACGGGAGTTGCCTGAGTGCCGGTGGGCGGGTTGTTGAACAGGTTGAACCTGAACATCTCATTCAGGATGCGACGTACCGCCTGGTTGATCGTCGCCATACCGACCTGACCGTCTGTCACCTGAGCGGCCAGCTGCCCATTGTCCCAGTAATAGCTGCCGTGCTCCTGGTCCAGTCCGGCGTTTGCTGAAGCGACCGTTGATTGGTTCGCCCCGCCGTCTGAGCGGACAAAACCCGTGAAGGCCCAGCTGCCGTAGAGGATCCCCTGCAGAAGGCTCGGATCCTGACAGGAGAACTGACCGTTCAACAGCGGGTAGGCACACATTATCGACGCTGCTCCAGCCTGTGTGGCGGCCGCGTAGAACGGGGGCAGGTAGATCTCGTGCAGCGCGCGGGGACTGATGATCACGTTATCCAACGGCGTGTCCCGGTAGGTCTCCTGGTTGTAGACAACGAAGTGTTTGACATCCGCCAGCTCGCCCTGACTCTGGATGCCCTCAGTGTCGGCCACGCCGAGCACCGAGGTGAGCAGCGGGTCCTCACTGAACATCTCAAAGTTGCGACCCCAGCGGGGATCTCGCTGAATGTTCACCCCGGGGCCAAGGGTCACCGCGATCCCTTTGGCCAGGTGCTCCAAACCGTTCAGCGCACCGTACTGATAAGCCAGCGTCGGATCCCAGGAGGATGCCAGTGACACCTCCGGAGGAAGCTGCGTGGCATCAGGAGCCCCGTACGCCACGCCGGAAGGCCCGTCCTGTTCAACCAGCGCCGGGATGCACAGGGCCGGCTGCGGCGGGACGTAACCCTCATAACCAGCATACGGGCCGCTGGCCGCGCCAGGGTCCACGTACATCTCCGCGATCTTGTCAGCCAGGCTCATGTGTGCCATCAGCAAGCTGGTGCGTGCGGCCACCGACAGCGACTCATTCAGCCACGGACAGCTGGCTTGCGTGCTGTCGTGGGGACGCGGCGCCACGCGGGCCAAAGCCGCTGCCGGCCACAACGCCAACAGGCACGTCAGAGCCACAAGCATGGGCAGCCTCAGCACAGCCGAAGCGCAAAGCGCGTTTCGTCTTGCACGTGAGGGGGACTGTCCGGTTGGCCGTGGCACCATTTGCTCTGCAACCCTTGCTAACACAGCAGCACGGCGTTTGTTGCAAGGACTGCCCCAAAGGCAGCGAAACCCGGCCGATGCGCTCGCTGCTATCACCACAACACACTGCAGCCACCCTGGTGCTTTGCATCTGACGTCGGGAGAGAGATCTGGCTGTTTTCCAAGCGTATTCCTGGTGGGGTCCAGGCTGAGAGCGTGGACATGGGCGCGCGCGGCGAGCGCGCCGCGCGCACTGCTTCACACATCGGGGCTGCCGCGCCAGCTTCAAGCGACTGGCAAGGCTTTACGCACTCGCCGGTCCGGACCGCGCATCGCTGTAGTTGGTGGACTCGGACAAGACGCCATAGGTGTGCCAGCGTCGGATCTGCACCAGCACGCTCACGCACGGTTCGCGTTCGGGCCAGGGCTCGCCCGTGTAGCGAACCGATAGACGATCCATCACCTCAAGATGCGGGTCATCCCACAGTTTGATGACCGGACCGGCAACCGAGACGTGCTGGTAGGGGTCCTCACCGACGACCGTGAGCGCGACGTGTGGTGTACGTCTGACGTTGGCGAGCCGGTGCGCGTTTGCATACATGGTCATCAGCAGCGTGCCATCCGGCTGCAGCTCATACCAGCAGGCGGTGGTCGCGGGCAGCCCATGACGGTTCACGGTCGCAAGCACAGCGATGCGCGGCTGCTCAAGAAACCGTGTGATCTCCTCCGGCAGGGTCAGATCGGTGGCGCTCATCCTCATGCCTCTTTCTGGCTTTGGTTGGTCACATTGGCAAAAACCCTACCGACCGGCCGGACCGTCAGCAAACCAGACCGCACCGGTCAAGGTCATCGCCGTCTGGGCCTACGACATTGGTGCTAAAGCTGGTCTCTGAGTCTTGGCCGTAGCGGCACATGGCAGCGACCGCGCATAGTGGTAAAAGTCGCAGCGAGGTTAGGGTAAGCGACGGCGGCCAGCGGTTCCCGCCACGGGTGGGATCCGCCGGTTTGCCGATATGGGAGGAGGCGATGAGGGTTGGCTAGCAGTAGCGGTGGCGCACAGGCAGAGGCGAACGTTGCGGTGAGCGCCACGACGCTCACAGATGATCAGCGGCTCGAGCAGCTCGGTTACAGACCGCAGCTGACCCGTGTCCTGGGGCTGTTCTCGAACTTCTCGGTCGCATTCACCTATCTCTCACCGATGGTGGGCATCTACTCGCTGTTCGTGCTCGGCCTCGG
>JBMFHK010000072.1:4027-13156 GCA_049976865.1 Solirubrobacteraceae bacterium | reverse complement strand
AGGAGAACGCAATCCACCAAGGCAACCGCCGATATGTATCAACCGCGAGATGACCGAGACAAGCCCGCCGGCCACGGCGGTCGGCGGCTTACGCCCGCGAGCACTGCCGATCCCGGTCTCACGTCCTTTCGTTCAACGACCAGACAGGAGAGAAGTCCAATGAGAAAAGTATTTACGGTCGCATTTGCCTGCGCAGTCACAGCGCTCGCCCCGGCTGCAGCTCAAGCGGCTACGACCACTACCACGTACACCCTCCCGCTCACGCTCAACAGCGCTGCAGTAAGCGCGATCACGCCTGCAGCGCAACAGCAGGCAAACAGCGCGGTGGCAACTGGCCCGTCGGCAGTGGAGGCGCTCATGGCCCTGCACAGCTATCAAGATGACATGGCACTCCTCACGCACGCCACCGAGACGACCACGGTCACATCAGACTCCGGTCCGGCGCCGACGGCCGCGACGATCGCATCACCGAACTCAAGCGGTTGCTGGGGGCAGAACTCAGATACGCACACGATTGGCATCGACGGCGTCAACGCTGGCTGGCAGAAGTTGATCGTAGGCGGGTTCTGTTGGAGTGGAGGCAATCTCACGAGTTGGGGTGGGACCAGCGGCTCGCGTTGGTCCGGAGTGACGTTCTGCTGGACCAACACCTCGGGGCCTAGCTCGTGGAGGTACTCAGCCACTTGGGCGCGGGCAAGCATGAGTGGCCAGCTGGGTGGCGATACCGGCTTCGGGTGCGTCGGGCTTCAGGGCGACACGGACTGGATGGGCTTCGGTCTCCAGAACGGAAGCCCGGCGTGGGATCTGCATTAGTAGTACCCAGCGACAGCCAATAGACTCCTGCGGTAGATGATGCTCACAGCAGCAACTACGCACATCGGAGCCAGCCTGCCCGTCGTGCTTTGGACACCGTTTATCGTGGCGGTCTGGGCAGGCGTCGCAGCTTGGCTGTGGCGTCGGAGCCGCCGCAAGCCGCGCTGACGGCCATTTGCTTTGGGCAACGATTGGGTGCTCGACGATTGTCGAGCACCCAATCATCCGCCGTGAGGCCCAATGTCAGCGAGAGGCGACTTCGACGGCAAAGTTTTGGCGTTCAGCTCCGCTTCTAATGCTTCTTACACGCGGCCCCGCATCGGAGGTATCCCTTCAAGGCGAGGCAGCCGGCGCTCAACGAGGGGAATGTTCCCGCGCCTAACACAAGCCCGGCGCCGAGGCTTCTGCGATCTTCCGAGCACCCCAGCTGGCTGCGATGCCATGCAGATCGCGCCCGCGTCGCTCGGGCCCACGGATGCCCGCGCGAACATGAAAGCACAACTGGTTGCCTCCGACCAGCCGTTCCCTCCCTTTCGCCAAAACCAGGGAAGCGACCACCGCCGCCCGTTGCTGCCGGTAACTGCCGCGCGTGAAGTGGGTCCACGGGACCGGTGATGTCTGGGAGATCGCGGTTGCGGCTGACGGCTGCGCGACGTCGCGTACGGCGACGAAGCGATCCTCGGCGCGCCGCACGTGATCTGGCGGCGCGCCGGCAGCCACGACGTCCTCTCCGACCCTTGGCGCTGCGCGATCAGGCATCTGATGTGCCTGCGTTCCGTTCGCGGATCAGCGTTCGGTTCAGACGTCGGGCAGCCTCGAGCTCTTCTTCGGTGTCGCGCAGTTGGCGACGCAGGTCGATCTGCGTGCCTGTGAGTTGCTCGATCTCCGCGCGTAGGCTGCTCACGGTCGCGGCGGCGACTCCGTGCTCGGGGTGCTCGGCGGCGATCTCCTCACCAAGCGTTCTGGCTAGGCGGTCCTTCAGTGCCCGGATCTCCTGTTGCCCGGCCCTGGCTTGGTGCTTGGCTGTTTCGAGCTCGACTCGTAGGGACGCGGCGCTGAGCGCCGTTTGGCCGGCGAGCCCGGTCATGAACCGGGACTGGATCTCGGCCTTCGCATGAGTGATCTCCGCGGTGAAGTGGTTGCTTACGAACGAGCGGTGCACGTCGGCGCGGCGGGCGATCACCGTGGCCTTGAGGTCCCGGTCTCGACCTTGGTCTTTGATCTGTGCGATCACGGCCTGGACCCGCTCGTATTTCTCCGCGTTGATCGCGCGCTTGGCGCCTGTCATCGCGCTGACTCGATCGGTCATGCCGCGCTCGGGTTCTCGGTCGCGGCGTGCACTGATGGCAGTGGCGTGAATGCGGGCGGCAGGAACGTCGGTTCGGGGTTGCGGGTCGCGGCGATCTGCTCGACCGCGATGCTGCCGTCCATTCGAGCTCGTGTTGAGCGCAGCACCCTGAACAGCTCCAGCAGCTTTGCTCGTTCGGAATCGTCAAGTTCGGCGAGTGCTGTCTCGCTCGCGTCGATCAGTGTGCGGACGGCGCGGATCTCGGCGTCGGCGGGGATCGCCTTCGCTCGCGCCCACTCCGTTAGCTGCGGCACCGCGGCTGCGAGCCGCTCTCGGGTTTCGAGCAGCCGCTCGAGGTAGGCGTAGAGGTCGGGCAGGTGCGAGGGGTCGGTGCGGAAGTGCTGACAGCCGAGGCACTGGTGACTGAACGGGCAGTGCGCGCCCAGCGCCCTGACGTTGTGCTGCTCGGTGCAGTACCCGAGCGGAACGGGGATCCGGCCGATCTCCTCACGCAGCCGCTCGGTCTCAACCAGCGCGGCGTGAAAGCCGACACGACGACCGTTGTTGTCGATCGTGAGCGGTGAGACGAGCTCGATCGCTTCGCGTTTTCGTGACCAGGTGACCCGGTAGTAGATCTGGGTGGTCGCTGTGGTCCGGTGGTCCATCAGCTTTTGCAGCGTGTCGATCGGCACCCCGGCGTCGGCGTGACGCTGCGCGTAGCTGTGTCGCAGCGCGTAGAGGTAGACGTGCTCTTTCGCGAATACGCTGCCGTCCTCGTCGAGCAGCGGCGGGATCGTTTTGACCCACTTCGTGATGCGGTTGCTGAGCGTCGCCGAGCACATCACCAGTCGGCCTGTTGGGTTGGTCCTGCGGCGCGGAAGTAGCGGCAGCTTCGACAGCGGCGTGTTCGGGAACCGCTCCTGGACACGTTGCTGCTGGCTCTCGATCAGCGCGGCCGCGTCCTGGTTGACCGGCAGGCTGACCCATTTGCTGGGTGGCTTCTCACGGCGGTAGCGCAGCACCGGCCGGCGTTGCTTGCCGCCGCCCGGAGCAGGTTCCTCTTCATGGTGCAGGCAGTCTGCCGCCAGACCGCAGATCTCTCCTGGACGGCGGCCGGTGTGCGCGATCAGCTCAAACGCGACGCGGTACTCGAGATAGCTGTCAGCGAGCGGAGCCAGGAGATCATGGTCCAGCAGTTGCGCGAGCACGACGCGCGGGAGCGCTCGCCCGGGCTCGTCAGGGTCGCGCTGGGTCCTCTCGGGATAGTCCTCTTGGTAGAGCTGAAACCCGCCGCCGATTCCCGCGGCCGGCTGACCAGGCCCGGCCAGATGCCGGCGCGCGAACTGCACATGACGACGGGTCGCGCTGACGACGATGTGGCGGCGGTTGGCTGCCGGCACCCTTGTCGCGAGCCATGACAGGAACCCGGTCATGTCCGCCCGTGTCAGGACGCTCGGGTCCTCTCCGCCGTCGTTGCGTCCGTGAAGATAGTCCGACAGATACGCCAGCCACCGCAACTCCCGCAGCGCCGTGAGCGGGCGTCGGCTTGAGAGCCGCTCGATCGTGTAGCCCTTCGCCGCCTCCCGCAGCCACCACTGGTGGATGTGGGCGAAGCTCATCTCGCGGTGCTCATGGATCCCGAACACGCCGAGATCCCAAACATCGCGGGCCCGCTCCTGCTCCGGTGATGTCCTCCAACGCTTGGCGGCAACGATCGATGCCTCGACCGCGCGGCGGGCTTGATAGGTGCCCGGCAGCTCACGCAGGTCCATGACGGAGCCGACATCGGCGCGAGCGACATGCGCCCACGCTGATCCCAGGAAGTCCAAGGGGGTCTGGGCCGCGTACTGGCCGATCAGCAGCTCCAGGCCGCCGAGCAGCTCCCACTCGACGACTTCCGGCACCGCAGGCATGACGGCGCGTTTGCCGTCAAAGGACGGTTGCCACGGACCCATCGCAACGAACTCCGCCCGCGTCGGGCGCGTCTCGCCGGGGGACCGCTGCCACCGCTTGCGGCACGGCGCGCAGAACTGTTCGTGGGTGACCGCCCAGCGTCGACAGCGATCCACGACGCAGCGCCCGAACGAACGACGCGGCGCGGCCGCCGGCCAGCGTTCATCGCCGGCGATGAATGCCTCGACAGTCTGCCGGCGGTCATGGCGCTGCCGGCTGCATTCCGAGCACAGCCCGTGATTGCGGGATGCGCGCTCGTGCCCGGGCGTGCAGCAGACCAGGCACAGTCGCTCCTCCCGATCGGACTGAGCGACCCGGCGTGCCGGGAACGCCTTGAACTGCCCGAGCGTCATCGGTGCGCCACGCTTGCCGCCGCGCCGCTGGAGAAAGTTATGCGCGCACGCGTCACAGAGCCCCAGTGCCCGTGCGCGATCTGACTGCCCCGCCCGCGGGCAGCCATCCCGCTCGCACGAGTGATACCCGAACAACGGGTCATCCGCGGCCGGCGCGAACACACGGGTCTCGGGATTCCAGCCTCGTGCGATCAACGCGGCCAGATCCAACCTCGCCGCCAACTGCGAGACGTCGACCCGCGCGGTCGACGGGACCGGCAGCGCTGCGCCCGCGGACTTCATCGCACTTGCTCCGGTGACACGCCTGGAAGTGCGACGCTCTCGACCGCGGCCCGTAACCGCTCACGTGACGTGCGCACGTATCGACGAGTCGTCTCAACTCGGGCATGACCGAGGATCATCTGCACCTCGTCTAGGCTGCGGCCCGATTCGATGAGCTCGGTCCCGAGCCCGTGACGGAACTGGTGCGGCGTGACAACGCGGTCGATCCCAGCGCGTCTACCGAGCGCAGCTACGACCTCGCGCGCACGACCATCCGTCATAGCCCGCCCGAGCTCACCACCGGCGATGTTCACGAACATGAAATCCGACTGGGCCGCCGCCGGGATCCGGTCGCGCTGATCACAGTAAGCGGCGTAAACACCGATCACCGCCGGATGGGCCGGCACGACCAGCTCGCGACGACGCTTGCTCAACGCCCGGTTCTCGTTGTCCTCACGCCGCACGACATGCAAGTGCGGGCCCCGGACCTCGCACCCCACCGCCCGCGAGTTCTCCATCAGGTGCAAGTCGCTTCGCCGCAACCCGAGCGCCTGCCCGATCCGCAACCCCGCCAGCGCCAAAAGCGAGATCAACAACTTGTCGCGCAGAGAGCCCGGCGCGGCCATCATCGCGACGTACTCCTCCAAGCTCGCCGTCTGTGGCTCGCTCTCACCCGACCTCGGGAGCGTGTGCAGCGGCCTCGCGACGATCGCCGGCAGCTCCTCAAGCCACGGCATCGACCCGCCCACCGGCTCCACCACGTCATACAGCAACTCGTTGACCGAGCCCGGAACGCTCCCGTCGCGAACCTGGAACCGGTAGAAGCTGCGAACACAGCTCATCACGTCCGCGACCCTGTCGTTGCTGCGAGCAGCCCCGCGGCCGCGGCCGGAACGGGTGATCGGCGTCGTGCGCAAATGCAACTGAAACATCCCGAGCTTCCGTGCGCACGCGACCAGATCACCGAGCAGCGCCCGCTCACCAGCCCAGCCCGCGAACTCGACCAAGCCCGACGCGTACTGCGCCGTCGTCTTCTCAGACCGCCCACGCGCGGCGCGCTCCTCAAACAGGAACCGATCGAACACCGGGACGAGATCGAACCGCTCGTCAACCACTGACCAGTAGCTCACCCCTGAAGGCAAATCAACACGCTGTCGCTGAAACGAGCCGAGCACCAACGACCACAACACCACAACCCGCGGACACCCACCCAGAACGAACGACGCGGCCGAGCGCGACCGCCACGCCCGACCCCCCGCTCAGCACGCGCCCGCGTCCGGACTTGCTGCGCTCGGCCCTCCGGGCCTTCGCTCCACAAGACCGGACGCGGCAACCACAACACCCAGAGCACCACCAGAAAGACAACGGCGCGACATCGCTGAGCTGCTCTACGCCGACACCCAACGACACCAACGACCCGGCAGAAAGGGTCAGGGTCAGCGACCACCCCGCCGGCACCGAGGGCCGCGCGGTGCTGATCGAGCGCGAACTGCAGCACGACGGCTACAAGGCGCTCCAAGCACTGATCGCCGACTACCTTGATCAGGCCAGAGCACACGACGAGATCCCGATGCTACGCACCGTCCTTTAAATGAGGCGAGCAGCCCGTGGCGGGGGGCCGGTCGCGTTTGCGCGGCCCCGCGCTTGCGCCAGACAGTCGCGCTGGCGGCCGGCACGCGACCGCTGCGACTGTTTGCGCCGGGAGCGTGGCGGTCGGGGGTTGGCAGCAGGGTCGTGTTCACGCTACGGTTTCCGGTGTCTCATCAACGACTATTGACCGGCGGGGCTCATGGCGCTGCGAGCTGCATCCACGACTGGTTGGAGCACGATCGCGTCACGCCGCGCGCCCATCCCTCCGGGACCTCACGCCCAAGCTCGCGGGCCGTGCCAGATCTCGCATCCACCGCCGCGTGAAGTTCGTCACGGCGGCGGGCTTGCCGGCTCGCGTCCGGTCGCCCGGGCGGCTGTGGCGGTGTTAGGCGCTGCGTTTGGCGCGCGCGGGGGTTTGGCTCCTGTTCGCACAGGCGTCGGCGAGCTCGCCGGCGGTGGTGGAGAGCTCAGCGAACGCTTGCGCGATCGTTACGATCTCGCCGTCCTCGAGCGCAACGCCGATCTGTTTGACGGCGGTGTCAAAGCGCTGCCACAGCGCCTTGGGTCCCGGCCGGCTGGCTGTGGGCGCGAGCTCGGGGGCGAGCGCACGGATCGAGCTCGCGCCAGGCCTTGGGTTCTGTTTGATGTTCGCCAGATCGCCGAGCAGCAGCGCGCGGCTGCGTGCACGCGCGGCGTCAGCGAGTGTCCGAAGCCGGGCCGGGTACTCGTCAAAGCCGCGGATCGCGGTCTCCCACCGCTGGTCGGCTTTGCGGATCTGCTCAAGCGCCGCGGCAGCGGACACAAGCGGCTCGTCGCTCACCTACGCCCCCCGGGCAGCTCCAGCGAGGTCGCGAGATCCAGCGTGGCCTGCTCCGGCGCGTCGCTCCAGTCCTCCCGGCCGGTCGGCTCGATCACCATGCCGCGGGCTTTTGGGCGTCCGATGTCCGCACGCGGCGCGCTGTCCAGGAACCGGTCGAGGTCGTGCTGGTATACGAGCCAGCGGCGTGGGTTGGCTTGGTCGCGGTGCGCGGCAAGCCGTCCGGTGCTGACCCACGCGCGCGGGGTTGAGATGTTCAGCCCGAGCGTTGTTGCGATCTCGGCCACGGTCAGCTCACGGTCTTCGCTCATCGCCGTGATTCTAACGCTACACACCACAGAAACCTAGCGGGCTGAGGAATCTAGCGCTAGAGTGGTTGGGGTGGTTGGTGTGAGCGACAAGCCAGAGCAACGAACCGGCCCTGACAGCAACGTCACGCGCCTTGATGACGCCCGCTTCCGCGCCCGCCGCCACCCACTCGCACGCAACCCTGCTGGTCGCTTGCGGGATCGCGAGGGTGAGCCAGGGGACCCGACGGGGTATGAGTTCACGCTCGATCTCGCCTCGGATGTAAGTTTGCCCGGTGAGCAGGGCCCGCTGAGCGCGGATGAGCACCTCGCGCGCCTACAGGCAGACACGCCCGACACGCCCGGGCATAAAACCGCGGACGAGGGCGGTGAGCGTCGCGAAGCTGAGCGGCCGCATATCGGTGTGAGTGAGGGCGCCGGCCAGCGCGATGGCGCGCCGGCGACGCCCGACAGCATCCTCGCCGCGATCTCCGCCGGGCATCTGCGCGCACAGGCGCGAGACACCGCGGCAGCCGCGCGGGTCAGCGGACCTCGCTGCCCCGCCGCCGCGTGCCCGCCACCCGAAGCGCCACCCCGGGAGGGTGGCGCCCCGGTCGCAGGCGGACGCTCGAGCAGGGGCAGGCAAGCACGCCGGTTTGCCGCGTGGGTTTGGGTTCGGTGTCTCGCGCCGTCGGCTGCTCACAAGCGCCGCGGTCGCGGTTGTTGCCGGGGTGGTGGTGGCGGTGAGCGCAATCTCGCTCAGCGTGCAGCCCGCGGTCAGGTCAGCCGCCCAGCTCGCCGATCGCGGGAGTGCAGCGGGCGTGAGCACGGATGCTCGCGCCGGCCACCGGGTAGAGCACAAGCCTGCGGCCCGGCAGACGAGCGCTCACGACACGCCGCCGGCACGCACCACCGCTCGTCCCGGCCACGCCAGCGGGCCGTCCGGGACGGGGCGGCGTAGCGTCACCCGTCCCGGAGTCGACGCGCGTCAGCGCTCCAGCGTGCCCGGAAACACGGCCGGCGGCGGAACGGTCGTGACCAGCATCGCACACGGATCCGCGGGCACGGTGACGACACGGTCGCGGGTTTCCTCAACAGACGCTTCGCGTACCAGCAGCGGTGCCGGTACGCCGCCGCCCAGCGGGGCGGCGGCGGACAGCTCCTGTGGTGGCGCTGGGGTGCTTGCACCGACGACTTGCGGCAAGCCGGCGCTATGAGCCCGGGAGCAGAAGCCCACGCGTCCCGCGAGCTGTCGGCAGCGCCGGCGCGTGTGTGGCCGTTCGATCTTGAACGTCGATCAAAGCCCCGGGATGCCGGGGTGGTGTGAGGAGGAGCCGATGACCGTAAAGCCAGCCCAGATTATCTTCGCGGTGATGGCCGGGGCGCTTATCGCCGGTGGCGGGTACGCGCTCGCGGCGTCCAGGACCACGACGATCCATGGGTGCGTGAACAAGCGCACGAGGGTGCTGACCGTCGCCGTGCGCTGCGACCGGGCGCAGAGCCCGCTGGTGTGGGATACCCGCGGGCCAGCGGGCCCGCGGGGACCACGCGGGTTCCGTGGCGTGCGCGGGGTGGCGGGGCCGGCTGGTGCCGCTGGGTCGGTGGCGGTCGGCTCGGTCAGCACCGGCGCGCCAGGCAGCCAGGCGAGCGTGACCAACACCGGCAGCAGCTCGAGCGCGATCCTTGACTTCACGATCCCGCAGGGCGCAACCGGCGCAACCGGCGCAACCGGCGCAACCGGCGCAACCGGCGCAACCGGCGCAACCG
>JBMFHK010000072.1:0-3927 GCA_049976865.1 Solirubrobacteraceae bacterium | reverse complement strand
GCGCGACCGGCGCAACCGGCGCAACCGGCGCAACCGGCGCAACCGGCGCGACCGGCGCGAATGGCACGGGCACCGGCACGACCGCCTACGGGGAGATCTGGATGGGCACGAGCACCGCGCAGCTCGCGCCGGGCCCAAGCCAGAACATCGTCGGGGAGGGCAGCAACGGGGTCGGTGGCGGGGCGGTGGATGTTCAGGGCTGCTCGACGGCGGGGCTCGCCAATCCGGTGGTGCAGGTGACCGCCGACAAGGACCACAACGACAACCTGCAGGGCGCCAACAACACCGCCAATGTCGCCTCCGCGTATGTGACCGGCTGGTCAACCGAGCCGGACACCAACATCCTGGTCGTCGACGTCGCGACCACAAACCCCGTGAACGGCGCCGCGGTGCTCTCGGACTTCTCGATCTCGGTGTCGTGCTGATGGGTTCCGAACGCAGCTACCCCGGACGCCTGACGGGCCATCGGCCCGACACTGGTGAACGGCCGCACAGGGTTGCCGCCGGACGGTGGCGGGTCCGTGCCGGGCGGGTCGCGCAGCTTGCCGCCGGGCTGGTAGCGACGGTCGCGGTCGGTCTGCTGACGCCCGCCGTGGCGCTGGGCAACGACTATACGGGGATGCTCGCTTCCGGGACGGTGTCGGTCGGGTCTGGGACCTCATCGGCGTCGGCGGGGTTCGTCTATGGGGATCTGTCGTGGAGCGCGCCGTCGGGCACGGCGTTTCGCGGGTTCGCGTACACCGCTGCGACGTTCAGCTCGGTGAGCGACAGCAGTGTCGGTGGTGTCTCGGCGGGGTTTGGTGCCGGCGGGTCAGCCAACCAGCCATCGATCCTGTTTCCGTGGACCGATGACTGCTCGATCACAAACAGCGGGCACTACTGGACAGACGACATGCGGGTTGCTTGCACAAGCGGTCAGCAGACGTGCTCCACAGCCGGGAACACGAGCGGCTGGAACTTACACCAACGCCGAGATCGAGAACACCTCGCCCGCAACCAACCCTCAGAGCGAGTACAGCACCCTGTGGCTGACGGTGTTCTGCCAGTCTGGCTCCTGCCCGTATGACAGCGGCCGCGAGTGGGGATCAGCGGGCGCGACCGTTACGAACCTATCGGCGACCGTCGATGACCCAAACAACCAGCCGTCCGCCAGCGCGTACTGGACCGCGAACAACGGCAGCTCGTGGTATCAGACAGACAGCAACGCCCCGACGATCAACGTGGATGCGTCAGATCCGGCGGGGGTGTGCGCGACCGGGGTGTGGCTGACAGGGCCCGCGAGCAGCTACCTGCAGGTTATGGACAGCTCGCCGGGGATGGAGAACCCCGGCTCGCCGATCGGCAACGAGTTCGATTCGATCACCCCCTGCCCCGGATCCGGCGGCGCGACCGTCAACAGCAGCGCACAGCTGCCCGCGAACCTCGCGAGCGGCACATACAGCCTGTCGGTCCTCGCGTCAAACCCCGGGAACTGGCAGGCCGGGGCGGGGCTCAACAACGCCCCGACGGTCGCAAGCTACGCCAACACGATCAACATCGATGACACGATCCCGACGATCAGCTGGACGAACACCAGCAGCGCGTGGACGGCGGCGACCAGCCAGCAGCTGACGGTGACCGCCGGCCCGTCCGGGATCGGTGCCGTTGCCTGTACCGATAACGGCACGCCGGTCGCCGCGACCCGCATTGGTGCGGGCACCTACTCGGTGCCGACCACCGCCCAGGGCGCGAACGCGCTCAGCTGCAGTGCCAGCAACGGCGATGTCAACGGCGCACTCACGAGCGGACCCTCGGATGCCACCTACAACGTCGATACGACCGTCCCGACCGTCAGCTTCACCGACTCCGGCTACACGCCAGGCACCTGGGTCAACGCGCCGCAGATGGTGGCGGTCACCGCGACCGGCGGCCCCAGCGGCATCGACTCGGTGACCTGCTATCTGGACGGCGTCGAGGTGCCGCTCCAGGGCGCCGGCGCCGATCAACTCCTTGTCTCAGGCGACGGCCGGCACGCGTTGAAGTGCGTAGCGACGTCGAACACGAACGTCACCGGACAGGCAACCTACGCGGTGTGGGTCGATGCCCGTCAGCCGACCGTCAGCTTCAGCGGTGCCGAGCCCGCACCCGTCTGGCTCTCAGGAACCCCGACGGTGGTCGTGACCGGCGGTGAGCAGGGCGGCGTGCTGTCCGGCGTCACGAAGATCGCGTGCACCGTAAACGCCGGCCCCTCGATCGTGTTGAGCGTCGACTCCGCGGACGGGTACACAAGCTCGTTTGCGCTGACCACAAACGGCGCGGATGTGGTCGCCTGCCAGGCGAGCGATGCGGCCGGAACGACGGGGCAGGCGGCCAGCGAGACCGTCAACGTCGATAACGCGGCGCTCACGCCCGCGGCCGCGGACCTGACGCGCTATGGAAGCTCCCCGGCGATCGACAACGGCGCTGACCCCTACAGCGACGAGCCCTCGCAAACAACGTGGTATCAGACCGCGCAGAGCGTCACGATCACCGCGATCAACACCGCCGGTGGGGCGGCGATCAGCCAGATCACCTGCACCGGCGCCTCACAAGCCGCCGGCGGGGGAACCTACCCCGCAAACACCCAGAACGCCTACGGGAACGGTGGCGAGCAGATCACCGTGACCGTCCAGCCACCCGGCGGGAACCTCGCGTGCGCCGCCAAAGACACCGCCGGCAACACCTACCCGCTCGGCAGCTACGAGTTTGAGATCGACAACCAAGCCCCGACCGGGTACTTCGCCCCCCGCTCATCCTGGCCCGCACCAGACGTCGTTCAGCTGCACATCACAGACGGGCCACAAGGATCAGGAACCGCGACCGTGCAGGTCAGCGCCCAGCAGAACGGCGGACCGGTCTACAAGGTGATGGCAACCCGCAACCCCGCAGAACCGGACACATGGGATGCGCAGTTCAACGACAGCACCATGCCCAAAGGCACCTACACGTTCATCGCCTACCCCACCGACGCCGCCGGTAACAGCGGCCAGATCACCACAAACCAGGCTGGCGGCACCGAAACGCTCACATTGCCGCTACGCGCGATGAGCTCCCTCCAGGCGACGCTCACCGCCGCCGGTGAGACCGCCAACGGTAGCCAACAGCAAGCCATCAACTCCGCCGCGAACATCGCCAGCGCCACCACCGGCCGGCATACGCACCACGGCCGCCGAACCTCGGCGGTTGCGGCGTCGTGCAAACCCGCACGCGCAGACGGGCGCAGAGACAGCAAGTGCACCGGCGGCCGCCCGGGCGCCAAGGCGGGCAGGACGGCGTTTCTGACGCTCGCCTACGGGCAGGCCGCGACCCTCACCGGCCGGCTCCTGGACGCCAAGAACCACGACCACCCGATCGCGGGGGCGCTGATCACCATCGACCAGCACGTCCTCGGCCGCCACGCCATCACCCGGCTCGGCGTGACCCGCACAATCCGCGACGGCCGCTACCGCTTCCACGTGCCCGCTGGCGCGAGCCGCACCATCCTGGCGATCTACAACGGCAGCACGCTCACCCGCGGCGCGCAAACCAACATCGCAGAACACGTCAAAGGCAAAGCAACCATCCAGATCACCGGCACCCTCAAACCCGGCCACGACCTCCTGTTGGAAGGCCACCTCGACGGCGGCTACATCCCCACCGACGGCGCGCTCATCATGATCCAATACGGCGTCAAAGGCTTCCGCGGCTGGACCAACTGGGGCACCACCCACACCAACCGTCGCGGCAGCTTCCAGGTACACATGCCGATCCTCCCCGCCGACGCCGGCTACACCTTCCAATGGCGAGCCATCATCAACACCCAAACCGGATGGGCATACCTCACAGGGCACAGCAACACCATGACGCGCGCGATCACTTAGTGGTCCCCGCCGTAAATCCCGTGAGGGTTTGGAGGAGTCATAACGGGAG
>JBMFHK010000071.1:0-13195 GCA_049976865.1 Solirubrobacteraceae bacterium | reverse complement strand
GGGCTGGCACCGCAAGCGTCCCGGCGCGCGGCGGCTGGAAGGCCAGCGCCGCAAGCGTCCTGGGCAGCTCCCACTGCGCGTCGCGTGCCGATGCCCTGACCATCTCAGGGTCAGCCTGAGGCTCACGCACCAGCAGCCGGACCAGACGACGGCGCGCCATCTCCGTCTCACCGGCCATCTGCGTCTGTTCAAACGCATACCCCTCCGCGGACTCGGCCGAAAGCACGTCAATGTAAGCGAAGATCGACTCCGCCAGCAGATACAGGGTTTGCGGCTTGAGCTGCTGGCGCTCACCGGCCGCCGCGATCCGCCGCCACATCACCCGCGCACCGGCCCGGTAGGCGCTGAGCAACGAGTCGAGCGTCCGGCCGGCACGCATCTCCCCGCGTCCCAGACGTCTGTACACGTCCGCACGGGGCACAGGCCCGTGGGCTTCGATCTCTCTGACCAGGTGGGCCAGAGCCTCCTGAACACCGTCACGCACGCCCACCGAGAAGTCACCTTCCATCGGCCGCCGGTAGGCGGGAATCTCATGCACCGCGGCGATGATCTCACTGGCCAGCTCCGGCAACAGTGGCCGGATCACCGTCGCAACCTCAGAGGGAAGCTGGTGCCAGGGTTGTTCAGCCACGATCCCCATGAAAGCTACCGGACCGGTACGGCAAACCGGCGCTTGCGCCGGGCCCCACGCGTTACCGGCCGCCAGCCCGGACTAAAGCCCGCTGGAGCACATGCGGGTCGCGGAGGTTCGCGCTCAGCCCTCTTCAAGCGGCGCCATCGTCAGGCCACAACGGCTAAGCGCCGTCCAGTAAGCTTCCGCGTCCTCACGGGCGCCACCCCAGACAATCGCGTAGCCCTGATGGTGTATGCGGTCCGCAAGACGGTAGCCGTCGGCGAGGCTCACGCCGGGAATGTGATCGGCCAGCGTCTCGGCAACATGGTCAAAGGTGTTGTGGCTGTCGTTGAGCACAACCACACGCCAGATCCCACCGAGACCACTACCCGGCCCGGCTACCTGCGGCAGTTCAACGGTTGGCGACATCAGGACCCATGGTTAGCAGTTACCGTTCAGTCCCGCCAGCCGTCAGGCAGTTCTCTTATCCCAGTAACGGCGCAGGCCGGCGTAGGACTGGTCAACAGGGATCGCTCGCGCGAACGTTTCAAACGTCTCAGCGGTGGTGACCGCCCGCAGCTCCGCCTCCACGCCGCGCACCCAGGTCTCCTGGTCAGCGTCGCGAGCCACCGTCACCCACCGGTCAAGCCGCGCCGCCAGTTCGTCAAGCTGCGCGTCCGGGTCATCATGAAAGCCAAAGTGGGTGATGGCCAGTTGCCGGGGATGCCAGGCGCGGACCAGTTCGATCGACCGGTGCCACTGCTCAGGGTCGATGTCCGGCGGCGGGGTGGGCGGCAGGGTCGGTGACCCCGGCTCGATCCTCACACCGGCCACGTCGCCAACAAAGGCGGTTTCCTCATGCAGAAAACAGACGTGGTGTTTGGCGTGCCCGGGCGTGTAGGCGACCTCAAACTCGGCACCACCAACGTTGAGGTGTTCACCGCCGCGCAGCGCGTGAATCTGCTGCGGGGGGACCGGTACGAACTCTCCCCACAGCTCCAGCATGTTCTCCTCACCGTACAGGCGTGAAGCGCTGGCCCACAAACGTTGCGGGTCGACCATGTGCGGCGCCCCCAGCTCATGTACGTAAACCTCAAGGTGCGAGTACATGCGCGCCAGCGTGCCGGTGGCGGCAGCGTGATCAAAGTGGATGTGTGTCAGCAGGATCGCCTGCGGGACCTGCCCGTCCAGCGCTTCCAGCACGTTGTGGATCGACGAGGTCGGCCCAGGGTCAACCAGCACATCACCAACCTGGAAGCAGCAGATCGCCCGCTGCCGTCCGCGGTGCAGAGTGTCAAGCGCTCGCATCGGCCCCTCCAAACCCCGAAGGTGACGCGTCGGCCAGACCGTCGCGACCCTTGAGCCCATCATCATCCTCGTCGGTGACAACCGTCACGTCAGCCTCGTCCACAAGCTCCGCGTCGTCCTGCGGAAAGCGACGCTCAGCCAGCTCGGCCAGCTCAGCCAGCTGGCGTGCCAGATCGTGCGCGTCCTCGACGATCCGCTCACGTTCACCCCAGATCCGGTCAGTGTCCTCGTCAAGCTCCCTGACACGCTGCTCCGCCGCGCTGATCACAGCGGCGGCGTGCGCCTCCGCGTGATGGCGGGTCTGCGCCGCGTCGCGTTCAGCCGCCTCGACAATGCTGTCGCGCGTGCTGTTGGCCTGCCTGAGGATGTCGACAACTTCACTGCCGACCTGTTGCAACGCGTTGTCAACGGCCGTGTCGGCGCGCCGCAGCGCCAGCTCGGCCTGCAGTTCCCGGACCTGGCCCTGCAACTGTGTGATATAGGCATCGACCTGGTCCCGGTCGTACCCCCTGCGGACCTGACCGAACAGGCCCTCTCCACTCCTCGTGAGGTCTTGGCTCATAACTTGTAAAGGCTAAACCGTCTCGCCCCAGAATCACCCTCACCCTACGTTACGCTATCTGAGTGGTTCTGGAGCCGCTCATCGACGGTCACGGCAGGCGGATCGAGGATCTGCGGGTTTCTGTGACGGACCGCTGTAACTTCCGCTGCCAGTACTGCATGCCGGCCGAGGGCCTGCCATGGCTTGAGCATGACGGTGTGCTGCGCTTCGAGGAGATCGAGCGGCTTGTCAGGCTGCTTGCAGCCATGGGGGTCAGGCACGTCCGCCTGACCGGCGGTGAGCCGCTGGTGCGCCGGGACTTTCCGCGGCTCGTTGCGCTGCTGTCAAGGATCGCAGGGCTTGAGGATCTGGCCATCACCACCAACGGTTACCTGCTTGAACGCGACGCAGAGGCGCTGGTCCAAGCCGGCGCCGACCGCTTCAACGTCTCAATCGACTCACTGCAGCGCGACCGCTTCTTCCAGCTCACGCGCCGGGACGCGCTGGACCGGGTGCTGCGCGGTCTTTACCGGCTTGAGAGCTTCCCGCAGGCGCACCCGATCAAGGTCAACGCGGTGGCGCTGCGCGGTTTCATCGAGGATGAGATCCCTGCCTTTGTCGAGCTTGCCCGCCGCCACGCCTTTGAGGTCCGCTTCATCGAGTTCATGCCACTGGACGCCGAGCGCACATGGAGCCGTGACCGGCTGATACCCGGCGCCGAGCTGCACGCGCTGGTCAACGCCGTATCACCGCTGGAACCGCTGCGGCGGGAACGCAGCGCCACCGCCAAAGTGTTCCGCTTCAAGGACGGCAACGGCACCATCGGTTTTATCAACCCGGTGACCGAGCCGTTCTGCGGTGACTGCAACCGGATCCGCCTGACCGCTGACGGCCGCTTGCGAACCTGCCTGTTTTCCTTAAACGAAACCGACCTGCTGACACCGCTGCGCGCAGGAGCTGACGACCAGGCGCTGGAAGAGCTGATCCGTGACTCCGTCTGGCGCAAGGAGCTCAAGCATCACATCGGTGAACCCGGTTTTATCCAGCCAGCCCGGACCATGTCAGCGATCGGCGGCTGACCTTGAGCCGGTCGCACTAGAATCGAGCTAATGGAGGGTTCCACTGAAGTCAAAGCGTGGCTTCGCTGCTACCGCTGTTGGTCACAGAACCTGGAGGTACAGCTTCACTACGAGGGGATCCACCGGATCGATCCGCAGACAGGTGAGCGCACCGAGGTTGTCGACGAGATGCAGGAGGCCGTAGTGCAATGTTTGGACTGCCTGCACGACCAGCCCCACCTGGGCTTTCGTAACGGGCGTGTAGAGCCTGTTGAGGACCGCTGGGAGCGGATGGTGATGGGTACGCCGTGGATTGCGTCCTGCACCGTCACCGTTGACGCTGACGACGTGGAGACCTGCTCGGGGCCAGAGGCCGGTGACGCGCTGTCCTACGCATCGTTTGGGGATTACGGTACCCGCGAGTTTTTCACGCACGTGCGTTTCCACAAGCACGAGGACGATCGGATCGTCGTGCATCTGCTCGTCGAGTTCTACGCGCGCACGGCCGAGGAGGCCACCGACGTGCTTGAGCAGGCGGCCCGGGGCACACTGGCGATCACATCTTTGGCGGAGGAATCCCGCCCGCCCGCTTCCACGGGCCGAAACGCGCACTGAGCTCGACCGTCACCAGAGCCAGCGCCACCGGCACGGTCGCCGGCAGGTTCTCATAGAGCAGAAAGAGCACGTCAAAGGCTGCTGCGAACAGCAGCGTCAGCAACGCTGCCAGCCGCTGGCGCGCGGGCCGGCCTGCCAGACCAGCGCCCAAAAGCGCCGCCACGAACAGGTCCCCGTAACCCATCGACACGCTGCCGAACTGCTCACTCTGCAGCTGCGGCCAGCCGCCCGCTGGCTTGGCCGCCACCAGCACCCCGTTGGGCGCCTGCAAGGTCTGCGACGCTACCAGCCAGACGTCGGCGCCGGCCATCGCAAGGATCCCGACCTTCAGCCACCGTGGTGGCGTCACGGCGGCAAGCAGAACGCCTAGGCTCACGCAGCTCAGTCCCGAAAGCAGCGCGCCGGCCGCCTCGCCGGCCAAGCTGCCCGGCAGGCGCCAGGCGAGCATAAAGAGCACGAGAACCCCCGGTATCAGCAGCGGCATGGCGCCACGCGCAAGCCGGCCGACCGCGGCGGCGGCAAGCACCGGCACGGCCACCAGCGCCAGATACGTCAGCCACGTGGCAGTAGATGACGCATACCGGATGGCAAAGATCACGCCGACGATCGAGACGACCGGCACCAAAGCCCAGCCGCGGCCCCGCAGCCGGCGCAGGTGTCTAAGCAGCGTCGCGTCCAGTGGAGCCGGCGCCGCGACGATGCCGGCCTGCAGAGCAAGCAGGCCGGCATCGGAGGGGATCAGCGGCAGAGTCAGGCGTTCAGACGCTGTTCGAGAGCGGCCAGCTCAGCAGCCATGGCGTCCGGCAGCGCCTCACCGAACTTTTCGTAGTGGGCGCGGATCTGCGGGATCTGTTTCCGCCAGCCGTCAACATCGACGGTCAGCAGCTCGCGCATGTCCTTCTCGCTGACATCCAGGCCAGTCGTGTCGATCCCGCCCTCGTCGACCGCTGGCAGCAGGCCAATCTGGGTCTCCAGAGCGGGTGCGGTGCCCTCACAGCGGCGGAAAATCCACTCAAGGACGCGCGCATTCTCACCGTACCCCGGCCACAGGAACTTGCCGTCTGCACCCTTGCGGAACCAGTTGACATAGAAGATTTTCGGCAGCTTCGCGCCTTCGCGCTTGCCGAGGTTCAGCCAATGCTGCCAGTAGTCGCCCATGTTGTAACCGCAGAAGGGCAGCATCGCCATCGGGTCAAACCGCAGTGTCCCCACCTCGCCAACCGCGGCGGCGGTGGTTTCAGAGGACATGATGGAACCGAGGAACACGCCGTGCTGCCAGTCCCGAGCCTCATGGACAAGCGGCACGACCGTGGCGCGACGGCCGCCAAACAGGAACGCGTCGATCGGCACGCCGGCCGGGTCCTCCCATTCAGGGGCGATCGACGGGCACTGGCTGGCCGGAGCGGTGAAGCGCGCGTTGGGATGCGCCGCGGGGGTGCCGGATTCAGGCGTCCAGTCGTGGCCGCGCCAGTCAATCAGATGCGCCGGCGGCTCCTCCGTCAGACCCTCCCACCACACGTCGCCGTCGTCGGTCAGCGCACAGTTGGTGAAGATCGTGTTCTCAGTGATCGAGGCGATCGCGTTGTAGTTGGTCAGCGTACTGGTGCCGGGCGCCACCCCGAAGAAGCCGGACTCCGGGTTCACGGCGCGCAGCCGCCCGTCTGCGTCGAACTTCATCCAGGCGATGTCGTCACCGACCGTTTCAACCTTCCAGTCGGGGGTCGTCGGAATGAGCATGGCGAGATTGGTTTTCCCGCAGGCACTCGGGAACGCGGCCGCAACATACTTCACGACGCCCTCGGGCGAGGTGAGTTTGAGGATCAACATGTGCTCCGCCAACCAGCCCTCGTCGCGCGCCATCACCGTAGCGATGCGCAGCGCGAAGCACTTCTTACCCAGCAGCGCGTTGCCGCCGTAGCCGGAGCCAAACGACCAGATCTCCCGCGTCTCCGGGAAATGGACGATGTACTTGTGCTCGGCGTTGCAGGGCCACGGCACGTCAGCGGCGCCGTCGAGCAACGGCATGCCGACCGAATGCACACAGGGCACAAAGTGACCGTCACTGCCGAGCACCTCAAGCGGCGGCTGGCCCATGCGCGTCATGATGGTCATCGAGACCACAACGTAGAGAGAGTCGGTGAGCTCCACGCCGATGTGTGAGATCGGCGAACCCAGCGGGCCCATGCTGTAGGGCACCACATACATGGTCCGGCCTCGCATCGACCCGGCGAACAGGCCGTTGAGGGTCGCGCGCATCTCATCGGGGTCGACCCAGTTGTTGGTGGGGCCGGCATCCCGCTCGTTTTTGGAACATATGAAAGTGCGGTCCTCAACACGGGCGACATCACTTGGGTCTGAAAGCGCAAGATATGAGTTGGGCCGCTTCTCCTCAGAAAGCTTGTAGAAGCCGCCCGCATCGACCAGTTCCTGGGCCAGGCGCTGAAACTCCTCCGCCGAGCCGTCACACCAGTAGATCTCATCGGGTTCAGTCAATGCAGCAATGTCATTTACCCACGCCTTCAGTCCGGCATGGTTAGTGTTGGGGCCATGGTTTAAAGCGGTGTGCGACATCCTGGTGCTACTCCTTGCTCCGGCAGTGAACCGACGCAGTAACCGTCGAGTGTTGAGAGAGGGGCGCTTGAAGAAGCAGCGAGCCGGAGTGCCTGCAAAGCCCGCTGAACCATGTCTCGACCACTGGACTCTGGGTCGGCGCCATAAGCCATCTTAACCCAGTGACAGCGTTTGACGTAGCCAGATGCCGCGGTCAGCAGCACAAGCGGCGACGCGAGCGGAACCTGTCTGAGACGGACCGGGGCTGACGGAGACTTTCGAACGAGGGCTTTGCCTCTCAGGAAGGAAGTCGCTGTTCATGACTGCAAGGAGCTATCCAAAGGAGCTGGTTGACCGGGGTGCGCTGGACGCTCGCCTGGGATCAGGGCAGCGAACTGGCAGGCCACGAGCACGTCACGGTCCGGGGAAGCTTGAGCGTGTCGCAGCCAAACTCAACGCCCAGTCGCGCAAAACGCTGGGGTGGCGCACCCCAGCGCAACTGCTAGACACGGAGCACCACCAGATCACCGCGTAGCCGCGCCTGCCAGCCGTAGCGCTCCGGCAGCCACAGCCAACGACACCTACCAGCACACGCCTGGCCCGGCCAGCAGCGCACCAGCGAGCAGCCACATGCTGGCACCCGTTATCCCCGCCCGCAACTGAAAGGCTGCACACCGCAGGAAACACGCGTCCCCCAGGACCCGGAGGACACCGCGTGACCCTAGCCGACGGCCACGCTCACACCTGGCTGCGCCATTCCGGCCCACCACGCGCCGCCACCCCAACCGGTAGGGTTGACCCGTTAACTGTTGCGACGTTGACTGGCACCCAGTGGCCATCAGTGGAAAGAAACAGATGACTATTGGCAAAGGGTACTATGCGAAACCGTGCATAGCCCGAACGCGAACCTGAGACGTGCGACCCGCCTGCGGTGCAAGCCAGAGAGGACGGCACAATGGCTAGAGTGAGCCAGCCACGGTTCCACGAGCCTGGTCACCACACCGCGTACGGAGGCGTGCTGAGTTATCGCCTAGACAAGGTCGCGCAATTCGGCGGCATCTCCGGCGCGTGGCTTGATGTTGGTTGCGCCGACGGCTACTACACGGTTGCCCTGGCCGAAGCCGGTGCCTCCCGCGTGGTCGGACTTGAGATCGACGCCGGCACACTCGCAAAAGCCAAGGCTGCCGAGCATTCAGCGTCGGTGTCCTACATGGTTGGAGAAGCCGAGCAGCTCCCGTTCGACGATCACGAGTTCGACGGCGTGCTGCTCAACGAGGTGCTGGAGCACGTAAACGACGAAGCGCGCACGCTAAGAGAAGTCGCGCGCGTGCTTCGCCCCGGCGGCCGACTCGCCCTGTTCAGCCCCAATCGCTGGTTTCCGTTTGAGGGACATGGAGCGCGCTGGAGCGAGGAGCGGGTGCTTGTTGGAAAACCGGTTCTGCTGATGCCGTGGCTGCCGAAGAGGCTCACAAACCGTGTAGCGACGGCTCGCAACTACTGGCCGCGTGAGCTAGTGAGCCTAACGACTGATGCGGGGCTCCGGGTGGACCACCAAGGCTGGGCACTGGCACAATTCGAACAGTACCCATGGGTGCCAAAACCCGCGATAAGTTGGTATCGAGACCATCTGACACAGGTCGAGGCATCGCGGGTTGCGCGGTTCTTCGCTGTCTCCACCTTCATCATCGCATCGCGGTAAGGATCCCCGGGCGATTCAGGGATCAGCTCAACCTAACGCTATCCGCGCTGGCGTGAGATGCGATCAAGCGTCTCGCCGCCCCAGCCCCGGTCCCGGTCAAACCGCAGCTGTGCCATCAGGCAGCCGCCGACATGCTTCGATCCCCGCACAAACCGAACACCGCTTCAGGAGTCGTTTGAGCCTGCCACGGCTGGTTGGCACGTAGTGCCAGACGGGGCTGGCCTCCAGCAAGTAACTGACTTTGCGCTCGGGCCTACGCTGTCGCAGCCGTATGCAGAACTTGGTTTCGTCGCAACCGTATCCGAGCCGGAAGCCACCCAGGTCGGTTAATACGTCACGGCAAAACTGGCCTACGTTTCGGCTGGCCTTGACACCCAGTGTCCCTCGTCTGGCGTGATCCTGCTGCAGCCCGGTCTTCATCTGTGATGAGAAGTGCGATACGACGGCACGTCCGTTCTCGCCTTCAGACTCAGTAATCCAACAGCGAAAGCTGTCTCACACGAGCGTGCCAGAGCTGGAGCGAGTAATACTTGACGATCAGATGCGGATCTCAGCCAAAGCGGACTATGCGGTGAGAGCCATGGCTGAGCTTGCCCTTACCCCTGCGGAGGAGCCGGTGAAGGCGGAGCGCGTGGCCAGCGCCCAGGGGATCCCCCTCAATTTCCTTGAGAACATCCTGGGTGAGCTGCGCCATGCCGGCCTGGTGCGGTCCCAGCGTGGCGCTGAGGGCGGCTTCAGGCTTGCCAAAGATGCTTCACAGATCACCGTTGCCGATGTGATGAGAGCGATCGAGGGCCCGCTGGCCAGTGTGCGCGGCGCCCCACCGGAGGAGTCGACCTACGGCGGAGCGGCCGCCGCGCTGCCGCGCGTGTGGATCGCGGTGCGCGCGAGCCTCAGACAGGTTGTTGAAAGGGTGACCATCGCGGACATCGCCAGCGGCAAGCTGCCGAGCGCCGTGGACAGACTGGCTGACGACCCTGACGTGTGGACGACGCGCTGAGCGGTCAACCGCGAGCGGATCCCGCGGTGTTCGGGAGAGACGCGGGCGGCCGGCCCGCTGGCCGGCCGCCCGGGTCGAGGTTGCCAACCTTGCGCGCGCACATGACAGACTGGATGGCACGGAGGAGCAACGATCCATGAACCTTGCCGAGATCCTGTCTGAGGCGGCTGCACACCAGCCGCAGGAGATTGCCGTCCGGCTGGACGACTATGCCGCAAGCTACGCGGTCAGCGACCAGGCTGCCATGCGCGTTGCCGGGATGCTCAAACAGCATGGCGTGCAGCCGGGTGATCGCGTGGCGATCATGCTGCCAAACGTCCCGCACTTTGTTGCGGCGTACTACGGGATCCTGCGATTTGGTGCCATCGCCGTGCCACTGAACGTGCTCAACAAGCGCCGTGAGGTGGCGTATTACCTGCGTGACTGCCGCGCCAGGCTGATTTTCGTATGGTCGGACTTTGCCAGTGAAGCTGAACCGGCCGCAGCCCAGCAGGGCTGCGAGTGTGTGACCGTGAAAGCCCGAGAGTTCGAGCAGACCCTTTTCACAACCCACCCGGTCACCGAGATCGCTGACACCCGGGAATCGGACACGGCCGTGCTGCTCTACACCTCCGGGACCACCGGCACGCCAAAGGGCGCGGAACTGACACACGCCAATCTGCTGCGTAACGCGCAGGAGTCGCGCCGCCTGTTCAACCTTACAGACGGCGCCGTGGTGCTTGGCGCGCTGCCGCTCTTTCACACCTTCGGGCAAACCTGCGCGATGAACGCCACCATCGTCGGCGGCGGCACGCTGACGCTGCTGCCAAGGTTTGACCCGGCGCGGGCGCTTGAGATCGTCCAGCGCGACCGGGTAACGATCTTTGAGGGAGTGCCGACCATGTACGGGGCGATGCTCAACACCCCCGATCACGCCCGCTACGACACCTCTTCACTGCACGTTTGCGCCTCCGGGGGCGCAGCGATGCCTGTCGAGCTGATGCGAGCGTTTGAGCAGGAGTTCGGCTGCATGGTCCTTGAGGGTTACGGGCTGTCGGAAACCTCCCCGGTGGCGTCGTTTAACCATCCTGACCGCGTTCGCAAGCCTGGTTCGATCGGGCAGCCGATCGCGGGCGTGGAGATGAAGGTGGTGGACGACCGTGACCAGGATCTCCCGCAGGGTGAGATAGGCGAGATTGTCGTGCGCGGTCACAACATCATGAAGGGCTACTGGGAGAAACCGGCCGAAACCGAGGAGGCGATCCGGGACGGATGGTTCCACACCGGAGATCTGGCGCGCGTCGACCAGGACGGCTACTTTTTCATCGTCGACCGCAAGAAGGACATGATCATCCGCGGCGGCTTGAACGTGTACCCGCGTGAGATCGAAGAGATCCTCTACGAGCACCCAGACGTCCGCGAGGCAGCGGTGCTGGGCGTGCCGGACCCTGCGGTGGGAGAAGAGGTGGTGGCAGCCGTCGCGCTCAAACCGGGTGCAACCGCCTCTCTGGATGAGATCCAGGATTTTGTAAGAATGCAGGTGGCCGCCTTCAAGTACCCGCGCAAGCTGTGGCTGGTGGACGAGCTACCCAAGGGGCCGACCGGCAAGATTCTCAAGCGTGCGATCAAACCGCCGCCGGATGCGTGAGAGTTGCCGAGCACCCGGTTTTCATGAAAAGCACGCGCCGCGCAACAAAAACCACGGCCATCAGCGTCGGCGCGCAACAACTCCAGCGTCGCCCAGCGGACGCGACCTACGCAACAAGTGAGGTAACCGGCCATGCCTGAGGTTTCTGTCCGTTTCGCCGTTGAGGCGGACGTTGAGCGTCTGTATCAGCTCATCGTCGATTTGGCTGAGTACGAGCGCGCCCCTGAAGCCGTTGTGGGTACACCCGGCATGCTGCGCAAGTGGCTGTTTGGCGCCTCGCCTGCAGCGGAAGCCCTGATCGCCGAGGTTGACGGCCGGACCGCCGGCTTTGCGCTGTTTCACCAGACCTTCTCAACCTGGGAGTGCGCCCCCGGGATTTGGCTTGAGGATCTCTTCGTACGCCAAAAGGAACGCCGCGCCGGCGTCGGTGAAGCGCTGCTACGCAGGCTCGCCGCCGTGACCGTCGAGCGTGGTCACACCAGGCTCGGGTGGGCGGTCCTTGACTGGAACGAGATGGCGCTCGGCTTCTATGAGAAGCTCGGCGCTGAGTTGCTGGGTGAGTGGAAGCTTCACCGTCTCAGCGGCGCGTCCCTGACCGCACTCGCCGGCCGGTAGGCCTTTGCACGCGCCCACACAAGTAGTGGGGCCCCGCCTTGGCGGGGCCCCACCGTAGCAGGCCTGTAAGCCGGATCTTGTCGAGAGCAGTCATCCATCTGAGCGGCCTACCCGAGCCTTGGCGGGCAGCCTGCAAGCGGCTCTGCTCGGCCTTGCATCAGGTGGGGTTTACCATGGCCGCCGTGTCACCACGGCGCCGGTGCGCTCTTACCGCACCATTTCACCCTTGCCGGTCCGGGGCGCTGAAGCAGCCCCAAACTTAGGCGGTGTTATTTCTGTGGCACTTTCCCTCGGGTTTCCCCGGGTCGGCGTTACCGACCACCTTGCCCTGTGATGTCCGGACTTTCCTCGAAGGCCAAAACCTCCGCGACTGCTCAGCCTGCATCGGCAAGCATAGCGTCACGCCCCCGGCCTTTTCTGACTGGCTGCCGCGCGGCCGCACCTCTGGCTGCTGCCTGGCCCCTGGCAGGCGCCGCTCAGACCAGCACCGAGGTGCCAACCCAGAGCCCCTGTCAGATCCTCGGTCAGAGGCTGCGCATGACCCCCACCACCCGTCCAAGGATCGCCACGTCGCGAACCAGTATCGGTTCCAGATCGTCGTTTTCAGGCTGCAGGCGAATGTGATCTGACTCCTTGAAGAAGCGCTTCACGGTCGCCTCGTCCTCGACCATGGCAACGACGATCTCACCGTCCCGGGCGGTCTGCTGTCGCTTGACCACCACGATGTCACCGTCCATGATCCCGATCTTCTTCATCGACTCGCCGCGGACTTTCAGGAGATAGTCACCACTGTCGCCACCCGCGCAGGCGGGCGTGTCGATGTGCGCCTCAATGTTTTCCTGCGCGAGGATCGGCTGGCCGGCAGCAACCTGACCGATCAGCGGTAACCCGCGCTTGATTCCGGCGCGCCCAGGAGCAGGCGTCCCATCCAGCAGCTCAAGCGCCCGTGGCTTGGCGGGATCACGTCGCAGCAGCCCCAGCTTCTCCAGATTGTCCAGGTGAGCGTGCACCGTTGATGGTGAAGCAAGCCCGACAGCGGCACCGATGTCCCGCACAGTGGGCGGATAGCCCTTCTCCGCCGAGTGGCGCCTGATGAAGTTCACGATTTCCTGCTGGCGCTTAGTCGGATCCATCAATCCCGCTCCTTGGCTAGCAACCTCGACCCAAGTCTGACGAACATGCGTTCGCATAGTACCGGCTCGGCCGGACGTAAACGCCGTGTGGTAGCTATACTCGCCGCGCCCAGCGCCTGTGGCGGAATTGGTAGACGCGCAAGGTTGA
The DNA here is from genome assembly GCA_049976865.1 of Solirubrobacteraceae bacterium. Classification (GTDB taxonomy): domain Bacteria; phylum Actinomycetota; class Thermoleophilia; order Solirubrobacterales; family Solirubrobacteraceae; genus Palsa-465. The sequence goes on along the minus strand of JBMFHK010000071.1, from coordinate 288 downwards.
GGGCCTTGTGGACTAATAGTCCGTGGAGGTTCGAGTCCTCTCGGGCGCACCATTTGATCGTTGTTCACACCGGGGCCGGCCCGAAAGGGCCGACCCCGGTAACTGTTCACGTCGTTTGCTGGCTTTGCGGGCTGCGCAACGACGGTCGTCTCGGCTGACCGTCATACTGCCCCGTGTTGCGCTGACTGCCTGAGCCCGCCGAATCAGGATGCACAAACTGCGCGCCTGAAAGGCGATTTGTGCATCTGATACCGAAAACAGGCGGGTTTTTGCGCAAACTGGCTTTAC
>JBMFHK010000070.1:0-13252 GCA_049976865.1 Solirubrobacteraceae bacterium | reverse complement strand
GGACGGTTTACGACTGCGCGAACTGCGGGCGAGCTGAAACCCGCAGCGGCAGCAAAAACCCACTGCAAAAGTGACGCGGGGCCGGCCTCACGCTTTGAGGCCGGCCCCGGCGACAGCTCAGGTCGTGGTGGTGCCGGCTGTTGTTGTCGCCGTGCCAGTTGTGGTGGTGGTCGTGGCGCTCGGAACCCTGCGCTGAACCGCCGTCACCAGCTGGGCAAGCCAGGAGGTGAACACGGTCTGGGCCTGTTTGATCAGCGCGTTGACGTGTTTGGTCTCCTGCTTGCGCTGATGCGCCAAGCTGCGGAATTGCGTTGCCGAAAGCTTGCCGCCCTTGTTGTTGCTGCCGCTGCTGCTGCTGCTGCTGGTTGACTGGCTGAAGGCAGACAGCGTGACCAGCGCCTGTACGGTGCCGCTGGGCTCAGCGGCGGCTGACAACCCGGCCTTGACCCACGCTCGCGCATCCGCGCAGACGTGCACGTCCTGCAACTGCCGGATGTCTTTGAGGTAGCTTTTCAGCGCGGCGTGAGCCTCGGTCGTAAGCGGCAGCGCGGCCAGCTGGTGCACGGCGCTGATAAGCGGCGTGAGTACCGGCTTGATCGCGGTGATCTGATACTCGGCGCCCGCCTCCTGCACGAGCAGGGCAAGGTCGTTGCTGGCGCTGGCGTTGGTCTGCGTCTGCGCCGCGGTGAAGATCGGCACGAACGCATTGGTCAGGCAGGCTGTCATCCTGCTTCGGGCGCGGCTCTCAGAGGTCATCAGGTTTTTGACCTTGACTTTCAACTCCGTCGCGTACATCCGTGTGTCAATGGCGTATACCCGTTGCGCGGTGTTCAACCTTGGACGGGTTCGGGTGGCCGCCTGCGCGCTTGCCGCAAACGTCACCATGATGGTGGCGATCAGCACCAGCGCCACTGCCAGCGAGCCCGCAATTTTCAGTCTCATTACCGCCTCTATCGTTTCCGGGGGCTCTGCCTCACGGCACACCCTCGCCAAGCTCCAACGCTCAGCCTAGCCGCTAGGTTGGCTTGGTTGTCGAAGCTTTCCCGATCGCGCCCGCCGGGAAGCGAGCTTAAATGCACAAACTGACACCGCGCAAAGCCAGTTTGCTCCCAGACCCGCCTGTTTTCGATACCAGATGCACGACTGGCTTTCGGCCGTGCAGCTTGTGCATTCTGACTCCCTTGCACGCCGCTTATGGGCTCACCGGTCAGCCCGAACGCCAACCGCAGGTGTCAGCCGGCTCCTGACAACGGCCCGCGCCCCACTCAAACCCGGTGACGCCCGCTGCCCGGGTGGCAAGCCGGTGCTAGATCACCGTCCGCCAGACCCCAGCAACAACCACCACAACCAAACTCAGGACAACCATCAAAACCCGATCACGCCCCTGACGTCGGCGTCCATCTCAGGAGCCGACCAGACAGGGCACGCGGTAGCTGCCGTCAGCGGCAAGATCCACACCGTGGATCTCCGTTTCAAAGCCCGGGAATCTGGCCGCCAAGAGCTCGCTTGCGGCAAGGTAACGGATCAGCGGGGAGTCGGCGCCATCAAACTGTTCGCCGGCCATGATCATGGGGATGCCGGGCGGGTAGGGGACAACCATGGTCGCGCTCACACGGCCCGCCAGCTCGCGCAGCGGCACAAGCTCGGTTTCGCCTGAAACCAGCTTCCGGTAGGCGACGGCGGGGGTCACCACCGGCGTCGGCAGCGTCCCGTAGACGCCGGTCAAGAGAGTGTTCATCTCAGCGTCGCGCATCCCGTCATGCAGCGCGTCAGCCAACTGCTTGAGCGTCAGGTCCCCCCCGTAGCGCTGCGGATGCTCGCTGACCAGGCGCGGCAGGACGGCGCCCAGCGGCGCGCCGGTGTCATACAGGCGCTTGAACTCCTGCAGCGCCATCAGCAGAGTGCCTGCCTTGCCCGGGGTGATCCCCAGGGAGAACAGCACCAGCAGCGAGTATGAGCCGGTTTTCTCAACGACAATCCCATGCTCGTCCAGGAAGTGTGAGACCACAGCGGCGGGGATCCCGTGCGCGGACAGTTCGCCGTCAGGCTCAACCCCGGGGGCGAGGATCGTCACCTTGATCGGGTCGAGCATCACGTGGCCGTGACCGATCTCAGAGAAGCCATGCCAGGTCTGGTCTTCATGCAGCTCCCAGGCTTTGGGGTCAAACGCTTGTGCTTGGGCGCTCGCCCCAGCACGCTCGCGCTGTGCGTCGGTGTTGACCGTGTCCTTGACCAGCACCGCCTCAGGTGGTTCCCAGACGTCAAACGCCCAGTCGCCGGGTACGCCCTCCTTGCGGAGCTTGGCGATCTGCCGGCGGAAGTTGACCGCCTCGGTGATCGCGTCGTGGATAAGAACGGTGCCCTGCGGCCCGGCCATCATCCGGGCTGCGGTGTCCAGTGAGGCGATCACCCCGTACTGTGGCGAGGTGGAGGTGTGCATCATGAACGCCTCGCTCAGCGCCCCGTGCTGGACCACCCCGTCAGGGTCGCGAACGTGCAGCATTGAAGCCTGGGAGAACGCGGTCAGAAGCTTGTGGGTGGACTGCGTGGCGAACGTGGCGGCCTGCCCAGGCCGGCGTTTGACCCCCATCGCGTGCCTGCCCGCGTAAAGCGGATGAAAGTGCGCGTAGGCAAACCACGCTTCGTCGAACAGCACCCGCCTGGTGCTCGCCGAGAGCTTGTTCAGCACGCTGTCGGCGTCATAGCAGAGGCCGTCGTAGGTGGAGTTGGTCATGACCGCCAGGGCCGCGTCGGTCTGTCCGTCAGGCACCAGCGGGCAGGCGCTGATCGCGGCGCGCACCGCCTCCGGCTCAAGTCTTGCCGGCGGCACCGGGCCGATGATGCCGTGGGCGTTGCGCGCCGGCTGCAGGTACACCGGGATCGCGCCGGTGATCACGATCGCGTGCATCACCGACTTGTGGCAGTTACGGTCCACCAGCACCACGTCTCCGGGGCGCACGCAGGACCCGATCACGATCTTGTTGGCGGTGGACGTGCCGTTGGTGACAAAGAAGGTCTGTTGCGCGCCGAAGGTCTGGGCCGCCTCCGCCTCGGCTGCGCCCACCGGCCCGGTGTGCTCAAGCAGCGAGCCCAGCTCAACCACGGACACCGAGAGGTCGCTGCGCAGCGTGTTCTCGCCAAAGAACTCATGGAACGCGCACCCGACCGGGGATTTCAGGAAGGCGGCGCCGCCGCTGTGGCCCGGGGTGTGCCAGCTGAAGCGGGCCTCCTCCGTGAACCTCACCAGGCCTGCCAAAAACGGCGGCAGCAGCGGATCGAGATATTCGCGGCGCGCCTGCAGCACACGTGCGGTCACGAACTCCGGGGTTTCCTCAAGCTTCCAGATGTAACCGCGCACCAGGCCCAGAAGCTCGCCGGGCAGAGCCTCCGCGCTGGAGCGGTCGGCGAGCAGAAAGATCGGCACGTCCGGGTTGCGGGCGTGCAGACCCATCACCAGGCGTGCCTCACGGCTGGCCATCGCCCCGCCGGACCCGGCGGGGCGGCTCAGCGCGTGCTGCGCGTCCCAGTCCAGCAGCACGCAGCTCAGCGACGCGGTGTTGGCGACGATCTGCTCGGCGTCGTCAAAGCCGCGCGCCGTGATCACCGGCGTGCCATAGTCACGCAGCCGCTGCACCAGGGTGCGCGTCACACGACCGGCCGCGGAGTCATCCTGCAGCTCGCGGTCGACTAGCAGAACCGGGAAACTGTCAAGCAGCCGCATCGCTGCCTCGCCCGGCTGTCATCCGCCCAACTCTCATCCGGTCAGCTCTCAGGGACCAGCGCGACAACCTGCGGGCCGTGGTAAACGTGGCGGTGGCGCTGACACACGGCCGGGAAGCTGAACGCCACCGTGGACTCGTGCACACCGTTGTAGGTCGTCTCGACGGTCATCTTGCCGACCACTCCGGTCCGGCACTGCCGGTCGGTTGTGGAAGAAACTCGCACAGCCACGACCATCAGGTTGCCCAGGTGCCCGTAAAGGTCGCCGGTGTGGCTGTGTGAGAGCACACGTGTGGGTTTGAGCACGATCAGGTGCTGCACCCCGCCCGACACGTTGACCTGACAGATCGTGCCGCTGATCGTCCCGGCGCGCAGGTTGACGTCACCCTCAGCACGGGCGTAGCTGCCGTTGCGGCTGCTGATCGGCGCTCCGGTGTGAAAACCCCACTGGGGGTTGCCCGGCGCCGGCGGGACCTCCGCAAAGCACGGTTTCACGCCGCCTGCGAGCGACGCGCTCGGCGCAAGCATGCTGGCCGTGGCGGCCAGCAGCGCGCAGGCGGCGGCCAATCCGAAAAGTCGAGCTGTTCTGACGCCCATCAGCGCGAACTATAAGCGCGCGAACGGCCGGCACCCTCAAGCAGCCTCTCAAGGGCGCGCTCAAGGCCTACGTTGCCGACCTCCTGCACCTCCAGCGGCAGCCCGATCCGCGCCGCCGCTGACTGGGCGGCGGCGAGATTGGCCGGTGTCAGCCGTTGCGCCAGCCACAGCACGCGCGTGTAGTTTCGGAAATACTCCTCACGCAGGGTCGGGTCGCGGTCAAGGCCCAGCTCGCGCACCACCGTGTGCTCAAACGTGCGTGCCAGAAAGTCGGTCAGCAGGTAGGTTCCCGGCTGCTGCTCCATGGCCTGACTGACCAGCTCGCCGGCAAACACCTCGTAGCAGGAGCCCCCCTCCAGCCGCTCGATACCCAGCTGGTCAAGCGCGCCATAGGTGCCGCAATCACCGTAGGCGAGCACCACCCGGTCATAACTGTTACGCAGGCTCGCGAGTTTGCCAAGAACCGCTTCCGGGATCCGTTCGGGCCGGTTGTGAAGCAGCGCCGGGATCGGCACCACGTCCAGCTGCCAGCCGCGGCGTCGTGAGATCGCCTGCACGTCTAAGGCAAGCGCTCCGCAGGCGATCACCGCGATCCGTGCACCACTGCCAGCCGGCACGTCTCACCCCGGGAACGCCAGCTGATCGATGAACAGGTCGTTGAAATCGCTGCGGCCAGAGAGCTCCACGTAGCTGACCTCGCTGAGGATCGCTTCGGCCTCCGCCCGCTCGCGTGCCGACAGGGCGGCGATCTTGGCGCCCTCGCCGGCCACGTTGCCGGCTGAGACGATCCGGGTGGTCGCCATCCTGGGGACCAGTCCGATCCGCACGGCGGAGAGCGGTGTCAGGTAGGCGCCGAAGCTGCCCGCCAGCAGCACCTGCTGGATCTCTGAGGCCTGTACGCCCAGGTCGCGCATCAAAAGCTGCCAGCCGGTGGCAATGGACGCTTTGGCGAACTGCAGTTCGCGGACATCCCGCTGCGACACGTACACCGACTCGGCCGGATCGGCCCCGCGTGGCGCGAGCATGAAGATCCGCTCCTGCCCGATCTGTGCGAAGCGCGCGGCCAGCTGCGGGCGGGTTTCCTGCAGCTCATCGGTGTTGACAAACCGGCCCGAGTGGTCAACCAGTCCCGCGTGGACCAGCTCGGCGACCGCGTCCACCAGCCCTGAGCCACAGATCCCGACCGGGTCGGTGTCGCCGATCACCTCAAGTGACAGCTCGTCACCGCTGAGGCTGACGCCCTCAATCGCCCCGTCGGCGGCGCGCATCCCGCACCTGATCTGCGCCGCCTCAAACGCAGGCCCGGCCGGCGCGGCACAGGCCAGCACCCTTTCTCTGGACCCAAGCGCGATCTCCGAGTTGGTGCCCACGTCGATGAACAGGCGCAGCCGCTTGTCACGGGTCATGCCGGTGGCCAGCATCCCGGCGACAATGTCGCCCCCCACATAGGCGCCCAGGGCGGGGAACACAAAGGCGTGTGCCCGGGGGTGCACGGCCAGCCCGAAGTCGGTGGCACGCACGTCCTCAAACCGTTGGCTGCTGATCACAAACGGCGCCATCGACAGCGGTTCCGGATCGACCCCCAGGGCCAGCTGGGTCATCGTGACGTTGCCGCACAGGGTGATCTGGTAGACCTCTTGCGGCTCGACGCCGGCCTCCTCGCACACCTCCTCAACCAGCGTGGCCAGCGTCTCCTGCGCGGCCTTGCGCAGGGCCCCCAGCGCGGCCCTGTCGGTCATGGTCGCGGAGATCCGGGTGATCACGTCGGCGCCGTAGGGCTGCTGGCGGTTGAGGATCGAGCGGACCGCCAGCGGGGTTCCGTTCTCCAGGTCAAGCAGGGTGGCCACCACGGTGGTTGTGCCCAGGTCAAAGGCCACGGCGTAGCGCCTGGCTGTTGTGTCACCGGGTTCAACGGCGATCAGCTCCTCATCCACCACCACCGCCGTCACATCCCAGTCGCAGCCGCGCAGAACACCGCCAAGCTCGCGCAGCAAACCCACCGACGCGGTTGGCTCCAGGTCGTCAATGGCGTCAAGCACCCTCTGAAGATCGGGGCGCTGGTCTTGTAGTGACGGCTCGTCAAGGACCAGGTGGCGCTTCTGCACTGAGGGCCGCAGAATCACATGCCGCCCCACCCCTGCCAGCGCAGCCTTTGGCCGTGTCTGCAGCGGTGGCACCTCAATCACCAGATCGCTGCGGGCGGGCAGCCGGCAGGCGAGCCGCCAGCCGGCCGCAAGCTCGTCGGCGCTGAACGCGCGGGGATCGACCGAGGAGACGGGCGCCTCGCCCTCCAGGACCCGCACTCGGCACTTCTTGCACGTCCCGTAGCCGCCGCAGGTTGAGTCGATCGCCACGCCGTTCCAGGTCGCCGCGTCAAACACCGGCGTCCCGCTCGGCACACGGGTCTCTACGCCGGCGGGCTCAAAGCGAAGCCGGACCCGCGCCGTGCCGTCGTCGGGCCGGTGCAGGTCCGCCTGCTCGTCGCGGGGCTCGCGTCGCGGCCTGACCGCAGGCTGCCGGGCTGTGTCACTCACCGCGTCAGCGCCGCCACTCACGACTGGGCGGCGCCAGCCGTCTGCGTCTGGGCGCTCTGGCGGGCGCGGTGTGCGGCTATCCAGTTGGCGCCCCAAGGGTCGTGCCCCAAAAGCAGGTCGGCGGCCCGCACGGACCGGACCACAACATCTGCTGTTGACATGATCGCCGAGGTCAGGCCGGCGGCCATCGCCATCGGCAGAAAGCCGGCGTTGAGCGTGTGCCGGTCGGGCAGCCCGAACGACACGTTGGAGGCCCCTACGCACATGTTGACCCCCAGCTCGTCACGGATCATGCGCATCGCCTCAAGTGTGATGGTGACCGCCTCAGTGTCGGCTCCGACGGTCATCGCCAGCGGGTCGATCACGACATCCTCAGGCTTCAGGCCGTAATCCTGGGCCGCCTCCACGATCTTGCGGGCGTAGCGCAGCCGCTCCGCCGCCGTGGTCGGGATGCCGGTCTCATCGTTGGTCAGTCCGATCACCGCGGCGCCGTGGCGGGCGACCAGCGGCAGCACCACCTCCAGCCGCTCATCCTCGGCGGTCACGGAGTTGACCAGGGCGCGGCCCTCATAGGCCGACAGTCCCGCCTCGAGCGCGTCAATGACCGATGAGTCGATGCAGACCGGCGTGTCCACGGTCGCCTGCACGCGCTGGATCACAGAGCTCAGCAGTGCCGGCTCGTCGACCAGCGGGATCCCGGCGTTGACGTCCAGCATGTCGGCGCCGGCCGCCACCTGCGCCAGCGCGTCAAGCTCAACGGTGGAGAGGTCGCCGGCGCGCAGCTCCTCCGCGAACTTTTTACGGCCGGTTGGGTTGATCCGCTCGCCGATGATGCAGAACGGCGAGCCGCTACCGATCGTCACGGTCTTTGACCGTGACCTGAGCACTGTGTCCATTGGTCTCCTTGTTGCTGGCGGTTGTAGTCCCGATCCGCTCGCCGCGTCGCCTGGCGCCCGTCCCGCTGGACGGGCGCCGACCAGTGCGCGTCAGGCGAGCACCTTTTCCCGTCGAAGCTCGATCAGCTCGCGTGCCTTGCGCACGGCCGTGGAGGCGTCGGCCGCGTAACCGTCGGCGCCGATCGCGTCGGCGTACTCCTGGGTGACCGGCGCGCCGCCGACCATCACGATCACGTGGTCACGCTGCCCGGCCTTCTCAAGCGCGTTGATGTTGGCCTTGAACATCGGCATGGTGGTTGTCAGAAACGCTGAGAAGCCCACCACGTCGGGCTGGTGCTGCTCGACCTGTTCCACGAACTTTTCGGGCGGCACGTTGACACCCAGATCGATGACGTTGAAGCCGGCGCCCTCCAGCATGATGTTGCAGAGGTTCTTGCCGATATCGTGCACGTCCCCTTTGACCGTGCCCATCAAAAACGTGCCGATCTGGGCTGACTCGTTGTCGGCCAGAAGCGGTCTGAGGATGTCCAGCGCTCCCTGCATCGCGCGGGCGGCGATCAGCATCTCCGGCACGAAATAATCGCCGCGCTCAAAGCGGGCGCCAACCTCTTCCAGGGACGGGATCATCGCCTCAAACAGCAGGCGGTCGGGTGGCATACCCTGCGCAAGCCCCTGCTTGACACCGTCCGAGACTGCTGGCGCGTTGCCGACCAGCGTCTGCTCAAAAAGCATCGTCAGGATCTCTTCATCGGTCATGCTGCGTGTGCTCCTTCCTCGATGTGTCCGAGCCTGCGACTGAGCTGCTCGGCCTGATCGGTCAATATGGGTTGAAGTTCGCTGATTCTGGTGCGGCTCATCCGTACCGTCGGGCCGGTGATGCTGAGCGCGGCGACCACCTCGCCGCTTGAGCCGCGCACCGGTGCGGCCAGCGCTGCCAGGCCCACCTCCAGCTCGTCGATGGTGGTGGCGAAACCTTTGGCGCGGACCTCTTGAAGTTCCTCGCGCAGCTGCTTGGGGTCGGTGATCGTGAACGGCGTCAGCGCTGTGAGCGGGCGCTCGCCCAGCGGGGCGAGCGCCCGGCCAAACGCCAAAAACAGCTTGCCGTTGGCGCTGCAGTGGTATTCGACGGTCCGCCCCACCCACTGTCCGGCGCCCAGAAAGTAGCGGCCGTCAGCCTGGAGCAGATGCTCGACGCCGGCGCGGCCGGGCACCGCCAGGTTGATCGTCTCGCCGCTTTGATCGGAGAGCGACTGAAGCGTTGGGTGGGCCAGCTCCACGAGGTTGCGTTCGAGCATGCCGCGCTCTGCGACGCGCAGGATCGCCGGGCCTGGGCGCAACCGTCCGCGTGGCCCGTCCTGCTGCACGAGGCCGCGGCGCTCAAGGGCTGAAAGCAGTCTTGAGGCGGTGCTTTTGGGCAGTCCGGCGGCCTGGGCCAGGTCGGTGACGGCGACCGGCGCCTCGGCCTCAAGTACCCGCACGAGCAGATCGGCGCCACGGTCGATCGCAACTGTGCCCGAATTCAGACCTTGAAACTCTTGTTCCATACACGGTAGGATATCCAACCAATCATGTTCGTCAACTCTCTTCCCCGCTATGAGATCCTCTCCGAGGACGCGATGGCCGTGCTGGACCGCGGCTGGCGCCGAATCGTGTCTGAGATCGGTATTGAGTTTTTGCTGCCGGAGGCGGTTGAGCTGTTCCGCGCCGCCGGCCAGACCGTGCAGGACGAGAACCGTGTCCTGCTGGATCCCGACTTCATCCTGGAGCAGGTGGCAAAGGCCCCCTCGCAGTTTGAGCTGCAGGCCCGCAACCCCGCCAACAGCCTGATAATCGGCGGCGACCACATGGCGTTTGCGCCGGTTTACGGCGCCCCGTTCGTGCGCGAGGGCGATGTCCGCCGTGACGCCAAGATGGCTGACTTTGAGAACCTCGTCAAGCTCTCACAGATCTTCCCGGAGCTTGATTCGCCGGGCGGGACGATCTGCGAACCGGAGGACCGGCCGCTTGACTCCCGCCACCTGGACATGGTCTACGCGTTGCAGACGCTCACCGACAAGCCCTACATGGGTTCGGTGACAAGTGGTCCCAACGCGGCCGACACGGTCCGCATGGGGGAGATCCTGTTCGGCGGACGTGAGGCGATCGAGCGCGCCCCGGTCTCCATCAGCCTGATCAACGTCAACTCGCCGCTGCGTTTTGACGACCGCATGCTCTCCGCGATGTTTGAGTACGTGAAAGCCAACCAGGCGGTGATCATCACGCCGTTTCTGCTGATGGGGGCGATGTCACCGGTGTCACTGCCGGCGACGCTTGCTCAGCAGATGGCTGAGGCGCTGGCCGGGATCGCGCTCAGTCAGCTGATCCGTCCGGGCGCGCCGGTGGTGTTCGGCTCGTTTTTGTCAAACACCGACATGCAGTCCGGTTCGCCGTCGTTTGGCACGCCGGAGTCGGGGATCGGCGTTTTGTGCACCGGGCAGATCGCCCGTCACTTCAACCTGCCGTGGCGTGGTGGCGGCGGCCTGAACTCCTCGACGGTGGTTGACGCGCAGGCCGCCTATGAGTCGTTGATGACGCTGCTGCCCACTTTTCTGGCGGGCACCAACTTCGTGTTGCACGCGGCCGCGTGGCTTGAGGGCGGGCTGGTCTCAAGCTATGAGAAGTTCATTCTCGACGTGGAGCTTTTGCGTGAGCTGCGCCACGAGTTCACGCCCGTGGTCTTTGACGACGCGGCGCTGGCCTTTGGCGCGCACACCGAGGTTGGGCCCGGCGGGCACTTCCTGGGTGCCGTGCACACGCTTGAGCATTTTCGTGACTGCTTCTACCGGCCGCTTTTGTCGAGCACCGATAACTTCGACCGCTGGAGTCGCCGCGGCAGCAAGGACGCAACCGCTCGCGCCTCCGAGATCTGGCGGGAGAAGCTCGCGGCCTACGAGCCGCCGCCGCTTGATGACGCGATCCGCGACGAGCTCAAGGAGTTCGTCGACCGCCGCCGCATCGAGCTCGGGGACTAACGGCCCGCGGCGGCCGGGACTGCGCGGACCAGCCTCCCTCCGTGCGTGCCCGCCCGCTGGCTGGGCACACCCGCCACAGCGGGCGCCCCGATATGCCCGGCCACGCACCGGACGGTAGTTGACGGGTCCCGCCGGGCTCACATCATCTGCCACAAGCGTTGCTCATGTCACGAGCCCCCTACTCTTCCGGAGGATCACACGCTCTCTCTCGTCCGGCTAGGTTTGCCTTGATCGCCGGGATGTCAGTCCCGCTGGCTGTCGACGCCGGCATGACCCCGGCGCTCGCCAGGTTCAGGTCGGGACCAGCTGCTGCTGGCGCTCCGGTGTCCCGTGTCGCGTTGACCAAGGAGGGAGTCAAAGGCGGGCACCAGACGCCGTCGCCCTCGCTTGGCGTGGTGCCAGTGGGTGGCGGTGTGGGCGCCGGGTGAAAACTAGGCCACCTACGCCGCTTGAAAAACTAGGCCACTTCGGCCAGGCGGCGTGGGCGGCCCGGGACTCCTCGCCGCAAACCTGCGCGCAGGACATCATGGTCGACTGCGGATGGAACGAGTCACAGCAGTGGCCGTACATCGGTCAGCTGTGGCAGGCTGAGAGCGGCTGGCGGTGCTATGGCTGCGCGGAATCCAACTGGTCAGTTCTATCCGGACGATCCCCGTACGAGTGGGGCCCATGGCACTTCGTCCCGACCCAGCCGGAGGGTCATCCCTGCCGAGAGCTGCTCAGCTCCCCTGCTCTACGTACGTCATTGCCGCAGGTATAGACAGTACAGGTGACACGAAGAGCTTGTTGTCCCCGAGGCTCGGGCATATATTGCTTCGCCACTGCAGCAGCGGCGAAGCCTGCGTCGAGCCGGGTAGCGTGAGCGCCAACGTGACGAAGCCCGTCCCGATGCTCTGACAGTCGTCGTCGGGGTTCATGTTGAAGCTCACTACCACCGCCGCGGACGTTCCTGGGGGCAGGTCAACGGGGGTTGGTGCCGCTGAGGTGCCCGGGATCTGAACGTCAGACACGACGGTCGCCAGCGGGCCACCCACCGCGCTCATCCCCGTCGCGACCGCGCTCGTTTCCGTCAGTTGACTGCTTGCAGGGCCCGAGGCGGAAGGGTAAGCGGCCACCTGCGGGTAGCCGGTCAGCGAGCAGGCCGACGTGCTCCCGTTGGTGATCTCGTACAGCTCATCGGTGTGCATCATCGCGATACCCGGTAGCGCGCGGGTGAATGACAGCGCCTCCATCGTGCAAACAGGAATGGTGGTCGTCGTGCCGGCCGCGGTGGTCGTCGTGCCGGCCGCGGTGGTCGTGGTCTGCGCGAACACGTTCGTCGCTAACAGAACCCCGATCCCGCCGACCACGAGGAACGGAAGCATCCTCGCAGCGAGACGGCGCACTTTAGGAGCAGGCGAAGAGCCGCGTCGTGTCCATCTGGTCATAGTCCTCCGCTCCTTCATCCCATTGCCACATAACTGCGCAGCTACTGCTGGTTGTCACGCCACCGAAGAACTGTGCACTGTCCGTGCCGCCGCAGGTCTTATAGGTTTGTGTCCACTCAAGCGGCGCGTAGTTCGAGCAAAGCTTGCCGGCATACGCTGTCCATTCAGACGTGTTCGGGATGTTGCCCGAAGTCGAGCTTTCAAAAATCGCTGCCCAGGATCCGATGGGGTCCGAGTAGACGATCACGTTGTATGACGGCTCAAGCGTCTGGAACATCCCGTTTAGCACCGCTCGATCCACGGCCGCCGATGGCCCCGGGGTAGTGGGGTTTCCAGAGCAGTTTTCGTAGAGGTGGGTCCAACCGTCATAACCTTTGTCGGTCTCGACATCCAGCATCACGGGCAGCCCGCTCGAGACGATGTCGGAGTGACCGACGTACTCTGACTCAAGGGCGTCCGCTTGCTCTACCCCCCAGTGGTAGGCCTCGCTGACGGTGCCGTTGTAAGCCGGGTCTATACCTGGCCCGCCGACGAAGAAGTAGGCGCCGGCACCGTCGCCACCATGGCCAGTCTCATTGGCATATGCGTCGCCGATCCCCGCATTGCTGAAATTGTTGGTTCCCGCACAGCCTGGCGCCTCTGACCCGAGACTCCAGTAGCCGCCGACCTCACCGTAATCGAACCCGAAGTGGCCGCAGCCACCGGCCGGGCTGGTGACTGACGGTTCAAGGTACGGAACGCCCGTAGATGGGCACGGCGACGCACTACCGGACGGCACCGGTGCGTTCGAATCCCCCTCCCAATACCAGCCGGAGGTGTCGCCGGCATAAGCCGCCCCAGTCAAGAGCAGGCAACCGAACACAGCCAGAAATGCAACCAGCCCGTACGCGCGCAGAGCACCGTGACCGCGTTCGGCTGGCCAGCCACCGCAGAGTGGACGCAAGCGGTCAGTCACCTTGCGCAGATGGCCGCGCTTGGTAATCCAGCTACACATCCCGATCCCGCTGCGCAAACTTAGTGCTCTGGCTCGGAAGTTCGCCGACGTATTCGGTCATGCGGCCTGGGAG
>JBMFHK010000069.1:0-13430 GCA_049976865.1 Solirubrobacteraceae bacterium | reverse complement strand
AGCACGACGACCGCCCCCGAAGCGAGCGGTGCCCCTACCCTTCGCTTGTTTTAGGATTAGTAGCGGATCACCCAGGAGAATGCCGTGTCTAAACAACATTAGAAGCGAGTCGCGCCAGGGAGCACGATCCGTTACAACCTGACTTCGTTTGCCTGTGTTCGACCCACACACCTCTATAGTCCCGATCAGCAGGGAAGCTTGCGAGCTGCGGTTCAGTTCGAGAAAGCGGGAGAGTTTGATGAGCAGACACGTTTCTTCCCCCTCGGCGCGGGCGAAGGGTAAGCGCTCGCTGCAGGCGGCCCGAGAAGCCGGGAACGGCCCGCGCCGCTGGAAGATCTCGATGCTTGTCGCCGCGATCGTCACCATCGCCGCCATGGGCACGCCTGAAGCGCTCGCTGCTGGCAGTCCGGGCGAGCCTACGGGCCTACCGGAGTGGCCACGGGTTCGGCAACTTCAACAGGGACGATGACCTCGCAGACGCAGGGACTGCCTGGTGTGACGCTGGGAGCCGGCGGCCCTCTCGGTTCTGGTCTGGCCGCCACCAGCACAACCGGACCAACCGGACCGGGGGTCGCGTCCACGAACTCATCAAGCTCAGACCTGTGTGTGTACAAGGCAGTGGGTGACCAAGCTCGCCTGTCGAGCGGCGACGTCTCCGCACACGGGTGGTGGGATGTCGTGTCTGGCCAATGCCTCTCCGATAAAGCATTGGTGGTTGCGTCGATGGAGATTTACCTGCGAGGAAAGTGGTACCTTGAGGGCTCCAAGCCTGAAGGCGCCTTCTATCCCGGCGGCGGCAGAGGCCAGCGTGTGACGGCGCGCTTCGCGTGCAAGAACAGCAACCTGAACACGTGGCGGATTATTGTGACGGCCCAGCTTGCCGTAGGCAACGTCAGCGACTCGACGGACTACGGCCTAAAGAATGAGTTGCGCTGCGGGATAATCGCTGGCGATTAGCCGCCAGCTACGTTTCCGGCTCCTCCGCCGGATCTGCGGCCGAGTCTCCCAAGCCCAAGCTCGCTGGACGGCCTTCGGCGAGCCGGTCCCTAGCTGCCTCGATGGTTTCTCGGCCGACCCCGTTGAGAGCATCTTGCCCATCGGAGTATCTGGAAACGCCAGTTGGCTGTCCTCGTCCTCGGGCTCCAAGGTCGTCTCGGTAGCCAGCGAAAACTGGCCATCGATCAGTGGTTCGATGACTCGCTTGAACGCGCCGTAGATCACACCATCTACGGCTTCCATCGTATCGGCCGCCGAATCAACGTCGATCGAGCTTACGATCAATCGCGCAGTTATGACGAACTTCATTCCAGCAGCATACGTCCCATCGTCGTTGCGCCGCTACTACCGGAACCTCAGCCGGACTACGGCCGTCCGTCGGTCAGCGCGCTGCCCCCGGCGGTCTGCCCCAGACAAACACACCAACAACCGGCTCGCACGGCAGGCGGGCAGATCAACGGGGTCCGGTCGGTCCGTCCCTATGAGGTGGTGAACTCATCGGCGCTGTGCGGTCCGACGCAGGCGACCGAGAAGTCGGTGGAGATCCCCGCGGCGACCGCACGCACGTCGTCGAAGCTCACCGCATCCAGGGCGTCGATGGAGGCGTCCGGGTCGACGTCCTGACCGAACACGATCGCCTGTGTGGCTGCTGTGTGAGCGACGATGCCGGTGTTTTCAAACGCTATGGCGCGCGCTCCGGCTGCGTAGGTGCGAGCCCGCTCGACCTCGGCTTCGGTTGGGCCGTTGGTGCGCAGGTCGGTCACAATGTCGGCCATCCGCTTGAAGGCTTCTATGCACTTTGAGCTCTCAAGACCGGCGCTCAACTGCAATATCGGAGCGTCTGCGTAGACGTGAGGCTGTGCGCTGATTGAGTAGCAGAGGCCACGTTGCTCGCGGATCTCGTCGAACAGTCTGGACCCCATCGAGCCGCCAAGCAAGGTGGCGTAGATGGTCAGTGCAGCGCGCTGGGCCGGGCTGTCCACTGAGATTGACGGGCGGTATGACATCCGCAGATGAGACTGGTTGGAGTCGCGCGCGGTCACCAGCACCCGTGGCGTGAAGCCTGGGGCCGGCTCGAACGGCTCTGGTTTAAAGGCGGCTTGCAAGCGTCCAAACAGATCTTCAAGCCGCGCGTCGTCAGCGAGCCCGTCGAGGTTGCCAACCGCCAGGGCAACGCCTCCAGCCGGGGCCCAGCGACGAGTGCGGAATGAGAGGATGCCGTCACGAGTGAAGCTCTCAGTGAGGTGCGCCACAGATCCCAGGACCGGTCGCCCAAGAGGGTGGTCCCCAAACATGGCCTCGTCGATCAGGTTCTCTGCCAGTGCAGCCGGCTGATCGTTGTAGCGGGCGATCTCCTGCACCACCACACCGCGCTCCTTGTCAAGCTCGACCGGGTCGAGTCTTGGGCGAGCGACAAAGTCCGTGAGCAGGTCGGCTGCTTGCATTGCCCGGGCTGCCCGTGCGGTGATGTGGAACGCCACCAGGTCGTGGCTGGTGTAGGCGTTGAGCACAGCGC
Source organism: Solirubrobacteraceae bacterium (assembly GCA_049976865.1). GTDB lineage: Bacteria > Actinomycetota > Thermoleophilia > Solirubrobacterales > Solirubrobacteraceae > Palsa-465. The sequence goes on along the minus strand of JBMFHK010000069.1, from coordinate 10,918 downwards.
CGTTGCGTTCCGCAGCCTCATTGACGTCACGGTAGGTCGGATACTTCTCGCCACCCTTGAACACCAGGTGCTCCAGGAAGTGGGCCATCCCGTTCTCTTCGGGGCGTTCAGTGCGGGCCCCGGCGTCAAAAGCAATCATCAATGTCACCGCGCGGGTGCCAGGCACCGAAATGCGGTGTAACGGTAAGCCGTTGGAAAGGACTGAGGTTCTGATCGTGGCCATGATGAGAGACGGTAGCGGCACGCTGGCCGTGTCGTTAGGCGACGCTAAACTCCCGTTTACGGTAAGGGCCTGCAAATCTGCTTGCATTCGGTTCGGGCTCTGGCGCGCTTACGGTCACGGCCGCTACGCTGGCCGCACCTTATGGCGAATCCAGACTCCAGATTGCGCAGCACCCACAGCGGCGCGCGCCACGACGCAACTCGCAAAACCTCAGGTCATTCATCAATGCTGAAGCGCCCAACCCAGAAGCGTCCTTCCCCGGCTGGCGAGGCAGGCAACGCGGTGGTCGAGTTCCGTGGCGTGTCGGTGAAGTATCCGGGCGGTGCGTTTGGCCTTGATCAGGCGACGTTTGCCATCAACCGCGAGGAGTTTGTGTTCATGATCGGCTCCTCAGGCGCCGGCAAGTCCACCGTGATGCGACTGCTGATCAAGGAGCTTGAGCCGAGCGCAGGCACAATCCGTGTCGCAGGCCGGGACCTGTCGAGTGTGACCCGCCGGCAGGTGCCGTTCTACCGGCGCAACATCGGCATGGTCTTCCAGGATTTCAAGCTGCTGCCGAACCGCACCGTCTATGACAATGTCGCCTATGCGCTGCAGGTGACCGGTCACTCACGTAAGGAGATCCGTGCCCGTGTACCGGATATTTTGCGTCTGACTGGCCTGTCGCTGAAGCTGCACAACTACCCCGACCAGCTGTCCGGCGGCGAACAGCAGCGTGTCTCGATCGCGCGAGCTTTTGTCCACCATCCGCCTCTCCTGCTGGCTGACGAGCCGACCGGGAACCTGGATCCGGAGACGAGCATCGACATCATGCGGCTGCTTTACCGGATCAACCGCACCGGCACGACGGTCCTGGTGGCCACACACGACCATGCGATGGTCGACAAGATGCGCCGCAGAGTGTTGGAGCTGTCGGCCGGGCGCGTGATTCGCGACCAGGCCGGTGGCCTCTACACGCTGGACGAATCCACCCGGGAGTTGGCGCACCGTTTGCGCAGCCCCGATGAACCATTGCCAGAGATCTTCTGAGCGGCGATGAAATACAGTCTCGGCTTCTTTTTGCGTGAATCGCTAAGGGCGATGCGCCGCAATGCGGCACCAAGCTTTGCTGCGCTTGCCACGGTGGCTGTGACCATGGTGGTGATCGGCGTCTTCATCCCGATTGTGCAGGCCACCCGTGGCGCCGCGCAGAGTGTGAGCAGCCGTGTGATGGTGGACGTCTTCATGAAGACCGACGCCAAACGGGCAGATGACAGGCGGGTGATGCGCGAGCTGCGGGCGCTGCCCGGCGTCCAGCGAGTGGTTTTTGAGTCCAAGCAGCAGGCGCTTGCACAGCAGAACAAGGCAAACCGGCAGGCGATCGCTTTGCTCAACGGCAACCCGCTGCCTGATGCGTTCCACGTGTACCCCGTCAAACCGTCACAGGCGCTCTTTGTCCGCAGTGAGATTCTGGGCACCAGTTCCGGTGGCAGCGGGCATCTCATCGACACGGCGATCAGCCGCGTCTCCCAGCACGAACAGGACACTAAACAGATCCTCACGGTCACAAAGTTCGTGACCATCACCGCAGCGTTGCTGGCGGCTTTGCTGACTTTGGCGTCGGTCGTTCTGATCGGCAACACGATCCGGCTCTCGCTGTATGCCCGTCGCCGTGAGATCGAAGTGATGCGACTGGTCGGTGCCACCAACTGGTTCATTCGCTGGCCGTTCGTGATTGAAGGAGTAATCGTCGGTGCTCTGGGCGCGTTGGCAGCCATCATCGTCCTAGCCGTTGCCAAACTGGTGCTGCTGGATCCACTTGCCAACAACTGGAAGTTGATTGCGGCTCCCAAAACGATTGGTTTCATTCCGTTGTTGCTCGTACTGGTTGTTGTTGGCGTAGCGGTTTCCTCGTTGGGATCGGGTCTTTCGCTGCGGCGCTTTTTGCGCGTGTGATTGCGCTTGCGGCTGGCGCTGTGGCTGTGAGGCCGGCAGACGCAAAGCTTTGCGGGTATCCATTCCAACCCGAGGGCGGGGCACGGCTAAGCTGCGACTGTGATGGATCGGTCTTTGCGCTTTAAGCTGCGGTCCACGGCCATTGGCGCAGGCGCGCTTTTGCTGGTCGTGGTGGGCCTGTGGTTTGGTGGCCATCCTGGCTGGCTGCCCGCGCCGCTGCGCAGCGTCTTTGTGTCCCAGACAGCTGACGAGCGTCTGGTTCAGACCACCCTGAACCTGCTGGCCAAGAATTACTACCGGCCCGTCAACACGCAGGCGCTGCTGAACAGCGGGCTCCAAGACGCGGTCAACAGCCTGGATGACCCTTACTCCCACTACTACCCTCCAGCTCTATACCGCGCCTTTGAGAACGAGACGGACTCACAGGTGGTTGGCATCGGCGTTGCCGTAGCCCCAGAGCCTGTCAACGGCGGGGTCAAGGTGTTGGAGGTGTTTCCGAGCTCACCCGCACAACGTGCGGGGCTGCATGACGGCGACCTGATCACGGCGGTCGGTTCGATCTCGTTGCACGGCAAGACGGTCGGCCAAGCCGGTGCGCTGATCAGGGGTGCTGCCGGGACTCGCGTCACGCTCACCGTCAGACGGGCCGGGCGCTTGAAGAGGATGACGCTTACACGGTCAGATGTCAGCATTCCGGTTGCGTCGGCGAAACTGCTTATCTACCACGGCAAGCGGATCGGCTATCTGGCGCTGACGCAGTTTGCGTCCGATGCGGCAGCCGAGCTGCGCGCAGCCGTGCGACGCATGCAAAGGGCGCGAGCGCAAGGACTGATACTCGACCTGCGCGACAACCCGGGCGGGCTGCTGCTGCAGGCTGTGGCGGTGGCCAGCATCTTCATATCCGATGGCAAGATCGTCACCACCCGAAGCCGCAACCAGCCAACTGAGGTTTACACGGCGCTCGGCGATGCCATAGCACCACACATTCCGCTGGTGGTGCTCGTTAACCGTGGCACCGCCTCATCTGCTGAGATCGTCACCGGCGCGCTGAAGGACCGCGGTCGAGCCAAGGTCGTTGGCACCAGGACCTACGGTAAGGGCGTGTTTCAGGAGATCCTGCCGCTACCTGGCGGCGGGGCCCTGGAGATGACGGTCGGCGAGTACTTCACGCCCAACGGTCAGAACCTCGGTGCGGGGGGCGTCAAGGAAGGGCGCGGTATCACGCCGAACGTGTACGCCTACGACAACCCCGCCAACCCGGGTCCTCACGCTCTGAGCGTCGCTGAGCGGACCGTCGCCAGCGAGATCCGATGAGCCGGCGCTGGCGAGCCTCACCGCGGCGGCCATGACAGGTGTGTCCAAAAGACCGGGATCGGTCACGGCGGCGCGCAGGTCCGGGCTCACCGCTGACACGCCACCGGCGCTCTACGTGGCGCTGCTCCAACGGCGTGGCAAGTTCCTCGTGGCAGAGCCGTTCTTTAAGCCGGGACCACGACTCGCCGTCAGCCGTGACAGCCGCTACGGCGCGGGAGACCTGGTCGCAGTCACTCCTGGGGTGACCGGGCGTGGCGGCAAAAGCTCGCGTGCCAGGGTGCAGCGGCGGATCGGCCGTCCGGACGTGGCACGCGACGTGATTGAGGCGCTGATGGTCGACCGCGGCGCCAGCCGAAGTTTCGAGCCGGCTGTGTCGCGGGAAGCCGCCCAGGTGGCGGCACGGCCGCGTCTTGCCGTAAACGGCCGAAGAGACCTGCGGGCGTTGCCGACCTTCACTATCGATCCCGCATCGGCCAAGGATTTTGATGACGCGGTTTCCTGCGAGGACGCCGACGGCGGTGGGTGGACCGTCTGGGTACACATCGCTGACGTTGCCGCCTACGTTGCGCCGCGGTCGGCTACCGACCGTGAAGCGTACCGGCGTGGAACCAGCGTCTATGTGCCAGGTGCGGTGGCGCCGATGCTGCCTGAGGATCTGTCAAACGGCGCTTGCTCACTGGTTCCAGGTGAGGATCGGTTGACCGTCACCACGGAAATGCTGCTGCGTGATGGTGAGGTGGTCAGCGCCGTCTTCTACCGGTCTGTGATTCGGTCAGACCAGCGGCTCAGCTATGAGCGCGTGGACCGCATCTTTGACGGGAGCGAGCGAGCGGTTGGCGACTGGGGGCGTGGCCTTGCCAGTGCCCGTGCAGCGGCACGGGCACTGGAGCGCAAACGTTCAGCGCACGCGGCTCTTCTGCTGGAGTCGGAGGAGCCGGAGTTCACTTTTGATCGGCAGGGCGACGTGGTTCGCGTGAAAAGCGTTGCCCAGACGGAGTCCCATCGGCTGGTTGAGCACCTGATGATCGCCGCCAACGAGCAGGTCGCGACGTTCCTGGAGTCCCAAAACGTCCCGACTCTGTACCGGGTTCATGAGCGACCGGAGCCGATGGCTGTTGAACGCATGCTCGATCAGCTGGCTTCGCTTGGTGTCCCAACTCCGCCAACGCCGGACGGGCCGCTGACCGGCCAGCAGGCGGCGGATGTTGCCGGCGAGGCGTCGGCGCTGGTCGCCCAATGGCTGAGCAAGCGCGCGGGTCGCGGCGCGCGGGCGCTGAACCGGATTGTTCTGCGGTCTCTCAAACAGGCTTACTACGACGCTCACAACCACGGCCATTCGGGCTTGCAGCTGGCAAGCTACTGTCACTTCACTTCGCCGATCCGTCGTTACCCGGACATCATCTGTCACAGAGCCCTGATGTCGCTGCTGGTTGGCGACGAGCCGGCACTGGATCGTTCATGGGTCATGCAGTCTGGACCGTGGCTGTCAGCACGTGAGCGCCACGCGGTGAGCATCGAGCGTGACGCCGATGACATCGCCCGCTGCTTTTTGCTGGCACGGCGGCTGCGTACCGACGCGCAGAAAAGCTCGGAGGAGATCTTTGAAGGAGAGATCGTCGGGCTGATCGGCGCCGGGGCGTTTGTTGCCTTTGGTGAGGAGCGCCAGCATGAGGGCCTGCTGCCGGTCCGCCTTCTCCGCGACGACTGGTGGGAGCTCAACGAGCACGGCACGGCGCTGCTCGGTGCGCGGCGGGGTGGCACGCTGCGGCTGGGCGACCCCATCGAAGTGAGAGTCGGCTCAATTGATGCGTCGCGCGGTAACGTGGATCTGCTACCCGTGAGCGAGAACTGATGGCAAAGGGCAAGAAAAAAAAGAGCTCCGCCGCTGGCGATGTGGCGACCAACCGGCAGGCGGCATTCAGATACAACCTGATCGAGCGCTTTGAGTGCGGTGTTGCGCTCACGGGCACGGAGGTCAAGTCGCTGCGGCAGGGTAACGCTCAGCTGAAGGACTCCTACGCGATCATTGAGGACGGTGAGGTGTGGCTGATCGGTGCATATATCGCGCCCTATCCGGCTGCGGCGCGTGAAAACCACGATCCCGAGCGGGCACGCAAGCTGCTGTTGCATCGCAGCGAGATTGACAGGCTCACCGGCCGCACGCAGGAGCGGGGACTGACCCTGGTGCCAACCCGGATCTACTTCTCCAAGGAACGGTCACGCGCGAAGGTGGAGATCGCTTTGGCGCGTGGCAAGAACGTCTATGACAAGCGCGAGACGATCAGGAACCGCGATATGGCCCGTGACGTGCAGCGTGAGCTCCGCGAGGCCGCTCGCTGAGCGGGCTGAGGTGGGGAACAAGCTGGGGCCTGGATTGGAGACTGGCTGGGAGACAGGCGCTTGAGATTTTCGGCGCAGGGACAGGCTGGGGGACAGGCGCTCGAGATTTTCGGCGCAGGGACAGGCCCGCACGTGACGCTATGATTGATGTCGACATATCCCCGGGGACGACAGGCTTCGACGTGGTCGGATCGTGGGGTTGGTTGCGAGTCGAGGTTCCCGGGAGGCCTCGTAAAAAACCTGGGAAACAATAAGTGCGGACACGCACAACTTTGATCTCGGCCTCGCCGTATAACAACGGCTAGCTGAGTTTCATCTCGCCTTTCGCCCGCCCACAGCGGGAGTGCGGGATCATTTCGTGGGCTTGCTCGGTACAGACCTGCTCCCGCTGTGCTGAGGACAACTAGGGGGCTGGCTCACCACAACCCGGCCGACGAGGCGAGTGGCGAGCGAGATTAGAGCGTCGGCTACGCTCGTAGACGCCATCTCTTACGCGACTGCGGACGGGGGTTCAATTCCCCCCGTCTCCATCCCAATGCCAGCAAGGTTTATTGTTTGTGCGGAACGTTACACCGCACGGGCAATTGAACCTGGCTGGCCGGTCGGTGCTGCTTCAGCGGTGCTGAATCCAGAGGTTTTCTTCGCGGTAGGTGGCCGTGTCGTGTTCCCTATCCACTTCGAGCAGGTTTAGTGCGTCGGGCACGATGTAGCTGCCGGTCACAGGGAACGGCATGTCGGCCCAGCCTTCCCAGTCAGCGACCGTGCCGGTGATGGCCATCGAGTTAGGGGCGGGCTTTACGATGCTCGCTCCCATGCGTTGATGGGTGCGTATCCAGAGATCCAGCGATAGGCCGTGGTCTCGTCTCCAGGTTGCGTAGTCGGCCATCGGCGCCTGCGGATATTTGTGCTTCCAGGTTGGGCGGATTGGTGCGACCACATGCGTCAGGCCCGCTGCGATGGCTCGCTCTGTCAGCGCTTCGAGCACGCGAGCGGCAAGCCCCTGCTTGTCGAACTCCTTGCCGACGGCGGCTGCCATAAAGCTGAAGGCGTTGGCTTGCCGGTCTTGCTCGTGGTCCTCCACGGCTGCGACGAGCGCGGAGCGGTAGCCCTCGGGTAACTCTGCGGGTGTTCCGTCCCAGGCGAACGGAACGCCCCAGTCACCAGCAGCGATCTTGCCGTCGTGGAGCAGGAAGATGCTGAACTCGCGGAAGTAGTTATCCACGCGGGGCATGTATTCGGTCGGGATTTCGTCGTGGAAGATGAACTCCGGCCACCGCTCCCGGAATGCGGCGGCGGCTTCGTCGTCCAGGTCTGGGCGGTCCGATGACGTGACCACTTCGTAACTCATCGCGGGGAGTCTGACGCACTGTTCGCTGTCAGGCCAATAGCCCGGCCTCGGTTGCTTCGTCCTCGGCGCGGTTGAGCGCCCAGGTCGGCTCGCTCTAGCTCTCGGCGCTCCGGTCGGCTCGCCGCTTGCCGGTAGGCCGCGTCCAATGTCTGCCGCGCGACCGTCAGCCGGTGCTCGAACTGCGCTGGGCTTGGGAGGGTGCGGGCAGCCGTGCAAGCGGCCCACAGCTCGCCGAGCGCCTTGTTGTATTCGACAGCGATGCCGGGTCTCGCGCGTGCTTTCAGGAGCCAGAACTCGACGGCCTCGTAGCCGGGCGCGGCCAGGCGCGGGGCGGGGAGGCGGGCGAGTTGCTTGCGGCGTTCTTGTTCGCGGCTCAACATATGCCCGCCGCTTTTAGGAAGTAGTTGAGCGCCCGCTGCGCCGCGTCGGCGAGCTGGCGCTCAGCTTCGCGCAGCGTCAGCCCGCCCGCCCACCCGCGCGATGTTCGCCGCGGGCGGCGACGCTCTGCCGTCTTCTCGCCCAGCGCGACGGCGGCCTGCTTGGTCAAATACCCCGCGCTCTTGTCGGTCACGGCATGAGCCGGACCCGCTCACGGTTCGCCCAGGCGGTTTCTATGCCTACCTGTATAACCCGGCGGGCGGCGGCCTGCTTGCGGAGCTGGCAGTAGGGGCAGTCCCACCGGCGGCAGGGAAGCTCTGCGGCACGGTCGGTAGAGAGCGACCAGATGTAAGAGCCGCGACGGTTCGGGCACCGCGTCCGGCGGGCGTGGTTCAGGGCACTGTGGGGAGAGGAGCCAATGCTTCCCGTTTGCTTTTGGCTATATGTCCTCGCTGCGCTCGCACCAAGTGAAGACGGGCGCTTCGCGCCCGTAGCCTCTCGCTTCGCCTTGTTGGCCGTTGCGGTCATGCACCGACCATGCACCCGGTCCGCCTGGCCGATGGCGCTTTTCGCTGTCTCCCGCGAAAAATAGCGCGAAATGGTCAGCCGCCAGTCCGCCGGTTAGCCTCCGGCGGGTGGAGGAACCGGCCCGCTACCGCCTTGAGTTCTACGCCGACGCTGACGGGTCGGAGCCTGTTCTGCGGTGGCTGCGCGAGGAACTGACGGCGGTTCAGCGGCGTGCCATCGGTGTGGCGCTCCGCAAAGTCTTGGAGGTCGAAGGAGCCGGCGTGTGCCGGACCGGCCACGGCAAGCAACTCGGAGATGGCCTCTTTGAGTTCCGGCTGCGTCACGACGCGGCAGAGATTCTGCGGTCGGTCGGCAAGCATGCCCGCGACGAGCCGAGCGGCGAGCGAGTGCCGCTGCGAGTGTTCTGCCATGCTCACGGAGACAGGCTCGTGCTGCTCCTGGGCGGCTACGACAAAGGCGCGGACCCGAGCAAGCGCAGGCAACAGCGCGAGATAGCCGAGGCACGGAGCCGACTCGCTGACTATCGCAGGCGGAACCCTTGACCAGATATGGGGTTTGCCCCATAATGGATCACCATGACGAGTTTTGACGAGTTCTACGCGGAGTTGGAAGCCGAGGCGGAGGCGGAAGGGCCGGAGGCGGTCGCGGAGCTGCGCGCCTTTGAGCTGCACTTCTCACTCGCCCGCCAGCTCGGGGAACAGCGCCGCGCGCAGCACCTGACACAGACACAGCTCGCGGAGCTGACCGGCATTGACCAGGCGGAGATAAGCCACATTGAGCGCGGTCAGTCCAACCCCACCACCGCGACGCTCGGCGCGCTCACGCGCGCGCTCGGCGTAGATGTGAAGCTAGTCCCGACCGCCTGACCGGGTAAGCGGGTTAGGTGGCCTCTGCCTGCTCCTGCTGCTTGCGCAGCAACATCTCTACGCCGTCGGCCAGGCTGACAGGGCGGCGGTGGCGGTTGAGGTAGTCCTGCACATCGGACAGATAGACGGCAGTCGTCTCCAACGAGGCGTAGCCCATCGCGACTTGGAGGCTGCGGTGCGTCCGACCTTCGCCGTGCTGTGCTTTGAGCCGTCGGTGATGACGCGCTCGGACGCTCCGTAGCGGCCCGATTGAACGCGCCACGCGCTCTGGCCCAATAGCCAGCCGTTCGGCTTCATGCGCTGCTCCAACACGTAGCGCTGCCACTCGTCACGGAAGGCTTTGCTCACGGGGATATGGCGGAGCTTGCCGTTACCTTCGCCCTTGCCGATGACCTTCACCGTGCAGTCAATGGCGTTGAGGTCGTCGGCTTTGAGGGCGACGAGTTCCGCCGTCCTCACGCCCATGTTCAGGAGACAGCTCCACATGAAACGCTGCTCGTCGGTCAGGCGGCTGCCTTCGATTACGCGGCAAAGCGCCGCGACCTGCTCCGGGCGCAGCCACTTACGGCGCGGAGGGCTGGCCACCACCTTCGGAAGAGCGGCGAGCACAGTCGCGTCCGCCCACCCGCTGGCGATGGCGTAATCCAACAGCTGCTTAAGCGAGGAGCGTCCGCGCGTCTTGCTGTCGGCGGCCATCTCGGCCGGGTGGCGCTCGCCAAACCACGTCGCGAAGTCGTCGCCGGTAACGCGGTCAAACCGCAGCCCGCCGAGATTTGAGCGTGCCAGGGCAGTCCCGCTTGCGCGTCGTCCGGTGACGCGCTTGGTCTTGGGGCCTTGGAGCACCGAGCGGTGCTCCACCACACGCTGCGTAAGGCCCTTCTTGTTGAGGAGCAGCTCCACCGCCTGGGCGACTGTCGGAATTTGAGACTTGGGTTTGGTTACGGCCATTTCTGTCAGCTCCTTCCGTGGATTTGCTGACAGAACAGTCGCCCGATTTCAGGGCGTAACCGGACGGATTTCAGATTTCAAATCGCGCCAGTTAAGCCTCCTGACCAGGCTACTTTTCGCGCGCCCGTCTGCCTGCTTGTGACCAACGGGCCGCAGGAATAGGCGTTTTCTACGGGTCTTAGCCCGGGGGTTCAATTCCCCATCTCCACCTTGGCAAAGAATTCGCACCGGCCTCGGTACCAATGGGGGCCGGTTCTATGAGGGTGAGAGTGTCGATGGTCGTGACTGCTCGGTAGAAGGGGCGTCCGGTGTCCGGCGTTACCAGGTCGCGACTGATTGGGCCGAGGATGTTGCAAAGCAGCTGAGCCGGGATGATGCGCAGATCCTGGTCCTCGCGCACAATCCACTCTGATTCCGGCGTCTCCAGCCGGCGCCGTCGTCCGGTGCGCGGATTACGAATGACCGCTGCCTGCGTCGGCTCGATCACCATCTTGTAGCCCTCGGGTCGCGGCCTACCCTTCCTGTCCGGCCGGATGTCTGGCTGTGTTACCTAGAAGCGATCGGCACGCTCCGAGAGTTGGCAGAAGTCGGGCTCGGCGAACGCCAGCGGCGCCTAACCGAACAGATGGCAGCGCTCGAAGGAAGCGCGCAGCGACATGGCGGAACCTCTCTCAGAGATCTCAAAGCAGGCCGGCCAAAGTGATCTTGCTGGACGCAAGTGTGCTACTCGTCGCCGAGGATCTCGACGACCCCGAACACCTGCCCTCGCTCGCGTTGTTGCGCTCCGGAGATCTAGCCACGCTTGATCTCGCGCTCTACGAGACCACAAACGTGGCGATCACCCACTGGAACGATCCAAATGCCGCCGCTCGGCTAGCACAACGAGTCTGGGTGATCGCGGAGTTCGGAACACTGGTGCGCGTAGATCGCGATCTCGGGGCGGACGTTGCGCGGTTAGCGACCGAGCACGCTCTGAGTGCCTATGACCAGTTTTTAGGGCGCAAGCCCCTTTCGTGAGGGTGGGGTCAAGCTTGTCCG
>JBMFHK010000068.1:11447-13480 GCA_049976865.1 Solirubrobacteraceae bacterium | reverse complement strand
GCACAAATCGGCTTTCAGGCGCGCAGTTTGTGCATTCTGACTCGCTCGCACGCCGTTTACGGGCTTATCGCCGGCACAGCACGCCGGCGCGAGCAGCGCCCGGGCAGGGAAGCGCCTGGGCAGGGGAATGTGAGGGTGCCGGCACGCTTCCTGCTCGCCACACGCCCGCACGCTCGCCCGTGCTTGGACCGACCAGAGATCAGCCTTGCACAAAACCTCAAAGAACACGAACCGCAGCACGCCGGTAGCAGTCACGCCCGCCGGTCCGTGCCGCGACCATCGTGCTGGCAGCCCGCAAAGCCAACAAACAACGTGAACAGTTGTGTTGTTAGCAGCGTTTCTGCGGGTGCCTGTCAAGATTGGACGATGGCTTCGATCTCCACTGACGTCAGCTGGATTGAGCTTGACGGGGCGGTCAACGCGCGCGTGGTGGTGCCCGGCGTGTTGCTTCGCTCCGACAATCTCCAGGCGTTGACCCCCACCGACATCTCCCACCTTGTTGACGCGCATGGCTTGCAGGTCGTCATTGACCTGCGCACCGATGCCGAGCTGGTGCTTGAAGGCCCCGGCCCTCTGCACGGGGAGCAGAAAGTCCGGATCGTGCACCACTCTTTGTATCCGTCCCGGCCTGCCGGCCGGCCGGAGTCCGGCACAGTGGTCAGCACCGCCGACATCTGGGAGTCGTCTAAGGATGACGAGTTCATCGGAGAGCCGCGGCTGGCGCGCACCTACCTTGCCTACCTGACCAGCCGTCCCGACTCCGTTGTTGCGGCGGTCAGGGAGATCGCGGTGGCGGACGGGGCGGTGCTTGTGCACTGTGCCGCCGGCAAGGACCGTACAGGCACGGTTGTCGCGTTGGCGCTTGACGCGGCCGGAGTGCCGCGCGATCAGATTGTGCGCGACTACATGGCTTCGGCGGACCGGATCGAGGAGATCTTCGTGCGGCTGCTCGGGTCACCGACCTACCGCGCCGAGCTGGAGGGAGAAAACCCTCAGGACCACAGCCCACAGGCGGGTACGATCGAACGGGTGCTACAGGTTGTTGACGCCCGCTACGGAGGCTCTGCGGCCTATCTTCGGCAGCACGGCTTGGGTGAGCCTGAACTGCAGAAGCTACGGCGGCGGATCGGCCGCAGCTGAGTTAGGGCGAGGCGCCCGGTAAGACGCACTTTCTCGCGTCAGCCGACTCTGGCCTGCGGGCGGTTTTTAAAGCGGGGCGCTGTAAGCGAGCGCCGATCGCCCGCGCCGGCCTGGAGGGCATGGCGCAACAGCTCTGATTAACTACCACGGCACTGCTGGTCAGCGCACTTGCCTGAAGGCCGGGTCCGCGCATCACCGGGCCCTGAGCTAACGTCTGAGTGAAAGGCTGCGTGTCAAGGGCCGGAGGCAAGGAGGGAAGATGGAAACGATCGAGATGACAGCGGCTGAGCTTCAGCGACTGCGCGCCGAGCTCAGCGATCTTGAAACCGGGGGACGCGCGCAGATGGCAGCTCGGATCAAGACCGCCAGGGAGTGGGGTGACCTCAAAGAAAACGGCGAGTACCACGCCGCCAAGGAGGCTCAAGCCCACCTTGAGACGAAGATCCTCAAACTGCGTGAGCAGGTTCGTGCCGCAGTGGTGGTGGAGCGTACCGGTGCTGTGGAGGAGGTTCGCAACGGGACCACGGTGGAGGTCACCGACCTTGGCAAGGATCTGACCCAGACCTTCCGGATCGTCCCGCCCAACGAGGCCAACCCCAAGGAGGGTCTGCTGTCGGCCGCCTCGCCGGTCGCCCAGGCGCTGATCGGCAGGCGCGTCGGAGACGAGGTGGACATCCCGATCCCCGCCGGCGTAAGGAGGCTGCGGGTCGATTCGGTCTGCTGAGCAGACCGATGCCGACCGGTCGGCCGGGCTGGGCGCGCGGCCTTAGCCGATCCGGTCAGATGGGCTGGTGGCGGCTTTAACCGATCCGGTCAGACGGGCTGGGCGCGGCGGCCGTAACCGATCCGGTCAGACGGGCTGGGCGCGGCGGCCGTAACCGATCCGGTCAGAC
>JBMFHK010000068.1:0-11347 GCA_049976865.1 Solirubrobacteraceae bacterium | reverse complement strand
TAACCGATCCGGTCAGACGGGCTGGGCGCGGCGGCCGTAACCGATCCGGTCAGACGGGCTGGACGCGGCGGCCCTAACCGATCCGGTCAGACGGGCTGGGCGGTAGCGGCGCTTTCACAGGCGTTTGCCGGCAAAGTCGCGCGTGCGCCGACCCGTCATCATCTTGCTCCCATGCAGGAGATCAGCATTCACGGTGAGATGATCCGGCTTGGCCAGCTGCTCAAGCTGGGTGGCGTGGTGCAGGCTGGCGCGGAGGCAAAGGCTCTGCTGGCCGGCGGGGAGGTGCTTGTCAACGCGACGGTGGAGACCAGGCGCGGCCGTCAGCTTCGCCACGGTGACGTGGTTGAAGTCGGTGACTGGGAGTTTCGCATCGCCGCCACCAGGTGAGCCGCGTCAGGTGAGCGCCGCCAGCCTGCCGGCGGGCGCTGACAACCGGCTGGCATCCGGGTGCTGCGTGGTCAGCGACGGCTGGCGGCCCCGCTGGCAGACCTTGGTCTGGCCGCTGCTGCTACAAACTGCGTTATCCCCGCTAAAGACAAGCTCCTTGCCGCTCTGGTTGCCGTTATCTGGGGGTCCAACTTTGTTGTCATTGAGGAGGGGTTGAAGGGCTTCCCGCCGTTTCTGCTGGTCGCCGCACGTTTCACGTTTGTGGTCTTCCCGCTGATCTTGTTTTTGCCGCGGCCCGGCTCGTGGCGGACCATCCTGCTGGTCGGCATGACCATGGGTCTTGGCCAGTTCACGCTGATCTATCTGGCGCTTGACCTTGGGATGCCCGCGGGGCTGGCGTCGTTGGTGATCCAGGTGCAGGTGATGTTCACGATCCTGATCTCACAGGTGGCGCTGGCGGAGCGCGCCAGCCGCTGGCAGATGATCGGGGTTGTGATCGGTTTTGGCGGGCTTGGCATGGTGATCGCCGGGCGCGGCGGGAACACCCCGCTTTTGCCGCTTGTGCTCACCCTCGGAGGCGCCATGTGCTGGGCGGTCGGCAGTGTGATCACCAGACACGCGCACCTGGTCGGCGGACTTGCGCTGACAGCCTGGTCGTCAATCACGATCCCGCTGCCGGCGCTCGGGATCGCGCTGGCCATCAACGGCCCGCACGCCGTGGCTGGAGCCGTTGTGCACGCCAGCTTGCTGACCATCGCCAGTATCGCCTACACCGTTCTTGCCTCCTCGCTGGTCGGCTACGGCGTTTGGAACTCGCTGCTTGCCCGTCATCCGGTGAGCTCGGTTGTGCCGTTCACGCTGCTGGTGCCGGTGGCCGGCTTGTCCACCGCCTGGATCGTCCTGGGTCAGGTGCCGTCCGGTCCAGAAGCGCTGGGTGGCATGCTGTTGCTCGCCGGTGTGGCTATCGCGATACTTGCGCCAGAAGTCGCTCGCCAAGGCGTGAGTGACGCCGGTCCGTATCCGTCGTGCGCACCGCTCGGGCCAGAACCCTCTGACTACCCACGATCACAGTCGCCAACTTTGCCCTTGTGACGGCTGTGTAGAGCATCTCCCTGCGCAAAAAGAAGGCGCCGCCGGCCTGCTCGTGGGCGATGATCACCGTCACGGGGAGCTCAATCCCCTGCCCGCGGTGGACCGAGCAGGCGTAGCCGAGCTGCAGGTTGCCAGCCTCCTCGGGCGGGAGACGGAAGACCTGCTCGTCGCCGACAAGCAGCAGCGCCGCGTCGTCCCCTCCGGCACCGGGTATCTCATCCTCCAGATACAGCACGGTGCCGTTCATCAGGCCCAGCTCATGCAGGTTGCGCCCGGTCATCATCAGCTTGTCGCCGATCCGCAACCTGCCCGCGCCGACCGGCCGCCCGCCGGGGTTCAGGGCTTCGCGCAAGGCGGCGTTGAGCGCATCGATGCCGAGCTCGCCCCGGTAGACGGGTGAGAACACCTGGATGTCTCTGACCGGATCCACACCGAAGTGTTCAGGCAGCCTGCGTGTGACCAGGTCCACCACCAGTTCGCGGGCCTGAAAGGCGGCGTCGCGCTCCATCAGAAACAGGTCGTGGCGCATTCCCTCGGTGATCCGGAACTGGGGGATCTCACCACGCCGGATCGCGTGAGCGCCCTGGACGATCATGCTGCCCGCAGCCTGCCTGAAGATGTGAGTCAACCGTGTGGTTGGCACAACATCGCAGGCGACCAGGTCGGCAAACGGCTTGCCGGCTCCGACCGGCGCGAGCTGGTCGGCGTCGCCGACCAGGACCAGGTGGGTGGCGCCGTCCAGCGCCCGCAGCAGAGTTACCACCAGCTCCAGGTTGGCCATCGACGACTCATCGACGATCAGCAGGTCGCAGGCCAGCGGCGAGTCCTGATCGTGGGCGGGCGGCTCGCCGGGCACCCATCCGAGCGCTGAGTGGATGGTCTTGGCCTCCACGCCGCTTGCTTCGGTCATCCGTCGGGCCGCCCGCCCGGTGGGCGCCACCAGCAACGGTTTTGCGCGCCCCAGCTTTGCGAGCTCGGCGATCGCGCGGATGGATGCGGTCTTGCCGGTCCCCGGGCCGCCGGTGATCACAGACAGCCGGTGGCTGAAGGCGTTGCGCACCGCTGCGGCCTGTTCGGAGGTGAGCTCCATGCCGGCGCCGATCTCCTGGTCCGGCTTTAGAGCTGTCAGCCCGGCCGGCTGATCGTTGTTGCCGAGCATGGCGATCACACGTTCTGCCAGTTCGCACTCAAGCTCCCAGGTCGCGCGCCGGTAGGCCCAGCCCTCCTCAACCACCAAATCACCGTCTTGCACGAGCCGTTCAAGCGCGTCCTCATCCGGGAGCTCACCGAGCAGGTCGCGCGCGGCGGCCAGCAACTGTCCGACCGGCAGGCAGGTGTTGCCGGCCTGCCCCTCAGCCTCGGCCAGCGCATACAGGATCGCGGCACTGACGCGGCCGGGAATCTCCGCGTAGGAGTCCACGCTGGCGCGCGCGATGCGGTCGGCGACCCGGAACCCCACCCCGAACACACGCGTCAGCTCGTAGGGGTTCTCGGTGATCACACGGTAGGCGCTGTTTGGGTACTCATCGCTGATCCGCTTGGCCAGGTAGGCCAGGCCGTGCGGCGCCAGCAGCATGTGCAGGCGGCGGATCATCCGCAGCTCGTTCCAGGAAGCGGCCGCCTCCTGTGCGCGAAACGGGTTCAGGCCGACACGCCTAAAGGCGGCGACCGGCTCGCTGTCGATCGCGTCCAGCACTCGCTCGGCGCCGTGTTGGTCGATCAGGAGCGCTGCCCGCTTCTCACCGATGTTCTTGATCCGTCGCAGGTAGGAGGTGAGCGCACGGACGGTCTCCGGGGGCAGCGCGGTGGCCTGTGAAACCTTCACCTGCTCCCCGTAGCGGCTGTCATTGATCCAGGTGCCGGTCACGTGGGCGCGCTCCCCGTCCTCCAGATGGATCAGCGGCCCGACCAGCACCAGGGGGCCATCCTCGGACTCAGCGTCCAGCACCGCAAAACCGTTGTCCTCGTTGGCAAAGCGCCGCCGCCGGACCGTCACCAGAGCATCGAAGCTGCCATCCATAGCGCTTCAACTTAGAGCGCGGGCAGGCGGTCCGCACGCGAATGTGTACAAAATGGCACAGGTGATCCGTTATCTGCTTGCTCCGCACGTTCCTGTCCTCTGCCGAGGGCTTGGGGTGGCGCGCACCCTCCAGGAGCTTTACGCCGGGGCGCCGTCGCCGGCCAGCGGGCCGGCGACGGTGGCGATCACCTTTGACGACGGCCCCCACCCGGAGGGGACGCCGATGGTCCTCCAGGCGCTGGCCGGCCAGGGGGCGAAGGCGACCTTTTTCGTGGTCGGGGAACAGGTCCAGAAGTGGCCAGAGCTGGTGCGCCGGATACGTGATGAGGGGCACGCGGTGGGGCTTCACGGCATGTGGCATCGGGCGCACCCGTTGCGCCGGGAGCGCGAGCTGCGTGAGGATTTCAGGCGTGGTTTGGCGGTGGTGCAGGACGCGCTTGGCGGGCCGGTTGGTGTGCACCGGCCGCCGTTTGGTCTCTACAGTCCGGCGAGCCTCGAGATCACCCGTGAGCTCGGCTTGCGGCCGCTGATGTGGTCACAGTGGGGCCGGGACTGGCGCAAGCAGACCGACTCGGCGCAGATCTCACGGCTGGTGCTGCGCAAGGTGCGGGCCGGCGACGTGATCCTTCTGCACGATGCCGACCACTACAGTGCGCCTGGCTCGCATGTGCGCACGGCAGGGGCGCTGCCGGAGATTCTCAAAACGCTTGCGGCCGACCAATTCGGTACCGTCTGCCTTGAACTGATGCGGACCTGACGTGCCAAGCACGGGTCGCTCAGGCTGATGCCCGGCGCCGTCGCGTCATTGGGCGCGCCGTACGGTTCACTTTCACACCGAAACATAGGAATGCTGTGACAACTGCTCCCACCCAACCCCGGCTGAAGCCAGACTATGGTCGCTTTGCCATCGGGTTTGATCACCATGACCGTGCGCGTCTGCACAGCCTTATCGACGAGGTACTCGACTCAAACCGCTGGACCGAGGCTGACTTCACCAATCGCTTCGAACAGGCGTGGGCGGCGTTTCACGGCATTGGGGCTGTGGCGACGGCAAGCTGGTCGGGCGCTGCGCTGGCGGCGCTGCACTTTGCCAACGTTGAGGGTGCGACGGTGCTCTGTCCGTCCAACACGTTCATGGCGACGCCCCTGGCGGCGATCCGGGCGGGTGCGGAGGTGCAGTTTGTCGACTGTAACCGCGAGGATCTCTGCATGTCGTTTGAGGACTTTGAGCGCAAGGCGCAGGCGTACAAGCCAAAGGCCGCGATCCTGGTCCACATCGGCGGGCATCTGGCGTTTGACTCGGAGAAGATCGCCGCCTACTGCGCTGAGAACGGCATCTTTTTGCTTGAGGATTGTGCGCACGCCCACGGCGCCAGCTGGAACGGCCGCCGGGCGGGCACCTACGGTGACGCCGGCGCATATTCGCTGTATGCGACCAAGACGGTCTCAACCGGCGAGGGTGGCGTGCTGGTCTCCAAGCACCCAGAGCTGCTTGAGTACGCGCGCGCTTTCCGCAACTACGGCAAGCCCGACTATGCGGTGCAAGGGCTGAACTTCCGGATGAGCGAGTTCACGGCGGCGCTCGGTCTGATCCAGGTCGAGCGGCTCCCGGAGATCGTCGAGTGGAAAAACCGGGTTGCCGCAGAGTTCCTTGACCCACAGTTTTCCGGCAGTCGCCTGGAGCTGCCGGACGGCATGGTTTCAGGGCTGTACAAGTACATCGTGTTTGACTGGCTGGAGAAGTCCACCGGGCGCGTGTACGATGAGCCCTGCCACCGGATTCTCGGCCATCAGGTCGATCTTCCCAACACGGACTGGGTGGCAGAGCATCATTCGTGTCCGCCGCTGTACTACCGGCCGCTGGAGGGTGAGCAAATGACTGATGAAGGAGCTGGGGCATGAAGGTCCTGGTGACCGGCGGGGCTGGCTTCATCGGCTCCCATGTGGTCGACAAGCTCCGCGCCCACGGCCACGAGCCGGTGATTTATGACCTGCGGCGCTCGCCGTGGCCTGAGCATCGGGACGCTGCCACGGTGATCGGTCAGATCACTGACGGCCAGGCGCTGGCTGCCGCGCTCGGCGGATGTGACGCGGTGGCGCATCTGGCGGCCGTTGCGGACGTCAACGATGTTCATGCCGAGCCCGCGGATGCCGAACAGGTGAACGCGCGCGGCACCGCGACGGTGCTTGAGGCGGCGCGTCGCGCCGGACTGCGACGGGTCGTGTACGCGTCAACCATCTGGGTTTACAGCGACACCGATGACACAGTGGTAAGCGAGTCGACATTGTTGCCTCCGCCCGCCCACCTGTACACGGCCACCAAGCTGGCCGGCGAGCTTTACTGCAAGAGCTACCAGGAGCTTTACGGGCTCAGCTACACGATCCTGCGGTTCGGGATCCCCTACGGGCCGCGCGCCAGGGAAGCGGCTGTCATCCCAGCTTTTGTGAACCGGGCGTTTGCCGGCCAGCCGCTCACACTGTCAGGCGACGGCATGCAAACCCGCCGTTTTGTCTACGTGGAGGACCTGGCTGAAGGGGTGGTGGCCGGCCTGGGCGACATCGCTGAGAACCGTGTTTACAACCTTGCAAGCGATGAGGACGTGACGATCAAGCAGATCGCCGAGATCGTCGGGGAGATCGTCGGCAACACTGAGATCGTGTACGGGCCCGCACGCCCTGGCGACCTCGGTTCAAAGATGGTTTTGTCCGATCGCGCCCGCGAGGAGCTTGGCTGGACGGCGTCGACGCCATTCAGGGAGGGCGTCCGGCGCTACGTGGCGTGGCGGCGCGAGCAGGCGTCGCAAAATGCGCGGGACGAACCGTCACCGCGGAGCGCTAGCGAGCGAGCCTGAGCCCTTGACTGAAGCGTCCCCGCGCAAGATCCTGATCATTTCAGCCGACATTGGCGCGGGGCACGACATGCCTGCCCGCGCGATCGCGCGGGAGTTCAGGCAGGAGGATCCGCAGGCGCTGATCGCGGTGGTCAACGGGCTGCCGGTGATGGGGGTGGTGGCCACCCTGCTGTTGCGCGAGAACTCCGCGTTTCTGTTCCGGTGGTCGCCC
Source organism: Solirubrobacteraceae bacterium (assembly GCA_049976865.1). Lineage (GTDB taxonomy): Bacteria > Actinomycetota > Thermoleophilia > Solirubrobacterales > Solirubrobacteraceae > Palsa-465. The sequence goes on along the minus strand of JBMFHK010000068.1, from coordinate 4,785 downwards.
TGGCTGTTTGAGTTCCAGTACAGGCTGGTGATGGACTTTCCGCCGACACGCTGGTTGGCGCGTCGGCTGCTTGCGGCCTTCAGCCGCAAGGGGCTCAGCCGGCTGATCCGCGCCCACGATCCAGACCTGATCGTTTCCACCTATCCGGGGACCACTCAGGTGCTGGGTGAGCTGCGCCGCAACGGGGCGCTGCACGTGCCGGTATATGCGTCGATCACCGACCTGGCGGGGTTGCGCTACTGGGCTCACCCGGGTGTTGATCTGCACCTGATCACCCATCCGGAATCACGTGAAGAGGTTGAGCGGATCGCCGGACCCGGCAGCGTCCGCTGGGTCAAGCCGCCCACCTCACCCGCCTTTTTCGAGCCGCGTGACCGAGCGCAGTCTCGCCGGGTGCTGGACCTGCCGCAGGACCGCCCGGTGATCGCCGTGTCCGGCGGCGGCTGGGGTGTAGGTGACATGGCTGGCGCCATCCGGACCGCGCTTGAGGTCAAGGACGCTGAGGTTCTGTGCCTGTGCGGCTACAACGAGCGGCTGCGCGGCCGGCTCAGCCGCCAGTTTGGCGGCGAGCAGCGCGTGCGGATCCTGGGCTTCACCGACCGGATGAGTGAGGTGATGGCGGCCGCTGACGTGCTGGTCCACTCGACGGTCGGGCTGACCGTCCTGGAGGCGATCATCCGCGGCTGCCCGGTGATCTCCTACGGTTTTGGCTACGGTCACGTCCGGGTTTCCAACCAGGCTCTCAAACGGTTTGGTTTAGCGTCGGTCGCGCGCAACCAGGCGCAGCTGAGGCTGGAGATCGACCGTGCCCTGCGTGAGCGGCCCGCGCCGGATAACTCCTACAGCAGGCAGCCGTCAACGGCGGCCGTGATCCGCAGCTCTACGCGACGCACCAGGCCGCTGCCGAGGTGGCGGGTCAGGACGGTGCGCACCCTGGCGGCCGGTGGTGTCACCGCGCTGCTGGCACTGTGGACGTTCACGGCTGGCATGGCCTACTCGGTTATTACCAACGTGGCCGCGCGTCCGGTTGAGGCGGTCGCTACGCCAAGCCGGGTGGTTGGCGTGATGGTGGAGGCCGGTCCTCTCCAGACCAGAACCCTGGCGCGGGACCTGCAAAGCACCGGCATGCACGTTTCCTTCACACTGGGCCGGTCAGATATCAACTTTGCCAGCAGCGTCATCCACGCCGGCGATCAGCCGATCCTGCAGATCTCTGACAGCGGCGTGTTTGGCTGGATAAGCACCGATCACCGGCTTGACCGCCTGCGGCTTCACCAGCTTGAGCGGGAGCTGCACTGGGGCAATCATTTTCTCTACACCTCAACCGGCCCGAGCCTGGCCCAGTTTCTGATCGCTAACGGGATGGGCGGCAGGCTGGTGGTCGGCAAGGTGCATCTCAACCGGCCGGGCGTTCTGCCGCGCACCGTCCAGCAGGGAGAGGTGATTGAGCTGCGCGTGACCAGCCTGCGCCTGGCCTACGGTGAGCTGCGGTCGCTGGCCGAACGGCTCAGCGACCAGCACCTTTCAGCGGTGCCGGTCAGCACGTTGCTCAAAGACGCCGGCACGCCGGTTTGAGCTGACCACCGGCGGGTGTCTGACGGCACGCCGGTGGTCAGCTTTCAGTTGATCAGAGAGTCGGTGCCGGCCGTGATGGGGCCGCCGCCACCGGTGGCGGCGGGTCCGTCTCCCTGGACCGTTCCGGCCAGCCTGGCGTTGACGTTCAAGGCCTCGACGAAGCCGGTGAGGCTTGAGCCGCCCACCATCGAGAGTTCCGCGCTGCCGGTGAGCGCGGCCATGTCGCCCTGCAGCGAGTCGACGCCGGCGAGGGTCGCACAGAGCGTCGCTGAGGAGCAGGAGGTCGGTGGGGAGGTGGAGTTGCCGGTTGCGTAGAAGAGCGGGTAGTTGGGGGTCACCGGTGCCGGGGCTGAGCTGGCGCAGTTTGCCCCGCTGTAGCCACTGGCCGCGTAGCCGCAGGCGGAGAGCGAGGCGTTGCTTTCGCCCGTGAAGTTGACGCTGCCACCGACAAAGGTGTCGTGGAGCGCTGCGTTGGAAGGCAGCGTGATTGTGATCGAGCCGTTCCAAGTGCTCGGATCAGATGGTGTGCCGGTGCCGCTCGCGCAGTAGATGTTGTCGTTGACCAGGGAACCGCGAGCCACGTTGATGCTGGACCCCTCTTGTGTGCAGAAGTTGGGGTAACCGCTTGCCTGGCAGGGGTCATTGGAGCCGCCACAGGCGGGAAAGTCGTTGGCGTAGTTGAGCGGGTATGGGTAAACGCTGGCAGCCTGTACCGGTGGGCTTGACCAAGCATCATGGCCGTGCTCGGTGAGGGAGTCTGAGCAGCCGGGGCCGGGGCCGTAGGAGGCGGTGCCGTCCGAGACATTGCCGTTTGTCGTGGCGGTCAGGTTGGCGTTGCTGATGATCGTGCCGGTTATGATCGTGCCGGTTATGTTCACGCGGCCGCTTGCGGTCAGCTGGATCCCGTTGGACTGGGCAGAACAGCTGGCCGCATCGGCAAACAGGAAGCCGCAGGCGTTGTTGGATCCGGGGTCGGTGCAGTTGTAAAGGCCGCTCTTCCAGGATGCGGTAGCAGCGGCCGACTGGGTGGTCTGCTCGATGCCGAAAAGCCTGGCGAAGAACCCGGGCGAGGTTGACTGCGCGTTGACGGTGACCGTGCCGATGGCCGTGTTCGGGTTTACGTCGGAGGGCGTGATCGTCAGGCCGTTGGCGGCGGCGTAGTCGACGGCGACCGTCTGGGCGTCGGCGGCATCGGTGCCTGAGGAGCAGGCCGGAACGGAAATCTGTGAGCCGTTGATCACCAGGCTCATCGGTGTCGTGCCCGGGTGCGCCAGGCAGTTGGCGGCGGCCAGCGCGGCGGCGTCAGCCGCCACCTGGTCGTGGTGGCGCTGGACGTACCACTCGGCCACATCGATCGCAAAGGCGGCTATTGCGATCACCGCTACGGCCGCGATGATCACGATCACCAGTGACTGACCGGCTTGGTTATCGACGCCGGTCCGGAGGGTCCGCCTGAGTGTCTTTAACACCATGTTCCCCGCGACCTGAACTGCATAGAGGCTCCACCACCACAGATTGTTGGTTGGTGCGCTGCCCCGTGATTATGACTGGTTATGTCGGGTGGTCGTAGGCCAGGGTTGTGCCGACCATCCTTAATTCAACGACTGTACTAGCGCTCACTGTACCAGCGAGTCGCTGCCGGTCGTGCTTGAACTGGTGGCGCCGGTGGAGGTGGTCATCGGCCCTTCGCCTCTGATCACGTCGGAGAGGTTGATCGTGTAGACGTTCTGTGCTTCCAGAAACGTTGCGGTGATTGACACTGAGGAGAGGTCCTCTGAGCCGTTGGGGGCGAACATTATGCCGTTGAGATGGTAGGGGCCGTTGGTCCACGCCACGGCGTAGGACTCTCCGGACGACGCCTCGGCCTGCGCGTCGGTGTCGGTTGCATAGACCAGCAGGTTATTTGCGTAGGGCTGCAGGTACAGGGCGCTGGCGCCGCTTGCGTAAACGTTTCCGGCGATCATCGTGACGTCGTAGGGGGAGCTGCTTGAGCAGGTGCTGCCAGCACCGTTGGTGAAGGAGATCGTGCCGTTCCAGGTAGAGGGGTCGCTGGGGGTGCCTGTGCCGTAGGCGCAGTAAACGCCGTTGGGCGTGTTGGCCCAAGTGAACGAAAAGCTGGGATCGGCAGCGGTGCAGTAGCTGGGCGTGCCGCTCGGCCCGGTGCACTGGTAGGTGCCGTTGCCACCGCACGCCGGGTAGATATCGGCGTAGTTCTCTGGCCAGTAGCTGGCAGCCTGGTTCCACCCCGCGGCCGGCAGGTAGTGGGTCCCTCCCGAGGAGATCGTCGCGTTCTGGTGGGCTGTGTAGGGGCAGTTGCCGCTGCTGTAGGTGACCGGCCCGTTGAACGTGAAGGAGCCGTTGCTGATGTTCAGCGATCCTTGGCTGTGGACGGCGCCGTCAATCACCTCGCTGGTCTCGTTGGTCACCCAGCCGTTGTTGGGGCCGCAGGTCTGGTTGGCTGCGTAGATCGCATAACAGTTGTCACCGCCGGTGCAGGTTGTCGTCGAGCCGGACGAACTGGATCCGTTCTGCCAGGCGGCCTGTGAAGAAGCCGACGTGGTGACCGTGTTGATGCCAAGCAGCCTGGCAAAGTACGGCGTGGAGCTGGCTGTCGCGTTGACCGTTACGGTATCGGTGCTGGTGTTGACGCTCACCTGGCTGGTTGTCAGCGTCAGCCCGTTGGCGGCCGCGTAGGCAACGGCGACGGCTTGCGCGTCTGCGGTGTCGGTGGCGGAGGTGCAGCTCGGGCCGAGTCCTGAATGGCTGCTTGGGTTGGCCAGGCAGTTGGCGGCGGCGAGCGCGGCGGCGTCAGCCACCACCTGGTCGCGATGGCGCTGGACGTACCAGGTGGATATGTCTATGACCAACGCGGACATCGCAAACATCGCCAGCATCGCCAGCGCGGTCAGAATCAGTGACTGTCCGGATTGGCCGGCTGCGTTCTTGCCGAGTGTTGTCCTTAGCGTCTTTCGCATCTCAAATCCCCGAGGTCTGGGGACGGTCGTCCACGACGGGCCGGGCCTCTGCGATCACTATCAGCCATTGTGGGGAGCGCCAACAGTGGCTGAACCTTGGCGTAAACGTTTGTTCTAGCCGGGTGTCTAGACACTTTCTAAACGACTCTCCGATCCGATTTATTGAAGTTCAGATGGGATCTCGGGTTTCGCACTTTTGTGGGTTGAGCGGCGGCGTGTTGGCGGCGGCGGGGTG
>JBMFHK010000067.1:0-13500 GCA_049976865.1 Solirubrobacteraceae bacterium | reverse complement strand
GCGAACCGGTCAACCGCCTGCCGGTCAGAACAACCCTCCAAACGCGGCAACACCATCTCCACCGCGACGATCATCGGCTACAGCGACCGGCGCCCAGCATCGCAGAACAAGTCAGCAAACATCTCCGGCTGAACAGGAGACCTACCAAGACCCATGCCATCAAGCCTGACTCGAGGTTTGGACACGCCGGCCACTCGACTGTCTAAGCCGCCAGATTCTCAGGCGCAGCAGAAGGCCGCGCAGCGGCCGGTCTGCGTCGGAGACAACCTCGGGGAGAGCGTCACTCTCCCCATTCCCAAGCCCGAAAAACAGCAAACCTGTAGACGGGGAGGGAAATATCCCGTGGCGGGATATTTCCCTCCCCAAGTTGCTAAAGAGCGGACTGGACGGCGCGGAGGTCGCGGACGGCGCAGGCGGATCGGGAGGATCGGGAGCAACCGATAGAGCGCGCGGAGCAGGGCGGATCAGCCGGAACGACACGCTGCGGCCAGGTCAGCCGGGCCCGGCGTCGGAAGACCCCCGCCCGGCCCAGTCGCGACGTTGACAGGCTGGGCCGCCCCGGATGCCAATGGCGCTCAGCGGCTGCTGGGTCGTCCGGCCTTAAGCTCGCTGCACCCAGATCTGCAGATCCCGCCCGTCAATGCGCACAGATTCGGCTGCACCCATGTCCGGCGTGGCCGACGGCGCACCGTAACGTACATCAACGGCAAGAACCTCACCCGCGATATAGACCTGGTGAGTGCGAGCGGCTTGTGTCAGCTCCTCGTCTCCCGTTAGGACGAGTCTGATCCGGTCGCTGATCTGTAACCCCGCGGCACGCCGGGCGGCCTGCACGGCGTGCACGATCTCCCTGGCCCAGCCCTCTGCTCTAAGCGGCTCGTCGATCTCCAGTTCGAGTGCCACGGCGTGTGAGCCCTCTCTCTCGACCTGATAGCCGGCCAGCGGCTTCATGGCAACCAGCAGGTCATCTGCACCAAGCACATGGTCGTTGCCGCCGATGGTGATCGACACTGCCTCGCCCGCCCGCATCGCCTCAGCCACGCGTGCGGGCTCGAGGCCGGCGATCGCGGCAGCGGCGCGCGGCATGTCCTTGCCGAAGCGCGGCCCGAGCGTGCGGTAGTTGGGCTTCACCTCGACCTCACCCAACTCATCCGCCTCCGCGACAAAACGCAGCTCATGAACGTTGAGCTCGTCCCGCACAATCTCGGCAAGCCGTTCAATTGCAGCGCGCTCGTCTCCGGCGGCAACCACTACCGCGGCGGCCAGCGGCTGGCGTAGCTTGATCCTGGCCTGCGAGCGAGCGGCAAGCCCACGGCGCACGGTCTCCCGTGCGATCGACATTGCGTACTCCAGCTGCTCGTCCCGGTCTTCCGCCACGGGGAACTCACACAGGTGAACGCTCAGCTTGGAGCCGTCCAGATTGCCGTAGATCTCATCGGCGACAAACGGGATAAACGGCGCCAGCAGCTTTGCCATGGTGGTCAGCGCGAAATGGAGTGTCGCCATCGCAGATAACTCGCCGTCCCAGAACCTTCGCCGTGAACGGCGCACGTACCAGTTTGAGAGGTCATCAAGGTACTCGGCGATCACGCGGCCAGCGGCGGTGGCGTCAAAGTTATCCAGCGCCGTGCGCACGGCCTGGATAGTTGCGTTCAAACGCGAGACCGCCCATCGGTCCAAATCGCTGGAGCGCAGGCGACTACGATCAAGATTCCGTGCGTCAACATTATTCGCGTTGGCGTACATCACGTAAAACCCGTATGTGTTCCAGAGTGACAGCAGAAACTGGCGCACGACTTCAGCGATCGACTCGCGTGAAAACCGATAACCATCCCACGGGTACTTGGAGGTGAAGAAATACCACCGCAGTGCGTCTGCGCCGTAGGTGTCAATCACCTCCCAGGGAACAACGATGTTGCCCCTTGACTTGCTCATCTTGGCGCCGTGCTCATCAAGGATCAGGCCCAGACACACCACGTTTCGGTATGACGACTCATCAAACAGCAGCGTCGACACCGCCAGCATGGAGTAGAACCAGCCACGCGTCTGATCAAGCGCCTCACATATGTAATCGGCAGGGAAGTGCTGCTCAAAGTCTGTGTTGCCCGCAGCATCAGCGACCGTGGGCATCGCACCATATGAGGCAAACGGCATCGACCCCGAGTCAAACCACACATCAATGACATCTGGAACCCGCCGCATGGTCTGGCCGCACCCGTCAGCAACGCAGGCAAAGGTCACCTCATCAACGAACGGACGGTGCGGGTCCTTTAAAGGCACGCCCGAGAGCTGCTCGAGCTCAGTGAGTGAGCCGACCACGTGGAGGTGTCCAGCGGGACACCTCCACACCGGCAACGGCGTCCCCCAGTAACGCTCTCGTGACAGTGCCCAGTCGACGTTGCCCTCCAGCCAGTTGCCGAAGCGCCCATGCTTGACGTGCGGAGGCTGCCAGTTGATGGCTTCGTTAGCGGCCAGCAGGCGGTCTTTAACCTGTGAGGTGGCGATGTACCAGGATGGCTTGGTGTAATACAGCAGGGCTGTGTTACAGCGCCAGCAGTGCGGGTATGAGTGCTCGTACGGCTCCGCCCTGAGCAGCCTGCCGCGAGCGCGCAGATCTTCCACGAGGTCACCGTCACAGTCCTTGACTTTGCGGCCCGCATAGCCGCTGATCCGCTGGTCATAGGTGCCGTCGGGCAGCACCGGGTTGACCGGGGCGAGGCCGTGTTCCTCACCCAGTCGAAAGTCATCCTCGCCAAACGCGATCGCGGTGTGCACCAGGCCGGTTCCGTCGTCGTCGGTGACAAAGTCACCCGCGAGCACGGTGTGACCCTTCGGGCCATATGCGCTTGCGGGGATGTAGTCAAACGGCGGGTCATACCGATCGCCGATCAGCTCGCTTCCGCGGAAGCTGCTGGCGATCTCGACATCGGCCCCGAAGACCTTGGTGACCAGCGCTTGCGCGACAATGTAACCGTCGCGTGTGAGCACGTAGGTGATGTCTGGATGGACTGCGACGGCAGCGTTTGACACGAGCGTCCAGGGGGTTGTGGTCCAGACCACCAGTTTGCCGCGCGCGCTTGGCAGGATCACGTACGCGGACAGGTCGGTCACCTCCTGGTAAGCGCCTGGCTGTCCGAGCTCATGGCTGGATAGTGCGGTGCCGCAGCGGGGACAGTACGGCACCACCTTGAGCTTCTCAAAGAGAAGGCCCTTCTCAAAGATCGCTTTCAGTGCCCACCAGACGGACTCGACGTAACTGGGGTCGAGGGTGCGGTACGCCTCGTCGGTGTTTACCCAGAAACCGATCCGCTCGGTCAGCTTGATCCACTCGTCGATGTGGCTGAACACTGACTGTCGGCAGCGGGCGTTGAACTCGGCAATGCCGTAGGCCTCAATGTCGGCCTTGGAGTGCATCCCGAGCTGCTTCTCAATGGCAAGCTCCACCGGCAGACCGTGACAGTCCCAGCCGCCCTTGCGGTCGACACGATACCCGCACATCGCCCGGTAGCGAGGGAAGATGTCCTTGAACACGCGCGCCAGCACATGGTGGGCGCCAGGCGCGCCGTTGGCGGTCGGCGGACCCTCGTAGAACCCCCAGCGGGGAGCGTCTTGCCGCCACTGGATCTGCTTGGCAAAGACATCGTGCGTGTGCCAGCGCTCGAGGATCTCCTCCTCAAGTTTGGGGAAGGATGGGCGTGGCTCTACTGGTCTGTGTGGAGTGGACATCGGGACGGTCGATTCTAGGCAGCTTTCAGCGAGGGGCTCAGCACGCTGGCCAGAGCCCCAATGGTTGCCTGGCCGGCCGCAGTGCGTGTGCCGGCGCCAAGCGGGCTCTGCAGCGCGACCTGGGGGCCGCTGTGTGGGCCGCCATACTTTCGTCATGAGGCTGCGCCTTTACCACCACGTTGACGGGGCGCGTGTTGCCTACCGGGAGGCTGGGGCTGGACCGGCGCTCGTGCTTTTGCACTCACTCGGCCTGACTCACCGGGAGTGGGAGCCGATCGTTGAGCCGCTGGCCGCACGGTTCCACGTGGTGGCTCCAGATCTGCCGTTGCACGGTGACTCTGAGGATCGCCCACGCCACCCGTACACGCGGGAGTGGTTCACCGAAGTGGTCGGCGGCTTCTGTGCGGAGGTAGGCGGCCCGCGAGCTTCTGTAGTCGGGCATGATATTGGCGCTGAGCTGGCGCTGAGGATGATCATTGATGGCATCTACACACCCGCCCGGCTTGTGCTTGAGAGCAACCGGCTGCATCGTGAGATGTCGTTCCCTGCGGCACGGCGCGTTTTGCGCGCTGCTGCGGGATTCGGTTCGCTACCGGCCGCTGACCTGCTCGTGTCGCATGCCGCCAGGCTGATGTTGCGTCCTCGCCTGGGGGAGCGTCTCAGCCACCAGCGTAACCCTGCGGCCCGGGACCTCATGCGCCATGCGTTCGCGGATCTGGGTGGCAACACCAACCGTGTACGCGCCTGGGCGAAGTTCACGCGTCGCTGGCCGTTTGACGTGCAGCGAGACCTGTTGGACTCCTACTCAAAGCTGACCATGCCGGTTTTGCTTCTGTGGGCCGAAGACGACCCGATGGCGCCGCTTGAGTGGGCCCGTGAGGCGCTGGATCTGATCCCCGGTGCACAGTTGCGCACGCTGCCAGGAACCGGGTTTCTGGTGGCCTATGACGACCCCGTCTCTCTGGCGCGCGAGCTGATCAGCTTCTGCGGTTGAGCCGGCTTTGACTATGCGCCGATGCGGAGCGCGCGGTAGCGTTTACGCCAGCCAGCAATGCAGCGAAAGGATCAGCGTGAGCACCACCGAAAACGAGCAGCTTTGGGGTGGCGAGACCACCAAGGCAGTTGCCAACTTCCCTATCTCAGGTGAGCCGATCCCAGCAGGCGTGATCCACTGGCTCGGGCGGATCAAGGCCGCAGCGGCGCGGGCCAACACCGAACTGGGGTTGCTGGACGCCGGCCATGGGGATCGCATCGCGGCGGCTGCCGATCGTGTTGCGGCCGGAGAATTTGACGACCAGTTCCCCATAGACGTCTTCCAGACCGGTTCTGGCACCTCCTCTAACATGAACGCCAACGAGGTGATCGCACACCTCGCGGGGGAAGGCGCGCATCCCAACGACCATGTCAACCTGGGCCAGTCCTCCAACGATGTCTTTCCGTCCGCTGTTCACCTGGCGGCGCTGGATCAGGTCAGTCACGAGCTTTTGCCGGCGCTTGAGGCGCTGGAGCGTTCGTTTGCCGTCAAAGCGGTGGAGTTTCACGACATAGTCAAGTCTGGGCGCACTCATCTGATGGATGCGGTGCCGGTCACGCTCGGCCAGGAGTTTTCCGGGTATGCCGCTCAGGTTCGTCTTGCTGCCCGCCGTGTTTCTGGCGCGCTGCCGCAGGTTGCGCAGATCCCGCTGGGAGGCACCGCGACGGGCAACGGTTTGAACACGCATCCGGAGTTTGCCGCACGGGTGCGCGCCAAACTCAATGAGGCCAGCGGTCTGAAGATCTCCGCTCCGGAGGATCCGTTTGAGGCTCAGGGCAACCGCGACGCCCTGGTTGAGCTGTCGGGCGCGCTGAAGGTGATCGCCGTCTCCTTCACGAAGATCGCTAACGACCTGGCGCTGATGGGCTCGGGGCCGCGTGCGGGCATCGGTGAGATCTACCTGCCAGAGCTGCAGAAGGGCTCCTCGATCATGCCCGGCAAGGTCAACCCGGTGATCCCTGAGGTCACCCTGCAGGTCGCTGCACAGGTCATTGGCAATGACGCAGCCATCACCATCGCCGGCAGTCAAGGCAACTTTGAACTCAACGTGCGCGTGCCGTTGATTGCACGCAACCTGCTGGAGTCAATCAGCCTGTTGACAGCGGTGGCGCGCGTGTTGCCGGAGAAGTGTGTAGACGGCATCACCGCCAACCTCGCCGGTTGTAAACGGTCCGCCGAGTCGACACTGGCGGCGGCCACGGCGCTGAACCCCTACATCGGTTATGACCGGGCGGCCGAGATTGTCAAGGAGGCGGCTGGATCCGGGCGCATGCTGCGGGAAGTCGCCTACGAGCACGGTATTGCCGAGGAGACCTATGACACGGCGATGGACCTGCGCAAGATGGCTCGAGGCAACCTCAACTGAACAGTTGAGTCACTGACCGTGGGTGGCCTTGCCGCCTGCGGTCCGCTGCTGGTCGTCGACGGGCCGCTACTGCTCTACCGCTCGTTCTTCGGCGTCCCGGACACCGTCCGGGACGCCGCGGGACAGCCGCGTAACGCGCTGCTCGGTTCCGTCAACCTGTTGTTGCGGGCGGTCGCTGAGACCGGGCCACGGGCGGTGGTGGTCTGCTTCGGGGCGCAGGACGCGCCCTACCGGGTGGCGCTCTACTCCGGCTACCACGCGACCCGGCCACCGATGCCAGAGGCGCTGTCACGGCAGTTCGATCGTGCGCCGGAGCTGTTCGCTTCGTTTGGCTGGCGCGTTGAAAGCTCCGCCGATCTGGAGGCGGACGACCTGCTTGGCTCGCTGGCTCGGGTTGAGGAACAGGCCGGTGGATCGACGTTGATCCTGACAGGCGACCGCGACATGTATCAGTGCGTCACCGAACGGACCCAGGTCCTCTATCTCAGCCGGGGCTCTGCGGGGTTCCAGCGACTCGGCCCTGAGGAGGTGCGGCATCGGTACGGAGTTTCGCCTGATCAGGTGCCCGATTTCATTGCGCTACGCGGCGATCCGTCTGACGGTTTGCCTGGCGCCCCGGGTATCGGCCAGAAGACGGCCGCTGATCTGCTGTGTCGCCACGGCACGCTCGAGCGGGTTCTTGAGGCGGCCTGTGCTGTCGACGGGGGCGCAGAGCGGCCGCGAATCGCGGCCGCTCTGCGCCGGAACGCCGGAACGCTGCGCTCGTTTCGGGCGATCGCCCAGCTGCAGACCGTGGCTGTGACCCGCCCAGCCGATCGTGTCACTGACCGTGTCGGCGGGGCGGCTGCTGCGCGCACGCTGGGCATGAACGCGCTGGCGGACCGCCTCGACCGCCACGTGGCCGGCGTCTGAAACCCTGTAGGGTGACCCGTGAGGGCGGTGGGCTTGTGCTTATCCTCCGGCGGGGTTCAGCGAGTGAACTTGATGGTGATCACGTCACCGTCGTTCATGACGTAGTCACGACCCTCGAGGCGCAGCGCCGCGTTTTCGCGCGCGCCAGCGTAACCGCCGAACTTCACGAGCGCATCCCAGGGTACGACCTCGGCTCGGACAAACCCGTGCTGGATGTCTGAGTGAATCTGGCCGGCAGCGTGCCAGGCGCTCAGTCCACGCCGCAGATGCCAGGTCTGTGCCGGCTTGGCTTCGCCTGCGGTGAAGAACGTGATCAGATCGAGCAGTTGGAAAGCTTCGCGCACGACCGTCTGCAGGCCTGACTCAGCCAGCCCCAGGTCGCTGCGCAGTTCAGCTGCTTCGTCTGCCTCAAGCGCTCCGAGCTCGGCTTCAAGTCGGGCCGAGACGGCCACTGCTCGTGCCTGCTGCTGCGCAGCGTAGGCCGCTATCTCGGCAGGCACGGCAATCTCTCCCTCGTCGACGTTGGCCACCAACAGCACCGGCTTGGAGGTCAGTGAACCCAGTAGCTGCACTGCGTCCGGTGCCTCTTCAGGCGTTGGCACAGTGCGCACCGTGCGCCCCTCCTGGAGCGCGGTGATGACCTCGGCGAGCCATGCCGCCTCAGCGATCGCGTGTTTGTCGCCGCTACGGGCCGTCTTGGTGACACGGTCCAGCCGCCGCTCAGCCTGTTCCAGGTCGGCGAAGATCAGCTCTGTCTCAATCGTCGATATGTCGCGCAGCGCATCGACGCTGCCCTCGGGGTGGACGATGCTTGCGTCAGTGTGTGTCCTGACGACGTGCACGAGCGCATCCGTTTCACGGATGTTGGCCAGGAACTGGTTACCAAGCCCCTCCCCCTTGTGGGCGCCGGCGACCAGGCCGGCGATGTCATGAAAGGCGATCGTGTCCCATACGAGCTTCGACGCCGTCACGGTTTCGGCGACCTGTTCCATCCGCTCATCACGGACGGGCACCACGGCAATGTTTGGCTCGATCGTCGTGAACGGATAGTTGGCGGCTTCGGCAGCCACGCCGGTCAGCGCCTGAAACAACGATGACTTGCCGGCATTTGGCATGCCGACGATGCCGACTTTCATCGGCATCAGGTGGCTCTCCGGAGGGTACGCATCGCCGTTACCTGCCCCGTAGCGCCAGGCCCGTGACGGTTCCAAGGGCGGCGCCGACTGCCACGTCGCTTGGGTAGTGGACACCCAGGTACGGCCGGCTGACCGCATATGCGCCAGCCAGCATGTACAGGGCGGCGGAGGCTCCTGGCGCTGATCGGCTGTAAGCCGTGGCGGCTGCGAAGGAGGTGGTCGCGTGGGCGCTGGGGAAGGAGAGCGCGGAGACCACCGGTGTCAAGGCAGGCAGGCCCTCCAGCTGTGGGCGTGGGCGGCGCACCCTGTATTTGATGGCGGTGTTCAGTGCGTAGGCAGCGGCAGTGGCGAGCAGCCCGCGTTGCCAGGCCAGCCGACGCTGATCATCCGGTGCGCTGAAGGCCAGCCCGACGGCTCCCAACACAAACCACGCCGCGGCGTGCTCGCCGGAGCGTGAGAACAGGGCTACCGCCCTTTCAACGTTTGCGTCAGTGTGGTGGTGCGTGCGCATTCTGACCAGCAGTTGGCGGTCCCATCGAGCCAGTGTCTGCCAGGTCCCTGCGCCCATTGGGTCAAAAGCCAACCCGGTGCTCGTCGGTGTCGATCATCAGGTACTCAATGCGGGCGAGGTCCAAAACGACCGTTCCGTCCTCGGCCGTCAGCTCGAACCATTCGCCGGCTTTGCCCAGGGATTCGCGCAGCCTCGCCAACTCGCCCGACTTCACGCGGGCCGCAAGCGCCTGTCCGCCGTGAAACCCGATGCTGATCTTCTGTGCCTTGTCGACACTGGTCATCTTTAGCTCCGATCTTGGATGCTGCTCAGACGTGGTTGGCGGGTTGGACGATCTCCGTGAGCACGCCTCCGCACGAGGAAGGATGCAGGAAGGCCACGCGTGAGTCGCGGACCCCCCGGCGTGGACGCTCGTCGATCAGCCTTACGCCCGCGCTGGCAAGCGTAGCCAGGGCGACGTCAATGTCGCTGGTCCGGTAGGCGATGTGGTGAAGGCCGGGACCGTGCTTTTCCAGCCAACGGCCAACCCCGTTGCGCGAGTTGAGCGGTGTGATCAGCTCGATGTGGGCGTCGGCGAGGTCAAACAACACTGCCTCTACACCCTGCTCGGCCATCGTCTCACGGTGAGCCAGCGTCAGGCCCAGCACATCCGTGTAATAGGTGATCGAATCGTGCAGGTTCTCGACGGCCACCGCAGTGTGGTCTAGGGCGACGATCAGCCGGGCCAGTTGCGGCTGCATGGGCAGGTTGTTCAAAGTGGCAGCAGGGTGGGTGTTGGTTCGGTGTGGGGGCGCCGGCTGGGTGTACGGCTTGCTCCGGCTGGGTTCGTGGTCAGACAACCAGCTCAAGACGAGGATTTGGCTTCAGCCTGCGACCGGCCTTGGCGCACGGCTGGCCGTCGACCAGCACCACGTCTGCGGTGTAGTCGTTTTGGCCGCGGATCAACGAGGACCCAACACCGTAGGCGTCGACCGGTACGCCCAACTCTTCGAACTGTTGTATGCGCTTGACGGTGAACCCGCCGCTGACCACGATCTTCACGTCGTAAAAGCCTTCGGCGTCCAGGGCGGTACGGACGTTCTCAACCAGCTGCGGGTTGACGCCGCAAGGGTGGAACTCACCCATCGAGTCCAAAAGGGAGCGGTCCACGAGCATGTTGGAAGTATCGAGCCGGACACCCCAGAGCTTCGGTCCCAGCGCACGCGCGACCTCTACCGCAGTCCGCGTACAGTCGTTGTCAAAGTCCACCAGCACGGTGATGTTCATCTCGGAGTGGAAACGATCCGCGTAGGCTTTGGCGGCGGCGACGGTGTCCCCGCCAAAGGCGGCGATCACGCCGTGGGGCACGGTGCCGACACCGCGTCCGCCCCACCATGATGCTTGTGCGTCGGTTGAGACGCCGATGGCACCGGCGACGTGCGCGGCCCAGCCGTCGCCGGTTTGCACGAGCCAATGATCGTGACGTGCGGGGAAGTAGAGGATCGCCTTTCCGTGTGCCGCGCGGACCACGGCAGCGACATTGCGCATGATCAGCGAGCGGCGGGCAAGTGAGCCCAGGTACACCGTCTCCAAGTGGGCAAACAGGCTGTAATCGCCTTCGATGGTCATCACCGTCTCCCACGGTTCAACGGCGTCACCCTCATAAAGGGCGTGCACCTCAAGCTCGTCCCAGCCTGATATCCATGTGCCATCCTCGGCGGTCCGTCCGGACGCCAGCTTGAGAACCGCGATCGCTTCATCGATCCCGCCAAGCAGCGTCTGTTCCTTCTGAAACACCTGCATGAGCACGCGAGGATGGTGTTCCATGTCCTCTAGCAGCTGTTTGGTGTAGACGAAGTAAGCGTCTGAGTAGTACCCGCTTCGCAGGCGCTGCACGGGCAGCCGGAAGACCTCAGGACTCAGGCGCGACGGTGGTCGTGGCAACATTTCGCGGGAGTGTAAACCGTCGGCTTTTATGTGCGTTGGTGACGGCCGGTACTGCAGGCTTCCCACGGGGTCTCAGCCCAGAAGGTCGCTCATCAGCTGCGTGTAACACTCCGCCGCCACGCCCAGATCGCGCACGTCGATGCGCTCGTCCGCGTTGTGCATAAGCTCGGTGCTCTCAAGCAGCGACTGGTAGCGCTGGGGGAAGAAACCGTAGGCGACCACGTCCGGGAAGGCGGCGCGGAAGTGGTTTGAGTCTGAGTACGCGGGCAGGAGCACCGGGACTGCCACGGCGCCGGGGTCGGCCACGTCAATCCAGCGCTGGATTGCAGCCATCAGCTCTGTCTGGTGGTCAGAAACATATCCGTAATCCTGCTCGGTGAACTCGATCTCCAAGCCGTTGGCTGTCTCACCCAGGACGTCGTGCAGGCGCGCCAGCGCAACATCCGCTCCGAGTCCCGGCGGCACCCGTGTGTCCACCTTCAGGGTCGCACGGGCCGGGATCACGTTGATCTTCTCTGACGCTGAGACCATCGTCGGCGTGAGCGTAACGCTCAGCATCGGCTCCACCATCAGCGAGATTGTCGGGTGTTTGGGGGCCAGCCGGGCCAGTGCTCCCGGAATGTCAGTGGGGTCTTCGCCAAGGATCTCAAGTAGCGCCAGCGGCACAGGGGTGGGGTCATATCCATGGGAACCAGCGGCCAGCGCCTGGATCACCGGCGCGAGTTTCAACAGTGCGTTATCGCCAAGGCGCGGCATGGCGGCGTGACCTGCGACCCCTTTTGCGGTCAGCTTAAATCGGAAGATCCCTTTCTCTCCGCAGGAGACGCCGTAGTAGCGCTTGCCATCGATCTGGAAACGGTTGCCTGCTCCTTCGTTGATAAGCAGATCGCAGCGCACCTTGTCAGGGTGCTGTTCAGTCAGCCATTGGGCTCCGAGATCACCGCCGGTCTCCTCGTCAACAACAAAGACCAGCTTCAGTGTTCCCCGTGCGGGCCGCCAGCCGCTGCGGGCAAGAGCCGCTGCGGCGACCGCCTCTGCGGCCACCTGGGATTTCATGTCCAGTGCGCCGCGGCCCCACAGAAAACCGTCTATGACGTCACCGGAGAATGGGTCGTGTTGCCAGTCTTCGGCGGCTGCGAGCACCGTGTCGACATGGCCCAGCATGACCAGTACAGGGCCGTCAGCTTGTTGGCCCTGCAGCGTGGCGATCAGGTTGGGTCGTTGCTCCACGGCCGCCAGCTGTTCGGTTGAAAAGCCGGCTTCACGCAGGTACTCGTCCAGGTACTCAATGGCCGCCCGCTCGTTACCTGGCGGGTTGACCGTGTTGAAGCGGACCAGCCGCTGCAGTACTTCAGTGGTTTCGGCTTGCAGGTCGACCATTGGGTGCAAGCGTACACGCGCATTGCCGTCTGTAGGTTCTAATCGGTCGGGCGATGGCCATCGCTGCGTCCGCCGGTGTCGGGCCGTCGCCGTGAGGCTGCGGCGTTCGCGCCGCCGGATGACTTGTACACGGCGGGGCACGTTGGGCGGCTGGGATCGGATTGGCTGAGTTACGATACTTTGGTGACTGTTTCTTATGCGGATGATCTTCAGGTCGCGCTGCAGTTGGCTGATGCTGCCGACCGGCTCACGATGTCGCGCTACCGGGCCAGCGACCTCAACGTTGAAACCAAGCCGGATCTGACTCCGGTGACCGAATCGGACAAGGCGGTGGAGCTTGCGCTCCGCGACCTGCTTGCCAAGTTGCGCCCCGGGGACCAGATTGTCGGTGAGGAGTTTGGCGGCACCTACGCATCTGATGATCCGGGTCGCGTCTGGGTGATCGATCCGATTGACGGCACGAAGAGCTATGTACGCGGGATGGACACCTGGACGACTCTGGTCGCTTTGATGCAGGATGGTGAGGTCAAGGTGGGGGTCGTCTCAATGCCGGCTCTGACGCGCCGTTGGTGGGCGACTCGCGGCGGCGGCGCGTTTGCCGACGGGCGACGGATCCACGTCTCCAAGATCAGCGAGCTCGCCAACGCTCAGCTGACCTGGAGCGGCGTTGAGGAATGGGATGCGATCGGCCGCTTTGACGCGCTTGTGGGGTTGGCGCGCAGCTGCTGGCGCAGTCGCGGGGTCGGTGATGCCTGGCAGTACATGCTGGTCGCTGAGGGCGCCGCCGAAATTGCCACCGACCCGGAGGCGACTCTCTGGGATCTCGCTGCGCCGTCGATTGTGGTCCAGGAGGCTGGCGGCACGTTCACCGGGCTCAACGGTGTTGCCGGGGCGGCTGCGGGCAGCGGCCTGGCGACCAACGGGTTGCTGCATCAGGCAGCGCTGGACTATCTCGGTCAGCCCAACTAAAACCTGCCGCGCTGCGCATCGTCGGGTGCCGCGCTTCCTATCGCCAGCTGCCACGATGTCTGCCGTGCGTCGTCCGGGACGCTCGGCGGCACCGCTATCCTGGTTGTATGAGTCGCCTGATGGCCTGGCTGACACTCCTGTGACGCGTGTAGTCGTTCATCCCGACGCCCAGGAGTTTCAGCTGACAACTGTGTTACATGCGCTCGGCGACCCGGTCAGGCTAGGGATCGTCCAGACACTCGGGGCGGGTCCTGAGATGCCTTGCGGTCGGTTTGAGGTCTCGGTCTGCAAGTCCACGCTGACCCACCATTTGAGTGTGCTGCGGCGCGCTGGGTTGACCTACACCCGGATCGAAGGTGTTCAGCGTATGGTTTCGCTGCGCCGCGATGAGCTGGAACGGCGCTTTCCGGGGCTAATGGCCTGTGTGCTTGGCGACGCATCAGCGCCTCCGCCGTCAGAAAACGGCTTGTGAACGGTGACTATTGCGGTGTCGGCGGCTTGGTTTGGGCTGTGATCTGACGGCAATCCGGACCGGAGCGCT
>JBMFHK010000066.1:0-13716 GCA_049976865.1 Solirubrobacteraceae bacterium | reverse complement strand
GCCGTGTCAGCGGCCGGGTTTGAGGCTGATCGCGGCAGGCAAACCGTCGCGCGCGCGGTGAAGCGGCATGAAATGCACAAACTGCGCTGCGCAAAGCCAGTTTGCGCAAAAACCCGCCGGTTTTCGGTATCAGATGCACAAATCGGCTTTCAGGCGTGCAGTTTGTGCATCCTGACTCGCTCACACGCCGCCCCTGAGCTCACCGCCGGCGCAGCACGCTCGCGCGCGCATCGACCGCCCAGTAACCAGCCTTGCGCAAAACCTCAGACAACACCAACCGCAGCACACCGCTAGCAGCCACGCCCGCCGGCCTGCGCTGCGACCACCGTGCCGGCAGCCCGCAAAGCCAACAAACGACGTGAACAGTTACCGCCTTCAGCCGTGTTGGTCACGAAACTCCACGCGTGGCTGGGCCTGGTCAATGGTGACTGTCACCCGGTCAACCTCAATGGCGGCGAACAGCCAGTCAAGCACCAGAGACATGGCGCGCTGCTCATAGCGGCGGCCGCGCACCTGCGGAGCAAGAAAGATCTGCATGCTGGCAGCGCGCGCCTGCCAGTCAAAGTCCTTGAGGGTCACCCGGCCCCGCCAGTCCGGATCACCAGGATCCACGATGGTCAGCGTAAGACGGCGCCCGGCGACCCGTTCTGCCAGCAGCTGCTCAAGCTCACGGCCCAGCTGGGCCCCGGTGGGCGGCGCTGCGCGGCCGATCCGCCGGTGCAGGTCAGGATCCTCCTCAAAGGCGATCAGTATCTCCGGAATGTCCCACGCGAGCATCTCCCGGATCTCAATGGTTCCGTCCGTCAAGCGCTCAGGTGGTTGTGGAAGAGCGGGCATGTCAACCATGCAACGTACCCTTCCTGCTGTGCGCGCGCCACTTTTACCCAGCGAAAGCCCGACTGGCGGCGGCAACAGCCCAGCGCAGTGCTGTGACCCGCCACCGGGACGACCGGGCGGCCCGAGCCCGGGCGGCGACACGCTGACATACCTGCTACGCCACTCAGACCGGGCTCGCCGGGTCCGTGTCCGTGTCACACGCGACGGCGGCGTGGAGGTTGTGGTACCCGCCAGAATGAGCCCGGCGGCCACCGAGCTTGCGCTGAGCCAGCTGCGCGGCTGGATTGACCGTCGCTTAGCCGAGGTCAGCCGACAGCGAGCAGCCGTTTTGGCAAGGGGTGACACGCTGCCCTATCTGGGTCGTTCACTGACGGTCGTCGCGCAGGCCGGGCGTGAACGCGTGGCGCTCCACGGCGCGACGTTACTGGTGCCAGATGGCTTGACGCGGGACGCCGCACTGGAGCGCTGGTACCGGCGTCAGGCGCGCAGCGAACTGGCTGGGCGAGTGCAACACGCCTGCCAGGCGGTTGGCGTGACACACTCACGGTTGACAATCCGTGACCAACGCACGCGCTGGGGAAGCGCCAGCCCCAACGGCGCGCTGAGCTTCAACTGGCGGCTGCTGCTGGCACCGGAAGAGGTCCTTGACTACGTGGTCTGGCATGAGGTCTGCCACCTGGCCGTGATGGACCACTCGGCACGGTTCTGGGCGCTGGTTGCGCGGTACTGCCCAGACCACCGCCAACACGCCGCATGGCTGCGCAAGCACGACGCGATGCTGGTCCTGTGACAGGTGACGGCGGAGCCGCGGACAGCGTCGCCGCGGTGGTGACTGCGGTGCGCGGCTGGCAGACGAGCAGCGGGCGGCAGCTGGTGGTTGCCATCGACGGTCACGGGGCAGCGGGCAAAACCACCATCGCCAACCTCGCGGCCGGCGAGCTGGAGGCGATCCTGCTGCACACCGACAGTTACTTCCGCGATGCCGGGCCGACCGCCCCTCCGGTGCCAATGGCCCGCTACTACGACTGGGAACGACTGCGCACCGAGGCATTGATACCGGCACTGTCAAAGGCCGGACGGGCACCGCTGCTGATTGAGGGCGTCAGTTCCGCTTCCCCGGCGCTGGCCGACCTGGTGACACGTCGGATCCTGGTCTGGACCGCCGAACCGGTGAGGCTGGAGCGCCTGCGCGCGCGGATCAGCGAGGAAGAGTGGGACGAGACCTGGCTGGCCCAGGAGCGGCTGTACTTCGCCACCGTGCCCCCGGAGTCGTTTGACCTGGTGGTGCCGGGCGGCTGACCGGCCATGCCCGAAGTCCGTAGGCGTCTACAATAAAAGCTTGTAAACGCGGGAGCCCGACAGGGCTGAGAGGGTGCCGGAACGGCACCGACCGTAGAACCTGATCCGGGTTATGCCGGCGGAGGAAGATAGCAGTGTTGGTTTATCGGCGCACAAGACGCGCTTTCAGAAAGCAGATGGTGGCGGCAGCCGCGTGCGGCGCAGCGTGCCTGCTCGCAGCCTGCGGAGCCACAACAGGTAGTCATCACAACACCCCCAGCGCCGCGCATACACGCAGCAGCCGGACCGTCAACAGCGCGGGCACGCCCCCGGCCGGGTCCGGCCGGACCCGTCTTTCGGCAAACACGCGTACTGCAGTCAGGGGTGGAACCGCATACTGGGCCGAGCAGCCGCTGTCACCACCCAACTACATTTTCCCGCTGATCTCTGGCGAGTACTACTCAAATGAGAACGCCAACCAGTTTCAGACGCTGCTCTACCGTCCGCTGTACTGGTACGGAGACCGTGACAGGCCCGGCGTGGACTATTCGCTGTCACTGGGCAACGCACCCGTCTACAGCAACGGCGACCGGGTGGTCACGATCACCCTCAAACACGCCCGCTGGTCGGACGGTGAGGCGGTCAGCGCCAGCGACGTGATCTTCTGGATCAACCTGCTTAAGGCAAACCGCGGCGACTGGGCCTCCTACGTACCCGGCGGTTTTCCGGACAACGTCACCAGCTACCAAGCGCTGTCGGCCCGCACGGTGAGACTGACGCTAAACCGCGCCTACAACCCAACCTGGTTCACTGACAACGAGCTCTCCCAGATAACGCCGCTACCACTGGCCTGGGACCGGACGAGCGCCCCGGCATGCAACGGCCACAAAGGCTGCGCGCTGCTTGACCCCGGGGTGAATCCGGCAGGCACGCCGTCCGGCGCTCGAGCCGTCTACCGCTTCCTCAACGCACAGGCCCAGCACATCTCTGGTTACGCCAGCAGCCCGATCTGGGCAGTGGTTGACGGCCCTTGGCGGCTGGCGGCGCTGACCAGCAGCGGGCAAGCGACATTTCTGCCCAACCGCAGTTACGACGGTCCCGACAAACCACGCCTGGCCAGGTTCGTGGAGCTGCCGTTCACCAGTGAGACCGCCGAGTTCTCCGTGCTCGAAACCGGTTCGGTTCGCGGTGGAGGCGACCAGTCAGCCCCGCAGATCTCGGTCGGGTACGTCCCCGACGCCGACATCCCCCAGGCACCGGCACTGCGCGCACGCGGTTATCAGTTGAGCGCCTTCTACCCCTGGGGGGTCGACTACTTTGAGCCGAACTTCAACAACCCGCGGGTCGGGCCGATCTTTGAGCAGCTGTATTTCCGCCAGGCGTTCCAGCATCTGGTCAACCAGCCAGGCTGGATCCACGCCTTCTACAACGGCTTGGGCGTTCCCAATTACGGTCCCGTTCCCGCCCAGCCCGCCAACCCCTACGCCGATGCGCTGGCCGCGGTCAACCCGTATCCGTTCAGCGTGACAGCAGCACGGCGGCTGCTCGTGTCTCACGGTTGGCGCGTGAGCAGCACGAGCGTAAGCAGGTGTGCGCGCCCGGGCACCGACGCCGGGGAGTGTGGCGCCGGCATCCGCCGCGGTGAAGCGCTCCAGTTCACCTTGAGCTACCCAAGCGGCATGTCGTCCACCGACGATGCGATGGTCAATCTCCAGTCTGTCGCACGCGAGGTTGGAATCGTGATCGACCTCAAGGAGGTCACGGTCGCAACCGTCGACGCGACCATCGAACCTTGCAAGCCCCAGGCGCCCGCCTGCTCATGGGAGATCGGCCAGTACGGCACCGCCTGGGTGTTTGCCCCCGACCACTACCCCAGTGGTGAGGAGATCTTCCAAACCGGCGCGCTGGGCAACGTCGGCAGCTACTCAAACACGCGAATCGATGCGCTGATCGCTGCCACCACAACCGTTGCCGCCCCGGCCGCCGCGCGCAAAGCACTCAACGCATACGCAAACGCGGTCCGCACCCAGCTACCGGACTTCTGGCAGCCCTCCCCCGGAACGCTGGTCACCGTCCAGTCCAACCTGGCGGGCGTGACACCCAACGCCTACGGCTTCATCAACCCGGAGGAGTGGTACTTCACCAGATGACCGGCTTCATCCTCAGACGGACCGGCCAGGCAGTGGTCGTCCTTTTTGGGGTGACGCTCGTGGTGTTTACCCTCCAGCAGCTGACGCCCGGGAGCGTCGCCCGGGCGGCGCTCGGTTCGCGTGCAAGCCCGGCCGCGATACGCGCCTTCAATCAGGCAAACGGGTTGAACCGCCCGTTGGCGCTCCGGTACGTTGATTTCCTCGGCGGGCTGCTGCACGGCAACCTCGGCTATTCATATCGGCTCAACGAGCCGGTCGGGGCACTGATCGCCCACCAGGCCCCCAACGATTTGATCCTGGTCGGCCTGGGGCTCGTGGCGGCCTTGCTGATCGCGCTGCCGCTGGGCATCGCTCAGGCGCTACGCCGGAACCGCCTGTTCGATGCCACCACCGGCGCCGCTGCCCTGACGCTGTACTCCATGCCCGCTTACTGGCTGGCGATGCTGCTGATCGCCTGGCTCAGCATCGGCGCCGGCATCCTGCCACCGGAGGCGGGGCAATCCGCAGCCACCGCCGGCATCCTCGCCGACCCGCGCGGACTGGTACTGCCGGTGCTGACACTGACGCTGATCAACGTCGCCTGGTTCAGCCGGTACATGCGCTCCTCCGCAATTGACACGCTCGCACAGGACTACGTGCGCCTGGCGCACGCCAAGGGGCTGCCCCAGCGGCTGGTGCTCAGCCGCCACGTGCTGCGCAATTCGCTGCTGTCGGTGGTGACGCTGCTGGGCATGTCGGTGCCGATGCTCCTGACCGCCGGGTTGGTCGTTGAGTACGTGTTCAACGTGCCGGGCGTGGGTCTCAGCTACTACCAGGCAGCCGCCAACGCCGACCACCCTCTGGAGCTGGGAGTGACAGTGGTTGTTGCGGTGGCGACCGTACTGGGGAGCATGCTGGCGGACATCGCCTACATGGCCCTTGACCCGCGCGTGAGGCTGCAGTGAGCCGGCGTGGCTACATTGGCGTCGCGCTGATCGCAGCGATCGTGGCGTTCTGTTTGCTGGGGCCGCTGATCCACCCAACCGACCAGATCCACGGCAACATCGCGATCACGAACCTGCCGCCCGGGGCAGCCCACCCGCTCGGCACCGACGCCAACGGCTTTGACATCCTCGGCCGGCTGATGGCGGGCGGACGCTTCTCACTTGAGATCGCGGCAGCCGTCGCGGTGCTGGCAACCAGCTTGGGCGCCTTCGCGGGAGCGCTGGCGGGCCTGACCGGCGGCTTCCTGGACGCGCTGATCATGCGCACCGTCGACACCGTCCTGGCGCTGCCAGCGATCTTCATCCTGATCTACCTTGCCACCATCGTGACACCCACCGTGCCGCTCCTGATCGTGGTGATCTCCCTGCTCTCCTGGCTAGCCCCGGCACGACTGGTCCGAGCTGAAACGCTGACCTTGCGCAGCCGCGACTTTGTGCTTGCCGCCCAGGCGATGGGGGCCGGCCGACGCCACACGATCGTCCGCCACATCCTCCCCGGCACGGCGGGGACGCTGATCGTCAACGCCACCTTCCAGGTGGCTGACGCGATCATCCTGCTGGCGACGCTCAGCTTCCTGGGCTTTGGCCTGCCCCCGCCAGCCGCGACCTGGGGCGGGATGCTCTCCCAGGGCACCACCTACCTGCTGGACGGTTACTGGTGGGAGGTTTACCCGGTCGGGGCGCTGATCGTCGCGACGGTGATCGCGTTCAATCTGCTCGGTGAGGCGCTCGCCGAAACGCTCAACCGTGGCCCTGATGCACGCTGGTCGCCGATGGCGCGCATCCGTCGCCTGGCGCTCCGGACACCGTGGCGCTGAACTGCGCGTTGGCGGATCCACACCGCCAGCAGAGTCCAGGCACCCAGCGCTGATCGGGTAAGCTGCACCGCTCAGGGTCGGCGACCAGCACGGCGCGGATGGCCTACTGCCAGATTGCAGCCGGACACCTGCCACACCCCGGCAACCAACCCGGCACCATGCGTTGACCCTTTGAGCTGATGAGCGCCGCCGCCAACCACCACAAGAACTGGACGCTGGCCGCAGCCTGCCTGGGCGTGTTCATGCTGCTGATCGACATAACGATCGTGATCGTCGCCCTGCCGAGCATCCGCCAGTCACTGCACATCAGCTTCTCTGACGTGCAGTGGACTATTGACGCCTACTCCCTGTCCCTGGCCTCGCTGCTGCTGCCAACCGGCTCTCTGGCTGACATTCTCGGCCGGCGGCGCATGTTTGCAATCGGCTTGACCGTTTTCACGCTCGGGTCACTGCTGTGCGCACTGTCTGACTCAGGAACGATGCTGGTGGCCTTCCGCGTGTTCCAGGGGGTCGGCGGCGCCACCATGTTCGCAACCTCCCTGGCACTGGTCGCCCAGGCGTTCCACGGGCGGGAGCGCGCCTTTGCGTTTGGCATCTGGGGCGCCGTAGTGGGCCTGGCAAGCGGCATCGGGCCGCTGCTCGGAGGCGTGCTGACAACCGAGCTCGGCTGGCGCTGGATCTTCTACGTCAACGTGCCGATCGGCATTGTCGCCCTCCTGATCACCGTCACACGCGTGCAGGAGTGGCGACCACCCACCGCCCCACGGATAGACCTGGTGGGCTTTGCGGTCTTCACCACGGGCCTGTTCTGCCTGATCTACAGCCTGATTGAGTCAGGACGCCGCAGCTGGGGGAGCGGCCTGGTGATCGGCGCGCTGGCAGCCGCGATCGTGCTGCTGGCGCTGTTCCCGCTGCTTGAGCGCCACCGGCGCGACCCGATGGTGGACCTGACGCTGTTTCGCAAACCCGCCTTTGTCGGCGGGCTGGTGGCCGCGTTTGGGATGAACGCGTCGCTTTTTGCGATGTTCCTCTACCTGACCCTGTGGCTACAGGACGGTCTGCACATCTCCGCACTCGACACCGGGCTGCGACTGGCGATCTCAACGCTGGCGGTAACCGTCGTGGCGGCACCGGCTGGACGCACCTCCGGGCATGTGCCGGTCCGCTGGCTGATCGGGCCTGGCCTGCTGATCGTCGGCGCCGGCCTTTTGCTGATGCGGGGGCTGGGCGCCGACTCCGGCTGGACACACCTCATCCCCGGGCTGCTCGTGGGCGGTGTCGGCGCCGGCCTGGTCAACCCTCCACTGGCCTCAACCGCCGTGGGCGTGGTATCAGCCCACGACGCCGGCATGGCTTCCGGACTGAACTCCACGCTGCGCCAGGTCGGCATTGCCGTGGCGGTGGCCGGCCTGGGCACGATCTTTGCCCACCAGCTCGCGCACGCCACGGCCCTGACCGTACGCGCTGACTACGCCTCCACGCTCAACGAGCTTCTGCTGATCACCGCAGGCGTGGCCGTTGTCTGCGGCTTGGCCTCACTGGTGCTGCTGCGACCACGTGACTTCGTGTCCCATACCGCTCCGGCTCGGCCAGCGCCGGCGACCGAGTAGCCGAGAGGGGGCGTCCGGCCTGCGGGCCGGACGCCCCCTCATAACGTTGCCTCAGTGACGTAACCCAGAGGCCGGACGCTTGAGCGCATGCTGCCCCACCCTGGCGGTGCTCACAGCTTGCGCCACGCCTCAACGCTCCGACATCGGCACGTAGTCCAAACCGCGGCCGCCGGTGTAAACCTGACGCGGACGGGCGATCTTCTGCTCCGGATCCTGGATCATCTCAAGCCACTGGGCGATCCAGCCACTGGTGCGGCCGATGGCGAACATCACAGGGAACATCTCGACCGGCAGGCCGAGCGCCTCATAGATCAGGCCAGAGTAGAAGTCGACGTTCGGGTAGAGCTTGCGGGAGACAAAGTAGTCGTCCTCAAGCGCGATCCTCTCCAACTCTGTGGCGATGTGCAGCAGCGGGTTCTTGCCGGTCACCTCAAAGACGTCCTCGGTGGCCTGTTTGATGATTTTGGCGCGCGGATCGAAGTTCTTGTAGATACGGTGGCCGAAGCCCATCAGACGCTCGTTGCCGGCCTTGACACCCTCGATGAAGCCGGGGATGTTGTCCTCACTGCCGATCCTGCGCAGCATGCGCAGCACCGCCTCGTTGGCGCCGCCGTGCAACGGCCCGTACAGTGCGCCGACACCGGCCGCCATCGCTGAATACGGGTCAACCTGAGAGGAGCCGACGCTACGCACCGCACTGGTGGAGCAGTTCTGCTCGTGGTCGGCATGAAGGATGAAAAGGATGTCCAGCGCGCGCTCAAGCCGTGGGTCAGGCACGTACTTGGACTCCGCCACCCGGTAGATCATCGACAAAAAGTTGCCGGCATAGCTCAAATCGTTGTCCGGATAGACGTAGGGCATCCCACGGTTGTGCCGATAGGCGAACGCGGCCAGCGTGGGCATTTTCGCCAGCAGCCGGATCATCTGGACCCTGCGGATCTCCTCATCCTTGATCTGGTTGGCCTCCGGATAGAAGGTTGAGAGCGCTCCCACACCGGCCAGCAACATCCCCATCGGATGAGCGTCGTAACGGAAGCCGTGCATGAACTCCTTGATGTTCTCGTGCACGAAGGTGTGGATCGTGATGTCGTTGGTCCACTGGTCAAGCTGCGCCTGGGTGGGCAGCGAGCCGTGGATCAACAGGTAGGCAACCTCCAGGTAGCTTGAGCGCTCAGCCAGCTGCTCAATCGGGTAACCACGGTATTCAAGGATCCCCTTGTCACCGTCAATGAAGGTGATCGACGAGCGGCATGAGGCTGTGTTCATGTACGCGGGGTCATAGGCCATGATCCCAAAGTCGTCGTCGTTGACCTTGATCTTGCGCAGTTCCGTCGCGCGAATCGTCCCGTCCTGGATGGGAACCTCGTAGGTCTTACCGGTGCGGTTGTCAACGATCGTCAGCGTCGATGCGTCAGACGCTCCTGTACTGCCCTGGGCCTGCTCTGTAACGGTGCTCATAGTCCTTCCTCTTTCTGAGCGGATCTGCTGTTGTCCTGCTGCCTACTGCACCTTGTACCCACTCCACCCTTTGTGTTATTGGTAAACATTAGTACCAATCGCCCTGCGGTAGCTGGCCGGCAGAAGCTGGGTTAGGGCCAAAATCCGTTTGGAGCCTTCAGGTGTTGGCAGAGCTGGTGGCGGACCCTCCCTCATAGCGGCTCTCGGTCGCGGCACGCTGACCCTGGTAATGGCTGCCCAGGCCGGGCGAGCCGTAGGGTCTCAGCGCCGGGCGGTCAAGCGCCATGAAGGAAAGCTGCGCGATCGGCAGCCCTGGGTAGAGCCGGATCGGCAGCCGTGTGAGGTTGTTGAGCTCCAGTGTCAGCGTGCCCTCAAAGCCCGGGTCGCAAAACCCGGCGGTGGCGTGCACGATCAGGCCCAGACGTCCGACGCTCGACTTTCCTTCAATCCGCGCCACAATGTCCGCCGGGATCCTCACCCACTCCAGCGTCCGGCCGAGACAGAACTCGCCAGGGTGGATGACAAACGGCTCACCCGGCGCCACCGAGACCTCCTCCGTCAGGTTCGCGGGCGGGTCCCGGAGGTCTATCGCCGTCGCACGGTAGTTGTGAAAGACGCGGAAGGAGTCACCCAGCCGCAAATCTACACTGGCGGGCTGGACCATCCGCGGCTCCCATGGTTCGAGAACGATCCGGCCCGTCTTCACCATCTCAACGATCGTGCCGTCCGACAGCACCGAACTGAGCCCGTCAGCCATATGCGTCACAGTTTGCCAGGGTGCGGCCGCCGGGGTGCTTCACCGCCCCTTTACGAAAACGTTTGATTTCTATACCTTCAAGTGTTCACTCCGCCGCAAAGGGCACGGAGGGACCATGCAACAGGCAAGGAGAGGGTGGATCAGTGGATCTTGAAGCGCTCAGAACAGCAATTGAATCCGGTGAGGTGGAGACGGTCGTGCTGGCCTTCACCGACATGCAGGGGCGCCTGCAGGGCAAACGGATCATGGGCCGCCATTTCCTGGATGAGATCGTGGGCAACGGCGCCGAAGGCTGCAACTACCTGCTGGCGGTGGATGTTGAGATGAACACCGTGTCGGGGTTTGCCATGGCCTCCTGGGACACCGGCTACGGGGACTTTGTGATGCGGCCCGACTTCTCCACATTGCGGCCGATGCCGTGGGAGGTGGGGACGGTCCTTTGCCTGGCCGACCTGGTGTGGGCGGACGGCAGCGACGTGGTGGCCTCGCCGCGTCAGATTCTGCGCAGGCAGCTGGCCCGGCTGGCTGAGCGCGGCTGGACCGCTCACGCTTCAACCGAGCTTGAGTTCCTGATGTTTTTGGACAGCTATGAGGAGGCGGCGTGCAAGCACTTCCGCGACCTGCAGCCCGCCAACGCCTACAACGTCGATTACTCGCTGCTGGGCACCTCACGTGTGGAGCCGCTGATCAGGCGGATCCGCAACTCAATGATGCAGGCCGGTCTTGAGGTCGAGACCTCCAAGGGGGAGTGCAACTACGGCCAGCACGAGATCACCTTCCGCTTTGCGCAGGCGCTGAGCGCGGCCGACAACCACTCGGTCTACAAGAATGGGGCCAAGGAGATTGCCGCCCAGGAAGGTAGGGCGATCAGCTTTATGGCCAAGTACAACGAGCGTGAAGGCAACTCGTGCCACATCCACTTCTCGCTCACTGACGAGCAGGGGATGCTGTTTGCGCGTGACCGCGCCGTGTTTGACGCCTTTCTGGCCGGCCAGCTTGCTCACGCGCGCGAGCTGACAATGATGATCGCCCCCAACGTGAACTCCTATAAGCGCTTTGCGGTCGGCTCCTTCGCGCCAACGACCGTCGCCTGGGGTCGTGATAACCGCACCTGCGCGTACCGTGTTGTTGGACACGGTGTCGGCCTGCGGTTTGAGAACCGGGCCGGCGGCGCCGACCTGAACCCCTACCTGGCGCTGGCAGCCGTGATCGCGGCCGGACTTGACGGCGTGGACCGCGGTCTGGCGCTCGAGCCGGTCTTTGAGGGCAACGCCTACGCCGCCAGCGACGCGCACCCGCGCCTGCCCGCGACACTGCATGAAGCCCGCGAGCTGTTTGCAGGCAGCCAGCTGGCCCGCGACGCGTTTGGCGACGCTGTCGTTGACCACTACCTCAACGCGGCCGACGTGGAGCTGCGCGCCTTTGAAGCCACCGTCACGGATTGGGAACGCGTGAGAGGATTTGAGCGACTATGAACAGCCCCGGCACCGCCTCTGCCGATCCCGCCAGCGCCGATCCCGCCAGCGTCGATCCCGCCAGCGCCCGCAAGGACCTCACCTCCACGTCGCTTGCCTCGATCTTTTCACCAATACGGTCACAGACCGCCTTTGAGGAGGCGGTCGACCGGATCGGTACGGCGATCCGCCTGGGCCTGCTGCCGCCGGGCTCCCGCCTGCCGGCCGAACGAGATCTTTGCGCACAGCTTGGGATCGCACGCTCAACACTGCGCCAGGCACTGGTCGCACTCGGACACAGCGGCCACCTGCGAGCACTGCGAGGACGCGGCGGCGGCACCTTTGTAGCCGACCGCCTGCCAGCCGCACCGCCGCTGGCGGCAGGGGAGCTTGACAACTGGCACGCCCTGTGTGACCAGCGGCTGGCCGTTGAGACCGGAATCGCCGTGCTGGCCTGCACGAGAATCACGCAGTCTGTTCTGAACACGCTGCGGGACCTGCTGGACGCGATGGACGAGACGCTTGAGGACTTTGACCGCTTCCTGGCGCTGGACGTCCGCTTTCACGTTGGCATCGCCCAGGCAACCGGCAACAGCGCGCTGATCGCGCGAGCCACGGAGATGCGCGGCGCCGCAACACGTCTGATCACGCTGATCGCCCATCCACCGGAGGTGCTCAGCTCCTCAAACGCCCAGCACCGGCGGATCCTGTCAGCAATCTCCCGCGGCGATGAGGCCAGCGCCGCACGCGAAGTGGCGGAGCACCTGCACGGCACCGAGTACGTGCTTGGCGGGCTTTTGCCCAGCCGCTAAGCGGCCTGAGCGCAGCCGCACCACCCGAGGCGCAGCCCGCCACCCGAGGCACAACCGCTTGTTCGCGGGTCGGTGGCAAGCCAACGCCCTGTGAGCCCCCGGCCCTTGGCCAGCGGGCCAAGGGCCGGCCCAGTTCGCTCTCCCAACGTATGAAATTGTCCTCGCTCACTTGACAGATCAATCTGCAGTCGAGAGCATCGCGCACAAAGGGCCGGAGACCGATCCATTTAGTCGCGCCGGCAAACCCGAGGGCAACAGTTGAGGGAGGTCTGATGTCGACGCTTTCAGCCGACGAACGCAAACTCGCGGAGCTTGGCTACAAACAGGAACTGAAGCGAGGCTGGAGTTCGTTCTCCAACTTTGCGATCTCGTTCTCGATCATCTCGGTGCTGGCCGGCTGCTTCACCAGCTACGGGCAGGCGTTCCTAAACGGTGGCCCGATCGCCATCTCAATCGCCTGGCCGGTGATATCGCTGCTGGTCCTGACCGTTGCCTTCTCCATGTCTGAGCTGGCGTCAGCGATGCCGACCTCGGGAGGCATCTACTAGTGGGCCTCCAAGCTCGGAGGACCCAGCTGGGGCTGGTTCACCGGCTGGTTCAACCTGATCGGGCTGATCGCCGTCGTCGCCTCGGTTGACTACGCAGCCGCCAGCTTCGCACAATATCTGCTTGGGCTCTACAACCTCAACTTCATCTTCAACTTCGCTTCCACGAACGTCCATTACGACGCACACGTGATCTTTGCGCTGTCTCGCTTCTTCCTGATCATCCACGGCCTGATCAACGTCTTCTCAAGCCATCTGGTCTCGCTGTTCAACAACATCTCGGTCTGGTGGCACGTGATTGGTGTCGCGGTGATCGCGATCATCCTGTTCGCGGTGCCAAGCCACCACGCGAGCGTGTCATACGTGTTCACGCACCGCGCCTTTGGCTCCTTCGGGCACGGGATGTACTGGTTCTACACGCTGCCGCTCGGCTTTCTGCTGACGATGTACACGATCACCGGCTATGACGCCTCCGCTCACATCTCCGAGGAAACGCACGGCGCAGCGGACGCGGCGCCAAAGGGCGTGTACCGCTCGGTCCTTTACTCGGCGATCATCGGCTGGATCGTGCTGCTGGCACTGACCTTCGCCGCCACCCCCAACCATCTGAGCACGATTGACAGCTCCGGCTTCCCGGCGCTGGGCATCATCACCACGGCGCTGGGCAGCGGCCTGGCCAAGCTGGTGATCTTCATCTCCACGGCCGGCCAGCTGTTCTGCGGCATGGCGTGCGTCACCAGCGCATCACGGATGACCTTCGCGTTCTCCCGTGACGGCGCCGTGCCCGGTCATCAGCTTTGGCGGCGTCTGGGCGCGAACAAGACCCCGGCCTACGCGGTGATGTTCGTGGTGCTGGCCGCCGCCGCCGTGACGATTCCCGCCTTCTTCCCGAACAAAGCCGGCTACCCCGTGGCCTTCTTCGCGGTCACCTCAATCACCGTCATCGGCCTATACATCGCTAAGGGATATCCATCTGAGCGGACTATATTGGGACCATGGTCGCCCGTCTTAAAG
>JBMFHK010000065.1:0-13951 GCA_049976865.1 Solirubrobacteraceae bacterium | reverse complement strand
GGCGCCACGGCGCTCCTCAACCCCCGCAGAACACCGATCTACACCAGCCTCCTAGCTGGGGAGGTGGGACTCGAACCCACAACCCTTCGGTTAACAGCCGAATGCTCTGCCATTGAGCTACTCCCCAACGCTTGGCCGACAACGGGTATCAGAGCCTGTGGTCCAACCGCCGCCTACTGTAGCGATCTGCCCGGCGGGGCGTCATGGTGGCGCACTCAGACTGGCTTCTCAAGGCGGGTAACGACCCGGCGTATGCTGTCAAGCACGGCTTGGTGAGCGGCGGAGAGTTCAGCCAGACCCGTGCCGCCATGGTCCCGCCGGTAACGAATCTCACGCGCCAACCGGTCGCGTTCAAGCAAAAGCATCGCGTGCTGCAGTTCGTCGGCACTCAGCGCCCGGCCGCGGCGGGCGCGGCCGACGAGATCCTTGACCACCGCCGACAGTTCCGGATCGCCGGGCGCAATATCCACCGTAACGTCCTCTATATCCACGCCGCCGCTGCTCAGCCGGTCGCGCAGCAGGCCGGCGACCCGGCGCAGCCGGTCGTCAAGAAACAGCTCTTCTGGATCGATCGCGGCCAGCGCCGCGGCCCCAAGCTCCGGGGCGGCCAGACACATCGTCAAAAAAGACCTTTCCGCGTGTATGTTGGCAGAGCCAGGGAGCGTCTGGTCCGCAGCCCCCCGCCGCGCCACAGCGCCACCGGCGTCTGGCACGGCAAGCGGCGCCAGCAAGGCGCGTGATCGCGACTGGGCCTGGCCGGACCCAGATCGCACGGGACCAACGCCGGTACCCCCAGCCGGCTGGCGCACAGGCGACACCGGCCCGCCGTGAGAGCCTCCGTGCAGGTCCAGCAGCGCCGCCAATCGAGCCTCAGATATGCCGAGCACACCGGCGCTGCGCCGAACCAGCTCGTCGCGCAGCATGCTCGGCGAGAGCGGCGAGATGACAGTCGCAAGCTGCGCAATGGCGCGGTCTTTGCCTTCCGCCGTTGTGAGGTCCGCGCCGGCGAGCGTCCGCTCCACCTGGAAGGCCACAAACGGGACCGATTCCCCCAGCCGCCGTTGCAGCTCCGCGACGCCCTGCGCTCCGGTCAGATCACCGGGGTCCCGGCCGGGCGCTAGCATCACGACCCGCAACTCAAGGTCAGAGTCCGCGCACAGTTTCGCGGCACGGACGATCGCTTCCTGCCCGGCGTTGTCGGCGTCCAGACACAGTTCGAGCACGGACACCAACCGCTGAAGTTCCCTGACCTGCTCGCTGGTCAGCGAGGTTCCCATGATGCCCACCGCGTTACGGATGCCAGCCTGATGCAGCGCCATCACGTCCGTATACCCCTCGGCCAACACCATCCGTCCGGACTTGGCAGCCGCCACCCGGGCCAGGTCGATCCCGTACAGCACTGATCGCTTGTGGTAAACCTCGCCCTCCGCAGTGTTGATGTACTTTGCTTCACCGTCGCCGGGCGACAGGATGCGGGCGCCGAAGCCGACCACACGGCCGCGCGCGTCGGCAGTGGGGAACATGACCCGCCCACGAAAGCGGTCAAGCAGCGTGCCTGCGCTGCCGCGTCGTTGCCGGGCAAGGCCTGCCGCCACCAGCTCCTCCCCTGTGTAGCCGGCCGCTTGTGACACGGTGACGATCCTGTCCCAGGCCGCTGGCGAGTATCCAACTCTGAAGCTCCTGAGCGTCTCTTCGGTCAGACCGCGTCCGAGCATGTATTTGCGTGCGGAGGAGGCGGCCGTCGATTCCCACAGGTAACGCTCGTAGTAGGTTGCGGCGCGTGTCAGAAGGCCGTACAGACGCTCGTGTCTGGTGCGCGTCTGTACCGCCTCCGGAGACTCCTCCTCGGTCTGGAGCCTGACACCAAAGCGCTGCGCCAGGTACTCGAGCGCCCCCTTGAAGTCCAAGCCCTCGGTCCGCATCACAAAGTCAAAGGGATCGCCGGACTCCGAGCAGCCAAAGCAGTGGTAGTGCTTCTCCTCCGGCCGCACGTGGAAGGAGGGGGTGCGCTCATCATGGAAAGGGCAGCATCCAAAATAGCTGTCGTGTCCGCGCCGTGTGAGCTCGACCCGCGAGCCGACCAGCGCGACCATGTCCACCGCATCCCGCACGCGGTCGCGCGAGTCGGCGGTGTAGCGACTCACGGCGTGAACGCAGTTGGAACCGCCAGCGTCTCAAACAACGCCACCGCGTAGCGGTCAGTCATCCCGGCGAGGTGATCTGTGACGCGATCAGCAAGCTCCGCCTCTGGGATCGAGTCCGGGATCCGGTCCGGATGGTCGCAGAAATAATCAAACAGGGTCCTCAACGCGCCACGGATCTTCTCCCGCTCATGCGTGACCGGAGGACTCAGATAGACGTTCTCAAACATGAACTCGCGCAGCTGCGCCATCGCGTCTCCGACCGCCTGCGACTGAACGATCGCACCGGCAAGCGCGGAGCGCTCAACCAGATCGTGGACCAGCGTGTCGATCCGCTGGGACCCGGTTTCCCCAAGGATCCGGATCGGTTCAACCGGCAGATCGCGGTCAGCCAGCACGCCGCCGCGGACCGCATCGTCAATGTCATGGTTGAGGTAGGCGATCCGGTCGACGACGCGAATGATCTGCCCCTCCAGCGTGCGCGGCGCCGGCGCACGCCAGGAGTGGTTGCGAATCCCGTCACGGACCGGATCGGTGAGGTTCAGCCCACGCCCTTCACGTTCAAGTACATCGACGACTCGCAGCGAATGTTCGTTGTGCCAGAACCGGCGGCCGAACCGATCCTTGAGAAACTCGTCCAGAGCCTCTTCGCCGATGTGGCCAAAGGGCGGATGTCCTAGGTCATGACCCAGGCCGATCGCCTCGGTCAGATCTTCATTGAGCGCGAGCGCTCTGGCAACGGTCCGGGAGATCTGAGTCACCTCCAGCGTGTGTGTCAGCCGCGTCCGGTAGTGGTCGCCGACCGGCAGCACAAACACCTGTGTCTTGTGTTTCAGACGCCTGAACGCCTTGCAGTGCACAATCCGGTCGCGATCCCGCTGGAACGGCGTCCGCAAGCCACACTCGGCTTCCTGCGCCTCGCGCTGACCAGGGTAGGACCGCGTCGCCAGCGGTGAGAACTCAGCGGCTTCCCGCCGCATCATCCGGTCCGCAAAAGCCGCCGCCGTAGGCCCGCGTGGGTGCTCGTAGGAGCTGGTCACAGTCCCATTCTGGCAGCGCCCTGCGCGCCCAGCACTCACCTGTACGGAATCGGACGCAGCTTGACCTGTGCGTGATGCTCAGCGGTCTCACGGATCGCGCGATCAGCAAGTCTGAGTGCTCGTTCAGACGCCGCCGGGATCTGGGCAAGCGGGCTGCCAAGAGCCATCACCAAAAACGTGTACGCCTCCTGGTCAAGCGCAAACGACCCGGATTCACAAGCCGAGCAGGTCACCCCGCCAGCCGAGGGCGAGAAGCCGACGAGGTGCTGCCGATCACCGCAACTGACGCAGGCGCCCAGCTGAGGCAGGATCCCGGCTGCCAGCAGCAGCTTCAAGCGGAACGCAACAGCGTTCTCCGGACCTGCCGCCGCCGTCCCGCCGGCCAAAAGCTTCAGCTCATTGGCCAGCAGCGTGAATACCTCAGGATGCGGCTCGCCGGTCTCAAACAGCCGCCATACCGCATCGCAGGCCCGTGCCGCAGCATCCAGGCGGACGGCGCTTTCACGCAAGCCGCCGTTGGCTGCGATCGTGTCCGCAGCCGTCACGGTGAGCAGCTCGCCACGGCCTTGATAGAGCACCAGAGCAACATGACTGAACGGCTCCAGGCGGGCACCGAAACGGCTCCGCGCACGCCGCACACCCTTGGCGATCACCCCCTGCCTGCCGTGCGCAGGCGTATACACATGCAGAATGCGATCCGCTTCGGCGTAACGAATAGACCTCAGCACGAGCGCCTCGGTCTTCAGTGACGCGGGCATGTTTCACACTGTGCCAGACCACCTGACACCCCCGCTATATTTTCTGAAGCCATGAAGAATGTCACGGTGTACACCACAACCATGTGTCCTTATTGCACGGGCGCCAAGGCGCTCCTTGACAAGCGCGGAGTCACCTACGAGGAAATCAATCTCTCGCGCGACCCGGACGGACGCACCAAGCTGCGCGAGGCCACCGGCATGATCACCTTCCCGCAGGTTCTGATCGACGGACAGTCAATTGGCGGCTTCACCGAGCTGCGGGCCGCCGACCACTCTGGAGCGCTGCCGACACTGCTGGCCGACTGACCGCCGTCCGTCGGGGCGGCGGCTGGCAGTGCTCGCACACGTAGCTGCCACGGCCGCCCACAACCAGCTTGCGAATCGTTGTCCCACAGCGGAAGCAGGGGGCGCCAGCCCGCCGGTGAACCAGGAAGCTGTCCTGGAAGCTGCCGTGCGCGCCGTCCAGATGACGAAAATCGTCGATCGTCGCGCCCTTTGCGTCAATCCCCGCGCTCAGCGCCGTCTCGATCGCCTCCCTGAGCGCCTGCCACTGAGCGAACGTCAGCTTGCCAGCCTGACGCAGCGGATGCACTCCGGCCCGGTACAACGCCTCATCTGCATAGATGTTGCCCACGCCAGCGATCCGCCGCTGGTCGAGGATGAACGACTTGACCGGCAGCGAACGGTCACGCGCCGAGCTGCGAAGGTAAGCGGCGCTGAACGCCGTGGTGAACGGTTCAGGGCCAAGACGCCCGTTCAGATAGGCATCGCGCTCAACGCTGGTCGGCATCAGCCGCCCGTTCCCGAAGCGTCGTGGATCCACAAAGGTGAGCAGATGACCGTCCGAGAGTCCGAACCGTACGCGCGTGTGGGGCAGATCCGGATCGGCGTCCAGCAGTAACACACCGGTCATCCGCAGATGCACCAGCAGGCTGCGGTCGTCATCCAGCTCCCAGATCAGATACTTGCCCCGCCGTCCCAGGCGCGTAACACGGGCCCCCGTCAACGCCGCGGCGACCAGCTCAGCCGCAGCAGGCTGGCTGAAGCGATGGTCCAGGATCTCAACGCTGACCAGCTGGCGCCCCTCCAGACGGGGCGCCAGCTGGCGACGAATGGTTTCAACCTCGGGCAGCTCCGGCATCGATGCTGATCATATGATCACCGGTCTGGCAGATGCGCCCGCGGATGGGACTGGAAGTAAACGTCACGCAGCCGCTCGGAGGAAAGGTGCGTGTACATCTGGGTGGTGCCGATGTCAGCGTGGCCGAGCATCTCCTGCAGCGAACGCAGATCGCAGCCGCCGGCCAGCAAATGGGTGGCGAACGTGTGCCTGAGCGTATGAGGGCTCATCAGATCACCCAGGCCCGCGCTGCGCGCGTGGCGTTGCACAATCTTGTACAGGCCCTGTCTGGAGAGCGCCACGCCACGGAGACTCACAAACACGTGCGTCTCCTCACGGGCGCCCACCAGCCGCGAACGCACCGGCGTGAGATAGTTTTCAAGCGCTCGCAGAGCGCTTGACCCGACCGGCACCAGGCGTTCCTTGGAGCCCTTGCCCCGGGCGATCAGAACACCGGCCTGCATGTCCAGATCGCCGAGCATGAGACCGATGACCTCCGATGCCCGCAGCCCACAGGCGTACATCGTCTCAAGCAGGGCGCGGTCTCTAACCGCTGCGTTTCCGGACCCTTTCGGCTGCGCGAGCAGCCGGTTGACCTGGTCCCTGGTCAACACCCGCGGCAGGTGCGCCCGCTGGCGTGGCGGCCTGATGTTGTTGGTCGGATCCAGGTCCAGCAGCCCCTCTCGCCGCATGTGACGGTAGAACGAGCGTAGACAGGCCACCTTGCGCTGCAGTGTCGCGGGAGCAGCCGGCCGCTGTGCTGCACCCCCTGTCGCAAGCTCGCCGATGAAGTCGGCAAGCACCGCGCCGTCCACCTCCAGCGGGTCGACCGCCCGACGGTTCAAAAACACGCCGAGCTGCGCCAGGTCGGAGCGATACGCCTCCAGCGTGTTGCGTGAGAGCCCTCGCTCCAGCTCCAGGTAGGCAAGGAAGTCAAGGGTGAGCTCGGTCAGCCGCTGAGCTGGTGAGCTGGTGGTGAGCGTCGCCATGTAGCCTAATTCGCCTCAGGCGGCGTCAGTCCTGCGCTCAGACCCCCAGCTGGCGCGCCAGCCACAGCAGCGCCACCAGGGTCTTGCCATCCTGGGTTGAGCTGATCGCCGCCGGGATGTCTGAAAGCGGCCACGCAACGATCTCGATCTGCTCGTCCCCATCGGGCTGCGCGCCGCCCTCAACGTCGCTCAAGTCAGTGGCAGCAAACAGCGTCAGTCGCTCATCACAGAAGCCGGGAGACGGAAAAAACTCAAACACCATCTGCCAGCTACCCGCGAGCTTTCCGGTTTCCTCAATGAGCTCGCGCTTGGCAAGCGCCAGCAGCGGCTCATTCGGCCGGTCGCATTTGCCGGCTGGGATCTCCAGCAGCGCCGTCTGACGGGAGGCTTCGCGCGGCTGCCGGACCAGCCAGACATGCCGCTGGTCATAGGGCACAACCGCCACGGCACCGGGATGCCAGACCTTCTCATAGGTCTTCTCTTTCCCATCCCGGTAACGGTAGGTCTCCGTGCCGGCCTTCAGCAACGCCCCCTGCCACAGCACCTGCTCGGCTGTTACGTCGAAATCAACCATGCGCCAACCCCGGATGTTAGGTGGTCCAGACCCAGTGCGTTTGCCGGGCCCCTGACTCTAAGAGTCAAGGAATCGCGTCCACACGCCGACACGCAGATTATGAAGAGATTGCCTCACGTGCGTCACCTTGCACGAAGCGAATACACCTGGGTCGCTGTGGCGTTCATCGCCGCCATCGCGATCGCGTACCTGATCCTGCGCTCCACCACGACCGGCACCTTCGACAGGCTCGAACGGCAGAACATCGCAGGTCAAGCGCAGCGTATCTCGGCCGGCCTCGACTATGAGCGCGCGGCAGCAAGCAACTTCGTTGTGACCAACTCGGCGTGGAGCGCCGCCTACGACGTGATCGCCCACAACCAGCGTCAGGCGATGGCGTCATTGTTTGTGGCCTCACAGTTACGCGACAGCTTCCACCTCGGCGGCGTGGTGCTGGTCAATGCCGCAGGCCACGTGGTCAGCGGGGGGACCATACCCGCGACCGGCTCACGCTATGTCGCCCTGGGCGCAGGGCTCAGCCGCGCGATTGCCAACCCGGCCGTTTTGCCCAAAAACGCCAAGCCCGGCACCGCCACCTGCGGCATATTGCTCGCTGGCGTGTACTACCTGTATTGCTCTTCACCGGTCGTTCACACCAGCGGCAATGGGCCCTCAGACGGGACCTTCGTGGCACTGCAAGCGTTCAACGCCGCCGGCGTCGCGGGGTTCGGCACGCGTGCGCGACTCCCCATGCGGCTGACCGGCTCGCGTGTCCTGGACGCCGGCACGACCGTACCCAGCTCGCTGGGAGCGCTCACGGTCCGGACCGTGAATGTCAGCAGTTCACGCACTGATCTGCTGGTGGCGGTGCACGCCGCGGAGGGCGCGCCACCGCTGGTCTTGATGGCGACGTTTCCGCGCCCGATCCACGCCGCAGCCGCTGAGAACGCTACTCGCAGCGCGTTGATCATCGGCGTGCTGGGCGTGGCTCTGCTGGCGATCAGCATCTTCGCGCAGCGTGTACGTGTGACACGGCGCACACGCCTCTTTGAAGCGGCGGTGGCTGACGCTGCTGCCACCGGACAACTGGTCAGCTCCCCGTCACGCGACCTGACGGCCCTGGCCAGGGCCGTGAACGGTCTGCTGGAGGAGATGAGCAACCGCCAGCGAGACGGCGAAGCAGAGCGGGAAGCTGCCGCCGCGGAGCGGGAGGCGGCTGCCGAACGTCGGCGTGCAATGGAACTGCAGGCCCAGAGCGAACGCCAGGAAGCTGCGATCGCCGCGCAGCGCCAGCGCGAGCAACTTGCTGCCGAACGAGAGCGCGCCGCACAGGCCCAGCTCGAAGCTGAGCGCGTAAACGCGGCCCAACGCGAGCAGGCCGCCCTGGAACGGGAGCGTGAACGCGAGGAAGCCCGGCGCCTGCACGAGGTGGAGGCCGCCGACCGCGATCGTGAGCGCGAGCAGGCCGCCCTGGAGCAGGAGCGTGAACGCGAGCAGGCGCACCGTCAGCGCGAGGCAGACGCCGCCGCGGCAGCCCTGGAACGTGAGGCCGCAGAGGCGCAAGCACGCCGGCGCAGCGCCGAGGAGGCGCGAGAGGCGCTCGACACGATCAACGAGACTCTTGGTGTGTTCTCGGCGGCCAGCGATACGATCGAGGCAAGCGCCCGGGAGTCGGTGTCTGCCGCCGCCGACGCCCGCGAACAGATTGAAGCTGCGGTGCGCAGTAGCGTTGAGCTCCGCCACACAACCGCCGCCGCTGCCGAGGTGACCCGGGAGATCACCGACGTTGCCGCTCAGACCAGGCTGCTGGCGCTAAACGCAGCAATTGAGGCCGCTCGCGCAGGCGAGATGGGACGTGGTTTTGCGGTGGTGGCCCAAGAGGTTGGCCAGCTTGCCGAGGCTGCAGGCAGTGCGGCCGTCCGAGCGCTCGACCACATCGGCAACGTCACCAGCCAGAGCCGGGTGGTTGCAGAGACGGTCCAAAAGACCAGTGCGACGTTGACTGAGATGGATCACGCCACCAAGCAGATTGACGAAACGATCCGCCGGCAACGTCAGGCAACGATCGACGCCGAGTCCACGCTGGCCGCCGCATCGCAGCGGCTGGTGGACATCGTCGGACAGAATCAGGATCCCTTGGTCACCGCCGAACAGGCCCGTCGTCTGCGAGCCGTCGCTTGAGGAGCGTCAGCTGGCAGCGTCCACCCGCCCAGCTAACGCAACCGTGATCACGCGGCGGCTTCCTCAAGCAGGGCGAGCATCAGCTCGAGGTTGGCCTCAAGCGAGGCCAGGCTAACCCGTTCGGCGGGCTCGTGGGCGTTCTCGGTGCCGTTGGCGAGGTTGGTGCAGGCAAATCCCGCGCTGCGAAACGCGTTTGCGTCCGAGCCGCCAGCGCTTGAGCGCCTGGTCGGCTCATATCCGATCCGGCGCAGCGCGCGAGACGCGAGCGCGACCGTACGGTCGCGCTCGCCCAGCTTGTACCCGGCAAACATCTCCTGCAATGACACGCTGACATCGCAGCCTGCCGTGTTGGCGGCATCTTCGAGCACATCGACCGTTTCGGCTACATAGCGGCCCAGCTGCGTCTGCTCGATCGCCCGGACCTCCGCGGTGATTTGGCAGCGCTCGGCCACGACGTTAGCCGCGGTACCGCCCGACACCATCCCGACGTTGGCTGTTGTTCCAGAGTCCAGGCGCCCCTGCGGCATGTTGACGATCGCTGCGGCCGCTGCGGTGATGGCGTTGACGCCACGTTCAGGCGCAACGCCGGCATGGGCCGCGCGGCCACGAAACTCAGCTTCAATACGCATATAGGTCGGGGATGCGGTGATGATCTCCCCGACCGGGGAGCCGTGGTCAAAGACGTAGCCGAAGCTGCTCTTCAGGCGACCCAGGTCAAACTCTCTGGCCCCGCGTAGCCCGTCCTCCTCACTGATCGTAAACAGCAGCTCCACTCCAACAGCCGGCAGACACCGGTCTGCCGGCCTCCACAGCCGCGCCAGCTCAACCATGGCGGCAACCGCAGCCTTGTTGTCCGCACCGATGATTCCCGGCTCCGCGTTGATCCAGTTGCCGTCACGCTGCACCGGCTGGAGCGCCGCCTGCGGCGGCACGGTGTCCATGTGCGCGCACAGCAGGACCGTGGTTTGACCTGTGCCTGGCAACCGGACCAGCAGATTGCCGGCGTCGGCGCCCACCCGAGAGCCGCAGTCATCCTCCTGCACAGCCAGGCCCATGCTGGCAAGCTCGCGTGTGAGCCAGTCGGCGACACCGCGCTCATGGCGCGTCGGGCTGGGGATTGCGCAAACTTCGGCAAACGTCTTGTGCAAGCGGGCGCGCTGCACCTCACCGACCACAGGGCTCACCGTGCCGCACCCGCGGCCAACCCGGCTCAGACCGTGAGCCGGGCGCCAGCCACCTGCACGCCGGCGTCCACCGGTGGCTGCGCGCCGTGCTGGTGGTGATAGCGCAACACCGCACCCACGAACTCACGAAACAGCGGCGCTGGGCGTTCCGGCCGGGATTTGAACTCCGGGTGGAACTGGGAGGCTACGTAGAAGGGATGCACCTCTGGCGAGAGCTCTGAGACCTCGACCAGGCGTTCATCCGGAGTGGTCCCAGAGAACACCAGCCCGGCAGCCTCCAGCTGCTTGCGCAGGTGGTTGTTGACCTCGTAGCGATGGCGGTGACGCTCATACACAACGGCCTCACCGTAGGCCGCATAGGCCTGTGTGCCCTCGTGGATTTTGACCGGGTCGGCCCCCAGTCTCATCGTCCCGCCAATGTCGGCGATCTCACGCTGTTCGGGCAACAGGTCGATCACCGGGTAAGGTGTCTCAGGATCCATCTCCGTGGAGTTAGCCCCCGGCATGCCAGCCACATGACGGGCAAACTCGCTGACAGCCACGTGCATGCCAAGACAGATGCCGAGGAACGGGATGCCCGACTCACGTGCGATCCTGGCGGCGGCGATCTTGCCTTCAAACCCGCGGCCGCCGAACCCCCCTGGGATCAGGATGCCGTCAGCACCTCGCAGCAAAACGTCCACCTCGGGGTCTCCGACGGTTTCGGAGTCCACCCACGCGATCCGGACCCGGCAACCGTTGTGGATGCCGCTGTGACGCAGCGCCTCGGCAACCGACAGGTAGGCGTCTTCCAGCTTGACGTACTTACCGACCAAGGCGACCTGCACCTCCTCGGTCAGTGAGGCGGCACGGTCCAGGAACGCCTGCCAGTTCGCCAAATCAGGTTCGGGAGCGTCGATCCGGAAGTGCTCGCCCAGGATGTAA
Source organism: Solirubrobacteraceae bacterium (assembly GCA_049976865.1). Classification (GTDB taxonomy): domain Bacteria; phylum Actinomycetota; class Thermoleophilia; order Solirubrobacterales; family Solirubrobacteraceae; genus Palsa-465. Next base: position 3,061 of record JBMFHK010000065.1, on the reverse strand, counting down.
TCGTCCACGCCCTGCTGGTGGAAGGTGATCGGGCAGCTGTAAACGTCCGGCACATCGTAGGCGGAGATCACAGCGTCGACCGGCAGGCTCGCAAACAGTGCGATCTTCTTGCGGATCTCAGTGGAAAGCACCGCCTCTGAGCGGCACATGAGCATGTCCGGATTGATGCCGATGCGTCGCAGCTCATTGACGGAGTGTTGCGTGGGCTTGGTCTTCAGCTCGCCAGCATGACTTATGTAGGGGACCAGCGTCAGGTGGATGAACATGCAGCGGCGCCGGCCAACCTCCACCGGGAACTGCCGGATCGCCTCCAGAAACGGCAACGACTCAATGTCGCCGACGGTGCCGCCGATTTCGGTGATCACAAAGTCAACATCGGCGGAATCAGCCATGACTGTGATGCGATGCTTGATCTCATCGGTGATGTGCGGCACCACCTGGACGGTCGCGCCCAAGTAATCGCCACGCCGCTCACGGCGTATCACACTGTTGTAGATACCGCCCGCCGTCACGTTGGATGCACGCGAGGCGTTGGCGTCGGTGAAACGCTCGTAGTGGCCAAGATCAAGATCGGTTTCGGCGCCGTCCTCTGTGACAAACACCTCACCATGCTGATACGGCGACATCGTGCCCGGATCCACATTGATGTACGGATCGAACTTCTGGATCTGAACCGACAGGCCCCGCGAACGCAACAGCCGTCCGATCGAAGCCGCCGCTATGCCCTTGCCGAGCGACGAAACTACGCCGCCGGTGATGAATATGAATCGCGTCTGCGCTTGGCTCATGCCTGATCCTTACTTCTGTGCTCGACCATCTCTGACCTTAGCGGACAGGGCGGACGCTAACCGACTGCACCGATCCTCCCGGCGCCCGCCGCTGTGAGACCTGGAGCCGCACTCTGAAGCAGCCTGCGCGCGTGCCCGCGCGCCGCGGCGTCGTCCTCGGCCGCGCCGAGCATCCGCACCAGCTCCACGACAACATCTTCGCCTGCCAGCGCGTGCACCGAGGTCCGTGCCGGAGTTTCCGACCCGTCCTTGACGATCGTGAAGTGCGTGCCCGCCATCGCCGCAATCTGCGGCAGATGCGTGATACACAAAATCTGCCTGCCCTTGGCCAGCTCGCGAAGATGGTTCCCCACCGCCGTGGCGGTGCGTCCCCCAATCCCCGCGTCAATCTCATCAAAGACCAGCAGCGAACCGTCCGCTGAGGCCTGCTGGTCGTCGTGAGCAACGCTCAGCAGCGCCAGCATAACCCGAGAGAGTTCCCCGCCCGACGCGATCTCACGCAGTGGCCCAAACGGCAGTCCCGGGTTTGGCGCAATGAGGAACTCAACCTCGTCAGCGCCGCGTCTGCCGTATCCCCCTTCCCGCCGGCGTACAGCCACCTCCACGCGGGCCTCTCCCATCGCCAGCTCCGCCAGCCGCTCACCCACCGCCGCCGCCAACAGCGGCGCGCGCTCTGCACGGACACGACTCATCTGTCCGCCCAGCTCGTCACGCTCGGCGCGCGCAGCCTCCAAGTCCCTGGTGAGCGCCTCGCCGCTGAGCTCGGCATCCTTGAGCGCGTCACAGCGAGCGCGACACGCTTGCGCGTGGGCGAGCACCTCCGCTATCCCGCCGCCGTATTTACGTTCAAGCCGCCCCCATGCTTCAAGGCGCTCCTCAATAACCTCCAACTGGCCGGGTTCCACCTCAAGCCCCGCCAGATAGCTGCGCAGCTCTGCCGCCGTGTCCTCAGCGTCAAACCGCAAAGTGTTGAGCCGCTCAGCCAGCGGCTTCAGCGCCGGATCCGCCACCGTCACCGCCTCAAGCGCATGCGCAGCCCGGGCCAGCAGGACGGCCGCGCCATCACCCTCCTCAGGGGTGATCGCCTCGGCGCCCGCCAAAGCCGCGTTACGCAACGCCTCCTGGTTGCGCAGCCTTTCCCGCTGCGCCCGCAGCTCCTCCTGCTCCTGCACACTCGGTGCCAGCTGCTCAATCTCGGAGAGCTCAAAACCGATCAGGTCGAGCTCCCGCTCACGCCCGGCAACCAGGCTCTCCACCTCGGCCAGCCGCTCCTCCAGGTCACGCACACGACCATACGCCTGCGCCATGGCCGCCCGCAGATGCGACTGTCGTGGTCCACAAAAAGCGTCAAGCACGTCAAGCTGTGCGGCCGCCACGGTCAGCTTGCGGTGCTCATGCTGACCATAAAACGACAGCATGCGCGCACCCAGCTCCCTAAGATCGGCGAGCGTCGCGGACCGGCCAGCAACGTAGGCGCGGGTCCGTCCATCAGGCCAGACACGACGCGCGAGCACAAGCTCCTGCAAATCTGGCGCGATCCGCTCATCGCGGCCACCGGCAAGGCCTGGCGGCAACTCAAACACGCCCTCCACATAAGCCTCGGCCGCACCGTCCCGGACGATCCCGGGACGGGCCTTGCCTCCCAGCAGAAGGTTGAGCGCTTGCGCCAGCAGCGTCTTGCCAGCGCCCGTCTCCCCGGTCAGGGCGTTGAGACCCGGCCCGAGGCGCAGCTGCGCCCTTTCCATCAAAAGCAGGTTCTCAACCCGCAGCTCGTACAGCATCAGTTACAAGTTCTACGCCCTCCCCCGGACGGAAAAAGCACGAACACCTGTTCGCCATCACTGAGATGGGATCCGGGGCTGAGATGCCCCCGGTTTTAGCTGTGGGGAGGGATAAGCCCCGGCGGTTTTTCTCAGGCTGTGCGCTGGTTCTCGATGTACTGCTTGACCAACGATAAGGGCGCACCGCCGACGGTCGCCACGAAGTAGCTGTTCGTCCACAGGGTCGGGATGCGCCGTTTGAGGCTTGGGTATTCCGCGCGAAGCATCCGGGAGGACCGCCCTTTTAGCAGACGAACGAGCCTCGCGATCCCGAACTGCGGGTCGCAGGACACGAGCAGGTGGACGTGATCGGGCGTCGCCTCAACCTCTAAGACCTCGGCCCCATGCTCGGCGCGGACCTCCCGGATGATTTCGATGAGCCGTTGGTCGATCGGTCCGGGGTCGCCCGTGATGGGCGGGTTTTGGACGGTCGGGTCGAGGCTGGTGATAACT